>NZ_QGDO01000002.1:630406-945609 GCF_003149185.1 Sediminitomix flava | reverse complement strand
GAAGTATGGACTTGTCTGATAGATGTTATCTTCAACCATAGCTCCACCCCAACCACCAGCAGCGCCAACATAATTCATATATGCAGTTTGACCGCTTTCAGCATTACCAAATGCTTTAGATTGGTCATAGCCATCACTGAAATCTAAATTTCCAGCTTTATCGACTTCTTTAAATGTCTTCATATCCCAAGGCTTGACTTTGAAAGGTTTTGCACTGCTAGCCTCAATGATCAAGTTTCTTATGGCATTGTCGTCTAGCGCACGAACAATGACAAATGCATGATCCGTTTTCGCACTGATTTTATGTCTTCCAGAACCATAAATCATAGGTTGTGTTTCATGGTTTTCATCCACAATTTGTAACGAAACATACTTATCAGTTGGGGGAATTGTGACAAAAACACTATCGCTAGACATATCAATGACAGATACAGAATAAAAGGTATCTCTGTTCATCCGAACTACAAACTGTTCTTCTGGAATGCTGCTAGGTACAGGCATTTCAAAAAACGTATTGATATCTCCAGCTTTTTTGATCACAGCAGCTAATCGCATATTGGTGTAAGCTTGTGGGAAATTCTCTTGGGTAACAATAATTGCTTCAGTTTCTGAAGAATTAGATTCTTCATTTGAGCTACTATCTTGATTGGTACTTTGACAAGATGTAAGAACTACAAAACTAAAGAAGAATAATAGTATTGGGTTTTTCATAGTAGTGTTTAATGTATCCATTAAAGTTTCTCCAATACTAACACTGTAGGATTACCAAAGATTTTAATTTTAGCTGTTATGTCCTTTAATTCGAATTATTTCACTTAAAAAGTTAAGAAATTTTAAGAATATTTTATTTAATGCTTGACTTTCTAATTTATTAATCGCTCATTTGCCCCATCATATTTTTAGAACCCCTAAATCACAAAGGAGGGAATCATGATGGTCTTAAATTTACATATCGCCCCAACGACTGGTCTCAAATAATACTATTTGAGGATCGTTTCTGACACCTGCTTTATAAAAGCTTGGTGCTCATCTTTGTATCCAGTCATCTCCTATTCAATATTTCAAAACCGTTCAAGAATATCACCAATATCTCTTGAAGCCTGGCATAGCTGTATCTTTTCGCAAGTGTGTACACATTGTGCTAGGCGGTTACACCCTATTCTAAAATACATGGGCAAACAAAAGCTTAAAGGTAAAAACTTAAGAGCTATTCAATATTCGTCGAATAAAGCAATCAGCTTGGCGGTATCATTGATGGCTAAATACTATAAACATTCCACTGTTGAAGAACAGTTAAAACTACTGATCGATATAAAAGAAAATTATCAGAATTATTTAAATCATGAACATTTAAACATACTTGCTGAAGTTTTCAAACCTTCAGAAAAAGTGATACGCCAAGAAATAGCACTACTAGAAGAAGCTAAGGATTTTCAAGTGTTCGGGAGAAAACACATTAGTAGCAATGCCTACCAACAGATGAAGTGGGCCATGAAACTCCCGATTGCAAAACAAGGGGCGCTTATGCCCGATGCACACCAAGGCTACGGACTTCCGATTGGAGGTGTCTTGGCTACAGAAAATGCAGTTATCCCTTATGGCGTTGGTGTTGATATTGGTTGTAGAATGAGCTTGAGTATTTATGACTTGGACGCAAAGTATTTACAACGCTATCAATATCAATTGAAAGTGGCTTTGAAAGAGAAAACCAATTTCGGAACAGGAGGCGAATTAGGCTTTTCGCAAAAACATGAAATCCTTGATCGTAAGGAATTCGCTGCAACACCACTACTTAGGCAACTACATGGTAAAGCAGTTAGGCAATTAGGGTCTTCTGGTTCTGGAAATCACTTTGTCGAATTTGGTTTGGTAGAAGTAGGCACTGACAATCCTTGGAATTTGAAAGCAGGAGAATATGTGGGCTTATTGGCTCATTCAGGTTCAAGAGGTTTGGGCGCAAATATCGCAATGCATTATACCGAAATCGCGAAACAAAAATGTTTGTTGCCTAGCCCTACTCAAAACCTTGCTTGGCTAGATTTGGATTCAGAAGAAGGACAAGAATATTGGCTTTCTATGAACTTGGCAGGTGATTATGCCAAAGCATGTCACGATCAGATTCACTACAACTTGAGCAAAGCTTTAGGGATTAAAGCAATCGCTAAAGTTGAGAACCATCACAATTTTGCTTGGAAGCAAAAACAAGCGGATGGTTCAGAATCGATTATACACCGTAAAGGAGCTACACCCGCAGAAAAAGGTGTATTGGGTATCATTCCAAGTTCAATGTCATCGGCAGGGTACATTGTATCTGGAAGAGGAGAAACAACAGCGCTTCAGTCGGCTTCTCATGGAGCTGGAAGGCAGTTTTCTAGATCGAAAACAAGAGAGCAAATGACAAGAAGTAAGCTCAAGAAGATCTTGAATAAAGAACAGGTTACGCTGATTGGTGGAGGATTGGACGAAGCTCCAATTGCCTATAAAGACATTGAAGCAGTGATGTTAAGTCAGCGAGAATTGGTAGATGTTGTTGGGAAGTTTACGCCCAAGATTGTACGAATGGATAAAGCTTAAGAAAGTATGAAAGCATATATAAATTCATCAGAAAGTCTTTATGTACAGATTTCGGCAGGAAGGGGTCCTGCCGAATGCTGTTGGGTAGTTGCTCAAGTACTCAAAGTCCTTTTGAAAGATATTCAGCAAAAAGGATTCAATTATGAAATCTTGAACAGACAACTAGCAATGGAAAAAGGAACGCTAAGTTCTGCCTTGCTACTTGTGAAAGGCTCAAATTTAAAAGATGCGCTCAAGGAGTGGGAAGGCACAATCCAATGGATAGGAAAAAGTCCCTATCGAAAATTTCATAAGCGAAAGAATTGGTTTGTGGGTGTCAGCTTCTTTGAAGAAGAAGAAAAGGAAGCACTTCGTATTTCTGACCTTAGTTTTCAACGTTTTCGAGCTTCAGGACCAGGAGGACAACACCGAAACAAAGTGGAAACGGCTATACGAGCAATTCACAAACCGACAGGCTTGTGCGTCACAGCTACTGATAGCAAATCACAGCATCAGAATAAACAAGCAGCGATCGAAAAAATGAAGTTTGCGTTTCAAGCGCAGCGAATTGAAAATATGCAATCACAAATTGATGCGCAGTGGCGAGAGCACCTTTCTCTTGAAAGGGGAAATGCTGTAAAAGTTTTCAGAGGCACCCGTTTTGAGTAACTGAAATTCAATGAGACTTTAAATTTTAAACCAATAAAGACAATGTTTAACCAACTACTTATCAAAAAATAATGAAGTACATAGAACAAGTACTCCAAAGTGAGTCTATGACCTCATCTATTCAAGAAGCATAGTACTGATTTAGATGAGGATTGGGCTCCTATTCCTGAAAGGGAAATTCATTTCAAAGTCCAATACCAACATGAATCATTATGCAAAAGGAAACTTTAAACTATATACTGGAGTCGGTAGAAACGCAATCCTATTTCAGTTATCAACAAGACGATTATGTAAGACAACTTTTTATAGAAGCTTTAAAGCAAAAAGACATTAGTAAATCAGAATTGAAGCAAAGTCAATATGCTTTTCTCTTGAATA
This sequence comes from Sediminitomix flava, assembly GCF_003149185.1. Taxonomy (NCBI): domain Bacteria; kingdom Pseudomonadati; phylum Bacteroidota; class Cytophagia; order Cytophagales; family Flammeovirgaceae; genus Sediminitomix; species Sediminitomix flava. The sequence continues at coordinate 942,009 of NZ_QGDO01000002.1, read as the reverse complement.
AACCGAATTTCAGAAAGATTACAGCGCAAAGTGGTGGTAAAGCCTATTCACTTTCACAACTCGACGGAATTGATACGCTTTCGCACAAAGCATTCAGTCTAAGCTTTGGTCGTTGGGGAAAGGAGATTAAGCATAGAAACAGAAGTTACTACCAGACTTCTTGCCCTAGTGAGAACCTTGTGTTGCAACTGAACTTCGATCTAGCACATGACTTGCTTTACCATAAATTATTCAATGTAAAAGAAGAAGGACATCCTTTTACTTGGGACTGCCATCCGATTTCTGAAAAGCACAAAACGATGGCTTGGGCACGTATAGATTTATGTCTTGAGACCGAAGAAGCTTTTATAGAAGAAGTACAAAATGATTGGCTACGGGAGGCTTTTGAAGTGCATACAATCATTAAAGCACGTACAGAGAAAAGAAGGAAATCTCATTGGATCAATGACTATACAGATCTCAATAGCTTTGAGAAGTATATGGAATTTCTGAAACCTTATCAGAAACTATGGTCGGAAGCGATTCTGATGGCAAGTCTCGACTTTTTACTCAACACTGTCGGGATACAGAAAGTCTTTTACCATAGTTACGAGAGTGGAAATCACTTCAAACAATTGAGATGGTCAAAGCCTCCCAAATCTTTATACACACAATTGCCGAAGCGTTTTGGCTTTCAGAAAACCAAAGAGATGCCTCAGTTTTGGCAGAATGAACACTATTTGAAAAAGAAGATCAGAACATTTGAAGGAGAGCTTTATTGTTTTGATTTCAGACTATAAAAATGGAACATGCTAGAAAATATTGCAGAACTTTACATGCACAGATCAGCAAAGGAACGACGTCTGATGATCGTTTTATGCCCGAAGGATATGTTCGGGCATTTGCTGAGATGGAGCAAATGGTTCTGACAGAAAAATTAGATGGACAAAATAACTGTTTCAACAGATATGGAGTTTTCGCCCGATCTCATGCGGCTCCTTCTCAATTACCTTGGGATAAACCAATGCGAGAACGTTGGGAGTTGATCAAGAATGACTTGAAAGATGTCGAACTCTTTGGCGAAAATATGTATGGCATTCACTCTATCGGGTATCACAAATTAGAGTCATACTTCTATGTTTTTGCCGTTCGAATTAAAGACAAATGGCTTTCGTGGGAAGAAGTAAAGTTCTATGCAGCTTTATTCGACTTTCCAACGGTTCCCGAAATACCAATTCAGACCGCTTTAACTGATGTATTTCATTTCTCTAAAGATGAGAATCAAATTTTGGCGGAATGGCTTCGCTTAAATTTGGAGATGACATGGGAAGAAAGTGTAGAGACCGAAGGCTTGTTGGGTGGCTATGACCCGACAACAGGAAAGGCTTGCTCTGAAGGTTTTGTCATTCGAAATGCGGAAAGTTATAGCACTAACTCAGGTAGATTGGCTGTCGCATCCAATGAGTTTGATAGCTTGATGAAGCTCGTTAGAAAAGCACATGTAAAAACAGATGTGCATTGGACAAAAAATTGGAATCCAAGCAAACTGATCGATTATCAGAAATACCATTGGTTTGCTTATGAATACTTATCAAAACAATGAATTGGAAATTTCCATATTATGAAATAGATCAACCCATCGACTGGGACAGTTTAGAAGCCCAGTTCGATTGGTTTCAAGAAATGAAAGACGTTCCTCAAGATGCTATTTGGCATGGAGAGGGCGATGTGATGACTCACACCAAAATGGTCGTGGATGCTTTAGTTACTTTGGACGAATTCAAAGTATTGGAAGAGCAAGACAAGCATATTTTATTTGCTGCTGCTTTGATGCATGATATTGAAAAACGTTCGACCACAAGTACTGAAGAGATTGATGGCATTCAGCGTATTATTTCTCCTCGTCATGCGAAGAAAGGTGAGTTTACCGTTCGAAAACTACTTTACATAACTATTCCAACGCCTTTTAAGGTGAGGGAGCAAATCTGTAAGCTAGTTCGTTTGCATGGGCTTCCGCTTTGGGCTATTGAAAAAAGTAATCCGCACAAAGCGGTTACTGAAGCTAGCTTGGAAGTCAATACACAACACCTCGCAATGCTTGCCAAAGCAGATGTACTTGGTCGCATTTGTCACGATCAAGAGGGAATGTTGGAACGAATCGAGTATTTCATAGAGCTGTGTATCGAAAATGAGTGTTGGGGAAAAACTAGGCATTTTGAAAATGATTTCGCTCGTTTTTTCTATCTGAATAAAGAGGTTTCTCCAGACTATATTCCTTTTGACAATTTCGAATTCGAAGTCTTTATGATGAGTGCTTTGCCGGGTAGTGGAAAAGACACTTACATCGCTCAAAACTTCGACCTCCCAATTCTTTCACTTGATGATATTCGGAGGGAATTGAAAATTGATCCGAAGGATAAAAAGAAAGGAGGGAAAGTTATTCAAGAAGCCAAAGAATTAGCAAAAAAGTATTTGAGGGAAAAGCAGTCCTTCGTATTTAATGCAACTAATATCACTGCTGATATGCGCAGAAAGTGGAGTTCACTTTTCATGACTTATGGAGCGAAAGTCAGTATCATTTACATCGAAGTTCCTTATAAGCAATTGCTCAAACAGAATCATGATCGAGAACATAAAGTACCTGAAGTCGAAATTGATAAGATGATTGGGAAGCTTGAAATACCAACGGCGATAGAAGCTCCGCATATTATTTTAAATGTAGATTGAGGAAAATGAATATTTCTTCATTTATTCTTCTTCTATGGAAACATTTCATACCTTTTGATGCTTTAGTATAAGGTTCAAAGTTTATTTCAAGATCAAAAAGTAAAATGGAAGTTCAACAAATTGCTTCACTTGCCGATTTTCAAACAATTATAGATGCGAGAAGATCGTACAGAATGTATGATACGACGTATGACATGCCTGAAGAAATTGTAGCCAATGCTTTAGAGGCGGCATTACTTTCTCCTAACAGTTCAAATATGCAAATGTGGGAGTTTGTACGTGTGCGTTCTACAGATATGAAAGAGAAAATGCACGATATCTGTTTAGGACAGTCTGCTGCAAAATCTGCATCTGAGTTTGTGGTAGTGGTCGCTCGTGCCAACGCTTGGAAAGAGCGTGCAGCTTTTAACTATCAAAGTTTGGAAAATGAATACGGCAGAGATTCTGAGCAATTCAAGAAAGTATCGCAATATTATGGTAAGTTGATGCCTTTCATTTACAGAAACGATTACTTCGGTATTATTGGTGGTGTCAGAAAGCTGATAACGGGAGTGATGGGACTATTCAAACCAACTGTTCATCAGGTTTCTAAAAAGGATATTCTAGCCTCTATTCATGGTTCAAACTCGTTGGCAGCTATGACCTTTATGTATGCCATGAAAGCACAAGGTTATGATACTTGTCCACTAGGAGGTTTTGATAGTAAAAGATTGAAAAAACTATTAAAATTGAAATCTTCTGACGAAGTAACTATGGTTATTACTTGTGGCAAAGGAGTTGCAGAAGGTGTATGGGGAAAACGTCATCGTGTCGCTTATAATGAAGTGGTAAGATCAGTCTAAGTTCTTATACATTCAACAATTGCAATTGATATAAAATCCCTTGAAGATGAATCATCACTTCAAGGGCTTTTTCTTTTTTAAAATAGGATAATCTTAAATTGTAATGGGGAATTTTAATGCTTTCATAAATCCCCCTGTTTTGTATCAAATATTTTTACTTACATCTAGCTTCTAGTTCGTATTTTCATTTAAAAAGAATGAACAAGCTATACTTTTTGCTCACTATTACTCTTTTTGGGCTAACAAAATCATTATTTGCTCAAAACCCTTTGGTCACACATATGTATACCGCAGACCCTACGGCAAGAGTTTTTGAAGGCAAACTTTATATCTATCCTTCGCATGATATTGTACCTCCTGAAGGGACTGAAGCACCAAGGTTTTGTATGCCCGACTATCATATTTTTTCATTGGAAAATGGGAATACTTGGAAAGATCATGGGCGCGTTTTAGACCAAAATGAAGTGCCTTGGGGAGAAAAGAATTCTTACGGAATGTGGGCACCAGATTGTATTGAGAAAGATGGGAAGTATTATTATTACTACCCTGCAAAACCAAAGAACGAAAATACTTTCCGTAGAATTGGTGTCGGTGTATCTGATAGCCCGACAGGGCCTTTCAAATGGGAGAAGAATTACATCAAAGGAGTGAGTGGAATAGATCCTGGACTTTTATTGGATGACGATGAGAAAGCATATCTATTTTTTGGAGGAGGACATGAACTATATGTCGCTCCGCTTAAAGATAATATGAAAGAAGTTTCTAAGGCCCCTATTTTGGTGGAAGGACTACCTGCGGGTTATAAAGAGGGCTCTTTCCCTTTCAAAAAAGATTCTACCTATTACCTCACTTTTGCGCATGTATTCGCAGATGAGGGTTATACAATAGGTTATGCAACAGCCGACAATCCGATGGGACCTTATCAATACCGTGGTAAGATCATGGATAATATAGACAATGGTACGAATCACCATTCTGTAGTTAATTATAAGGGAGATTGGATTCTTTTTTACCACTGGTGGGATGTGAGTGGGTATAACAAACTTCGTTCGATGCGTGCAGATTATATGACTTTCAAAAAAGATGGAAGTATAAAGAAGGTTAAACCAACCCGAAGAGGTATTGGAATTCCGACTTTAGGGGATACCATTCAAGTTGATCGCTACAATGAAATTCATAGGGCAAATACCGCTTTTGTAGGAGGAGAGGAACCATTGGGATGGATGGTCTCTGATACTAGGATGAATTCTTATGTTAAATTTAATAAGGTTGATTTTGGGAAAGGAACTGCAAAGAAAATGCAGGCTCGTTTAGCTTGTGGTCAGCGAATAGGAAGTATTGAAGTACATTTGAACAGTCCGAAAGGAAAGAAGATTGCTGAATTTTCTTTGGCTTATACAGGAGGGTGGAATTCTTGGGAAACCTTTGAAACAGACTTACTGGAAAGTGTTGAAGGAGTACATGATATTGTTATCGTCTTCAAATCAGACTGGGGATCTACGAAAACAGCCAACTTAAACTGGCTTATTTTACAAGAATAGAAAATTAAAAAAGCCCTTGAAGTATCGTATCATCTTCAAGGGCTTTTGTTTAGAATTCGTCTCTTTCAACCATCAAGATTGAATGTTGAGGAACGATAAAGTATTTTTCCTCTCCGTATTTAACCTCAATAGCATTCTTTTGTAAGAATAAAGCCAAATCACCTTCTTTCACTTGCAAAGGCATATACTTTGCTTTTTCATTGTCTTTCCAAGGCTCATCATAATCATCCCCTGCTGCAGGAATCATATACCCTGGACCGGTCTTGATCACGTAGCCCGACTGCACTTTCTCATTTTCTTTTACACTAGGAGGAAGGTACAATCCGCTTTTGGTTTGTGAACTCTGCGTTGGCTTTATCAACACACGGTCTCCGATAACCACCAATTTTTTCAATCCTTCTTCTGAACTAATCAACATCTTTTATATCAATTATCTGTTCTTATCAATTCTTCAAATTTAATTGAAAAACAAGCTAGAATCAACGGATTGTTCGTTTCGGACGTATTAAACTAATCTGAGGTTTTTATTAAAGTGTCTCTTTAAACCAAGTATTTGCTTTATCAACTGCCAAAGTTACTTCTGCGTCTTGGTCATAGAAATTGAACTGATGCATTGGTGAAGGCAATTCTGTATCTAGCCAATCCAAACGTTTATTTTCTGAGCTGATTCCTTCAAAGAAATTTTTGGTGTATTGAGGAAGTACGCATCCATCAGAATGAATCATTAGGGTTGGAGCTTGTAGCTTAGGTGCATATGGCATAGGGTCTAAAGTCAACCAATCTTCCCAACTCATCACCGCAAACTTATCGTTACTCCACTCTTTTACCCCGCCTCTTTCTGGGTTTAGGTAGTAATCATATTCGCCATACATGGCTGCACTTGTATTTGTGGTTGAAATTGTCTCGATATACTCCACTACACCATCTTGTGCGAAAGTCTTTTTCGCTTTTCTTGCCGCTTCTATTTTTTCGTTAACTCCTTCTTCTCCTCCATAGAATAATTTAACAGCCTCGGCATCATGTAACCAAGAAGCTGCCGTTACTACAGATTTGATACGATTGTCATCTGCTGCAGCCATCAAAGAATACATTGATCCTGCACAAACTGCGAAAATCCCAATTTTTTCACTGTCTACTTCAGGCAACGATTGAAGGTAGGTTACTGCATTTTTGATATCTTCTACTTTCATGCTTGGGTTTTCCCAAAAACGTGGTTCACCTTCACTCTCTCCATAATTTCTGAAGTCAAAAGCTAAAGTGATAAATCCTTTTTCGGCTAATTTTTCAGCATAAAGCCCCGCCATCTGTTCTTTGACCGTTGTCCAACTTCCGACAGATATAATTGTAGGTAAAACATCTCCTTCTTTATAATTGGCTGGATAAAAAAGGTTTCCTACTAAGTCTAATCCTTCGCTTTTAAAGTTTATCTTTTTCATGATTTTATATGTTTTTAGTATCTATTATTTGATTTGATCTAGAAGTCCGAAACCTCTTGCGGCAGTGATCGGATTGAAAATTTCTACATATTCTGTGATCTTACCTTCTTCATCAAATTTGAAGGTAGCGTAGTAATCGTTTTCATACCAACCCGCGTCATTCGGTAATTTGATTCTGCCTTTAAACTTTGTAAAAACAATAGATGGGTCTTCCATTGCATAGATTTCTTCTACCGGAAATTCCATCTTCTCAAAATTTGGAAATACAGGCTCCCAATAAGCTTTGATGGCATCTTTACCTTCGGCTCCTTCAGAAAATAAACCCGAGGCATAAGGGTTGATGTGCTTCCCATTTTCAGCAAATAAATCAGCTACTTTTTGGGCATTCATTTCTTCTAAGGCTTTCAGAAAAGCTAAGGTGCATTCTTTATTTCTTTGTGCAGTGTTCATTATTTAAGGTATTTGTGAGTGGATAGGTTTATTTCAAACCATTCATGGCTGCTTCGGGAAGTTTAGTGTTTCCGTCTTGGTATTTGAAATTGAACGTCATCTTAGAAACAGTCCATTTTTCATCTTTTTTCTCAAGGTCAAAGTCATAAGAACCCACAACAATCCAGACATTTCCCCCTTCGTGCTCCAAATAGTGTGTAGCAGTACCATAGCAAAATGCATGAGCCTTTTCAGCGGTTACATCCGAAAGAATGAAGTTGCCTAGTTGATGATGTGTGGTTGTAAAACCAGGAAGAATTGTTTTCCATCCCTCTATGATTTGTTTTGGGCTAAGTGTAGAAGCTTCTTGCCCACTCATACTTGAATAATCAAGTATTACTTCTTCTGAAAATGTGCTTTCTACTTTATCCCAATCTCTTTGGTCAGTGGCGACAAACAGTGTTGAGAGTGTTTCTTTGATTGCTTCCATTTCTTCTATATGATTTGAATCTGATGTTTTTTGCTCACAAGCACTGAGTAATAAAACAATGACTGCGAGTGCATTGACTAATTTCATCATGATCGTATTGAAAAACCGTTGATTTATTTCCTTTTGATTACGTTACAAATATCAGCGGTTTAAGATGGAATAGATTTATGATTTCAAAGCATGAAGTACAGATTTCAAAGATTTGATAATTTTGAGGCGTATTTGAGAACGGTGTAGCGAGTCTATGAAGGAATTTGAGTGAATTTACCCTTTACATTTACAGTGGGCAATTAAGGATTCTAAGAGTTTATAAATGAAAGTAGAAACAAAAAACAGTTCTTCAGACCCGAAAATATGAGTATTTAGGCTGAAGAACTGTTTCAATCTTAAAGTCATTTATAGACTAGAGTTATCTTATTCGAAAAGCTGAATAATATCTTGATAATCTAATTTTTTAGCCAACTCTAGAGGTGTCATTCCATCCCATGCTCTAAGCGTTGTATCCACTCCTGCATCGATTAAGATTTTAGCTGTTTCAGTATGTCCGTGCCAGATAGCATCGTGAAGAGGTGTATAGCCATTTGTAGGGCCTTGTGCATTTTTGATTTTATCGAAATCGGGATGGAATACAATCAATCGCATAATTTCGGGATTTCCTCTGTAGGCAGCTTTGTGAGTCACTACGGCTTTCATCGGTTCGCCTTCTAAAGTCAAATCTGCTCCATCTATGACTAGTTTCTCGAAAAGCTCTAGATGGTTATCTCTTGCCGCTACAAGTGCTGCTGTATGATAATCATTTCCTTTGTTTCCATTAGGAATTCGGATGTTTACATCTTCTGGTAGTCGTTTGGGTGTAAATCCATCCGCTTCAAATTTATCAGCTATGTATTGATCTCTTTTCTCGAAATATTCCTTGAAAATACTTTTGATCTTTTGGTCAATAGGGTGAAGTTCGTCATAGCCTTTTGCAACTACAGGGAAATCTGCTGCTATTCTTCCATAATGATCCTTTATGAGAGGGTTAATGTGATCTAGTGTGAGTAGGTACTGAATCATTTCTGGGTTCTGATACCATGTAGCAACCATAAGAGGGGTGAATCCGTTGCTTGCAGCTTGAAGGTTGATGATAGATTCTGCTCCATTTTCTACCAATATTTTCATGACTTCTACATTTCCCCCTTGTGCTGCAAAGTGAACAACGCTTGTTCCTGTGATGGGGTCAATGGTAAAAAGGTTCGCACCATTATTCAGTAAGTTTTTGACTTTAGAAACCTCTCCATATCCTGCAGCCTTCATCAGTGCAGTCAAGTGTGTTTCTTGATGCTCTATATTTCTTTCGTAGGCTCTTAGTTTCGTGAATTGAAGAATGCCATTATTTTCTTTGATCGAAGCATCTTGATGAATATACATTTGTATGCTATCTCCTTCATTGTTTACAGCCTTCCAAATGATATCATAACTTAATTGCCAATTTGTATCATCCTTAGTTATAATTTCCACATTTTGGAGTGCATGTCTATTCCAAGTAATACTTTCCCATATCTGATTGTACCAATTTTTAAAATCATCTTTTGAACGAATAGGGAAATCGGGATATGCCATATCTACAGGTTCTGCGATGTGTTCTAAAAATTCATTTACATCGGGGTGATGATCAAAATTGGCAAACCACTCATACAAAAAGCTTTCAACATCATTATTTGAGATTGATTTGCTAGGTGTTTCTTGTTTTGGGATAAAGGAAAACAGGAAGATAATAAGTGAAATACTCAATGTGACCATTCCTATTTTCGACAATATATTCGATGTTTTATTTGCTTTATCTTTCATTTTCATCAAAACTTTTACTTATCAACAATTTCCTTGAAGGATTTGTACAAAAGCAAAGTTCTGAAGTTTGAAAAGGAAAGAAGGTTTAAAAACAAAGGAGCAAGTATTCAAATCAAAGCTGTTTTGATTTTCGGTAGGCTAGAGGAGTCTTTTCAGTGTATTTTTTGAAGAAAGAACTGAAACGGTTTGGCGTGTCGAAATATAACCTATATGCAATTTCTTTTACACTGTCGTTGGTCTGAGCCAATTCTGCTTTTGCGAGTTTTAAAATATGATTATGGATGTGGCGTAATGCGGTATGCCCTGTAATCGATTTGACAACAGCGTTTAGATGATTAGGATGAACACTCAAGATTTCGGCATAATAAGACGGCGAATGTAAATTTACATCTGCTAGGAGTTCTGTGTCGGGATAGAAACTTGTTTTGATTAGTTTCTGAAAACGAGAAAGCATTTTCAAATCAGCCGTACGAATCTGTTTAGAGGCAAGATTAGCATCAACTTGCTTGTTGAATAACCGCTTCACTTGGTTGAGTAGTAACAAGACGTAAACTTCGATAAACTGAAATTTGTCAGCTTTGTCGCTTGTATATTCTTCCTTTATCCGTTTGTAAATGGCTAAAATCTCGGGTAAGTCTTTAGGATCAATCTCAAAAGGAATTGATTCATCAATTTTTAGAAAAGGAAACTCGTCCAATAATTTCTCAAAATGATGAGATGAAGCCAAGAAATCCTGAGAAATCATAATGTAAAAGCCTGTCCAATTGGGAACAATATCCCAAGAGGTAATCTGAAATGGAGAATTAAAAAATACGGTTACACCTTCGGGGAAATCAGTATTGTGTCCTGTAATAGCCTTTCCTTCACCATTGGCTTTGATCGCTATCGAATAGAACTCATGTCGGAAAGGAGGCATATTCGAGATGACCTTTCCCATATTTTCTTCAAAACTTCGAATGTCAAAATGCGGATGTAATGGCTCTGAAATACCAATGGCTTTACAATATGCTGATATGGTTTTAAAGTGTTTCAAAGAATCTATTTGGCTTTGAGGTATTGGCGTTTAATAATCGATTTTTCGACTGTATAAATCCAATTTATTATTTAATTTGAAACTTCAAAAAATACATTTTTTAATAATTGGAGAAATAGATTTTTTATGAGGCAAGAAGAATTAAAGAAGGTTGAAAAAAATATTAAGACAGCTTGGGGTGCTGCATTATTTTCAATGGTGATTACAATAATATTGACGGTAATGTCGATGTTAAATGAAAATGTAGCTCAGAAATTGGGTTTGAGTACATATAATTTCTTTGATGCTTTTATACTTGGTTTTTTAGCACTAGGGGTATATCGAAAGAAACGTTTTGCATCAGTTGCATTATTTGTTTATTTCTTGCTTAGTGTTTTTATCAATATCGTTGATGGACAGCTTTCCGGTGGTATTGGTCGTATCATCTTCGGAATTCTATATTTTAAAGGGATGATAGCTTGTTTTAAATATTATAAGCATCAAGTAGAGATTGGCGAAATTGATCCAGATCAACCTAAAGGATTAAAGACTTATTTAGGATATGGGGTCTTAGGTTTTTTTAAGTTTTGTATTAATTATTCTAATCGTGATAGGTTCCTTTACTACTGAAACTACTATACTTTCAGGGAATGAGTTGAGTCAAAATTATATTGATTTTATAGAAGAAAATCAGCTTGTTGAACCGACCGACCATATTCATTACTGGTATTCAGATGCAGCTTTTGATATTGAAGAAGGTGTATACTTTTTCACAGATGAAAAAGTAGTAGTTTTTAGTAATCTATTAGAAGAGCCTGTTATCATAATTCCTTATGAACAAATAGTTGAAGTAGATTTTCAAAAAAGTGAATCTGATTGGGTTGATAGTTATGTGATTCTATCTCTAGAAGATTACTCAACGATTAGTATTCCAGTTACCGTTGAAGAAGGTGGTGATCATATTTTTTTCAATGACCTTAGAAAGACTTGGGGAGCTAAAGTGCAGATCATAAATGACTTATCTCAATATGAATTAGAAGGAAGTCTAAATTAATTGTGAGTTTATAAGAAATGAAAAACCCCACAGTATTAGCTACTATGGGGTTTTATTATAGTTAAGAATTCGTGTTTTCTAAAGAAAGCGTAACCGTCGTATTTGCTAATAATCGCTTGGGTTTATCAACTTTTGGTTTTACTCCAAATGTGAGAGCTAAAGCTGTAATCATAAATGATATGACAAATACGGTGATAGGAAACCACATTCCTTTGAATGCGGGTGTGTGTGGATAATAATACATTTTTAATAATTAGTTTTTGGTAAAAAATAGAACTTGAAAAATTTCAAGTGACTATTCCTTATGCTTCAAAAGTTAAGAGAGAGAAAAATCATAAGGGAATAGGTTTAATAATTTAGGGATTTTTTTGGATAAGTAGAATGAGGAGAAACTACTTTTATTTAAAAAAGCCTTCACTTTCCACAATGATTGGGATAGTGAAGGCTTAAGTATATTATATGTAAAACTCAATTGAAATGAGTCTTATCGGATTTTAGGCTTTGATGCTATTTTTTGGTTAGACGGTAATACATATCTCCCCATTGCGAAGCTTCATGAGGGAACTTGATTTGGAAGTCGTAATAGCTTTCATCACCGTATCGTTTTGATTCAGTGTAAGAAATCTCTTTTCCATCAACATTTAGAGTGAATGTACCGATTACTCCACCCCATTCATCTGTTGATTGGTAAACGTAGGTAAATGTACCTGTTTTAAGTGTATAATCGCCAGCGTCAAAGGTTTCTCCATCTGCGCCATGATCTACAGTGATTGTTCCTGTCCAAGTTCTACCATCATCTGATACGGTTACATCTGAGAATGAATACGTATCATCTAAAGTAGCTTCTGTACCCGCTACAGGGTAATGGTTGTCAGTGTATTCATATATTGCTGAAGTAGCTGAATGTGCGCCCCAATTACCTGTAAGGAATTCATCTGGAGCAGGAGCTAAACAAGGGTTTTCACCAACATGCCCTCTGCCAAACTTATACCAATGTGCATCGGTAGCATTCCCGTCAGACAATTGACCGCCATTGAATTTTAAAACAATCTGATCATTCCCCGAACCTTCTACAGGGTTATCAACAACAACTTCTGTTCCGTCTGTAGCAATGTATTTCATTGTCCAGTACTGACGGCTTTCTGTATCTAGAGGGTCTTGAAGTACTTTAAGCTCAAAACTACCCGCAGTAGGGAATACGACCCAATCACCATCTACATCTTGTACGTTTGTAAGTTCTCCATCAGCACCTGCAGTATATGTGAAATCTCCTGATAAAATACCACTTGTTTCATCATAGAACTCATTAGAGAATGTCATGATATTGTCAAAGTCTGCACAAATACCAGCATCTCCGCTAGGCCAGAAACCTATTTCTGTGATACCCCAACTACCATTCAATGAAATTGGCGAATATGATGGAATGATAGGTTCGTTACCTGGTCCACCTGTATCACCAGGAAGAGTGTAGCCTTCTTTCACAAAGGTATACCAAGTCTTTTGACCATAATTTAACTCCAACTCATTGTATGTACAATCTTGCCAGCCTAGAACGTGTGCCTCTGGTGCAAATGGAAGGCGGAAAACAGTGTATGGATTTTCGCTGTTTTCATCGGCATCCCACTCCAGTGGCAATGAATATTCTTCATTGTTATCTGTCGTTAAGATTAACTTATCTTCATTAAGGTCAAGCACCCAGTTAAAAGCACCTTGAGGCATTCTTCCATAGAAAGGCGTATAGTCTACCTGCCCATTACAATCACTTGAGTAAATGAATGATTCATACATTCCATCTTCACCTGCATCGTAAGAACCTGTTCCTACTAAATTACCATTTCCATCAATACCTGTAGTTGTTAGTTCCAAAGTGTTGTCTGAAGCTGGAGCTACTGTAGGCATATTGTTTTCCAAAGCTTTTGTATCTGACCAACCCCAATCTTCTCCAGGTCCGATGTGGTAAAAGAATTGCATTGGTTTTCCTACATACCACTTACCATGTATTAGATTTTCAAATGGTTGTACGGTAAGTGTCCAGTCGCGAGTCAGACCGCCTTGTGCTGTTACTTTATAAGTGAAAGAGCCTGAAGAAAGGTCGATGGCTTCGCCCGATGCTGGAGAAATCGAAGCTCCGTGCGAGACTTCGATAACAGGAGTCACATTTGAAAGGTCCATTCCTTCGATTACATAAATAGTCATTTCTGCTTTCGAAGTCGTTCTTGTAATATCTGCTGGACCTATTTGTACCCCATTAATAAAATATGAAATGATTGCTCTTTCTTGACTCATCAACTCATTTGGGTCTTCAGGTTGACAAGCTCCTATACCTAGGAATAAAGCAAAAAGTAAAAATATATTTCTAGTTCTCATTTTTCCTATGTTTTAATAAAGTCATCTAAAAAATGTAGAGGAGTAGCTTTGTCAGAAGGATTTTTTCTGACAAAGCTTTCATTCCATGATTAAGGAATCATTGGATTTGAATCAATCTCTGTCTGTGGAATTTCAAAGTAGTAAACTCCTTTTTCAAGAGTTTTACCATGTTCGCCGCCCAATACTGATTCCATGCTATTGGTTCTTCTCAAATCAAATAGGCGTTGACCTTCAAAGGCAAGTTCATATGATCTTTCTTTTAGAATAGCAGTCCTAAAATCATCGTCAGACATGCCTGCTGGTAGTGGAGCTAAACCTGCTCTGCTTCTAATCTGATCCATGATTGCATAAGCTTCACCTGTAGCACCTACGGCTTCTGCATATACCATCATGATATCTGTATAGCGTAGAATTGGTGTGTCACAAGAGGTTTGTTCGCCTTCTTGATTTGGATCTAAAAATTTGATTGGGAATGCAGCCATTAGACCACCTCCAGGGTAGTACAGCTCTTTATCTTCTTCATCATCTCCGCTTGCTGGAACAGTAATAGATGAGAAGATCATTTCTTCATTTCTTTTATCTCCTGATTCAAAAGTGGAACGGAAGCTATCTTCAATCCAGAAGTGCTCAAATCCACCACCTCTAATGGTTACTCCGTTTGGTAAGATTATTTGAGAAGCACCTTCAGCATTTGGTGTAAACATGATTGGCAATTTGGAGTACTCTCCTTCTACCAATCCGCTTCGATCAGTTGCTGAAACAAATATGTGTTCTTTAGCATCGTATCTCGCATCAACATTCCATGTATTCAACAAATCATCTTCGAACATATAAGTTGATTGCTCATGTAGTACTTTGCCTGCATAGGTAGCTGCTTTTGTGTAGTATTCTTGACTACTTGTAACCCAATTGTAGCCTTCAACACCCGTATGAGCAGAAGAAGCAATATGTAAGTACATTTTAGCCAAGAGAGCCCAAGTTGCTACTTTATTTCCTCTTCCATAGTTTCGATCTGTACTTAGCACTTCTTCAGCAGCTAACAAATCTTCTTCAATGAAAGTATATACATCAGACATTGGACTTAGACCTTTTGGAACGCCAGATTTAGAGTCTACTTGCACATCTCTGATGACAACATCACCAAAGAAACGTACTAAATTGAAATGATGTAAAGCACGGAGAAATTTAGCTTCAGCTACTATTTCAGCCTCTCTTGTCTTACTAAGTCCGCTAATGTCTTTTACATTTTCAATAACAGCATTGGCTCTATTAATCCCGATATATGGATAACGCCACATATCTTCAGCAATACCATTGGTATTGTTAATGTTTAAGCGATCTAAAGCATGTTGATCTGCTCCTGCATCGGGTTTGATGGTTAAGCTTTCCGATGGAACTTCTGTCGCAATAATGTAGTGTCTCGAATAGTATTCAATTTGAGACATAATTGCGTAAGAGTATGTCAATGCTGACTCTGCATCTTCTGGTGTCTGATAAAAAGTCTCTTTTGAAAGGAATCCATACGGATCTTCATCAAGACTACATGAAGAAGAAGCTCCTAAAAGAGCAGCGGCTAGGAATATATTTCTAAAGATTTTTTTCATGATTTCAGATTATTTCAAGGTTACATTCAGACCAAAAGAATAGGTAGTAGGTTGCGGATAACCTCCCCAGTGGATACCATTTGCTGCTACTTCTGGGTCAAAACCATATTGGAATTTTGAAAAGATGTAAGGATTGTCAATTGAGACGTATGCTCTCAAATTCTGAATCCAATTCACTTTCTGAGGCATCGTATAACCAAGAGTTATGTTTTGAATACGTAAGAACGATCCGTCTTCAATCCACCAATCTGAAGCTCTATAAAGTCTATTGTCATTTAAGCTAGGATAAGCATTGGTAGGGTTGTCTGGAGTCCATCGATTTAATTGAGCTGCTCCTTCAAAACGAGTCATGTTGTAAACGTCATTGCCATTAACTCCGTTAAGTAAGAAACTAAAATCAAAGTTTTTGTAACGCATACTTGACGAAATACTGTAGATAAAGTCTGGATTAGGATTACCAATCACAGTTCGATCATCAGCATCTACTTCATCGCCTTGTAGGTTTACATATTTAATTTCACCAGGTCTAGCTTCATCTCCTCTCAAACCAGCTTCTAAACCTTCTTCTACAGATTGAATGATTCCATTGGTTTTATAGCCATAAAAAGCACCGATTGGTTGACCAGGAATCAAGACATTAACTGGCGATCTAAATCGTTCTACATCACCTCCAAACCATACTAGGTTCTGACTACCAATTTCAACTACTTCATTTCGGTTTTGAGAGAATGTACCTTTCACACTCCATTCAAAGTCTGAAGCATCACCAGTGAAAATGGCTACATCTAAACTGATTTCATAACCATTGTTTCTTACAGCTCCATCGTTTACCAATACTTCATCATAACCTGCACTAGGAGCTACACGCTCACTACGTAGAAGATCGGTTGTATATTTATCATAAACTTCAGCAGTTAGCATAACTCTAGAGTTAAACAAGCTAATGTCCACCCCTAAGTTTGAAGTTGTTGTCGTTTCCCATTTCAGCTCACCATTCGCCATTCCTTGCCAGTATTTGTAAATGAAATCTGGGGTGTACCATGTTCCAGGGCCAAATCCTGTGCTCCATCCTCCGCCAGCATTCGGATAACGAGCCGTTCCATATCTTTCATTAATTTGATAAGGATCTAATCCTTGATTACCTGCTTGACCCCATGAAGCTCTCACTTTAAATGAGCTAATCGCTTCAATGTCTTGCATAAAGCTTTCTTTGTGCAGATTCCAACCCAATGCTACTGACGGGAAGTAACCCCAACGGTTATTTTGACCAAATTTAGATGAACCATCAGCTCTCATTGTAGCGGTGATGAGGTATCTGTCATCAAAGACATAGTTTAATCTACTGATCGCTGAAAGAAGTGTACTTGCTTGGTAGCTGTTGGTAGTTTCCATAATGTCAGCTGCATACAAGTTTTGGTTTTGCAGATTGTCATTCACAAAGCCTTTACCCACTAGTTGGCTATTTCTCATTTCATATCTTTGAGCACTCCAACCTGCCATAGCAGTGATTCTGTGTTTATCTGAAACTGTTTTGTTATAAGTCAAATAAGTTTCACTTAAGATATCATGGTCTGTGAAATTCGATATTGATCCGTATCCATTCCATTCGTTACCGTTCCAAGTTTTTCCGATTGGCTCATAAAGGTCAGATACCGAGTTACCGTTTTTGTAGTTAAGTTGAGTTCTCAGTTTTAAGTCGTCGGTAATTCCCCAATCCAGATACAAGTTTGATATAAAGTCAGTACCTCTATTTTTGTTCAAAACTTCGTCTGCTAGGATAATTGGATGGTAGAAATCTTGATTTCCAATTCTGAAATAATCACCATTTTCATCATATACAGGGAATACAGGTGAACGACCAATACCACCACCAGCACTATTATCTTGATCTGTATTTGAGAATATAATATTAAAACCCGCTTTTACATTTCTAAAAATCTCTTGATCTAAACTAAAGCGAGCATTTATACGCTTGTATTCATCCCCAATGTTCATACCTTCTTGCCCTAAATAACCTAGAGAGAAGTAATATTGAGAAGTTTCTGTACCACCGTTAGCAGAGAAGTTATAATCTTGAGCCAAAGCATTTCTGTAGACAACATCAGCCCAATCGGTTCTGTGTCCCCATTCGCCACTTTGGATTTCGCTAACAGAAGGATAGTAAGTTCCTAAAAAGTTGCTTCCATTATAAAGTGGAATCATACCTGCATTGGTACGCCCTTCGTTAGAGATAAGTGCAAAAGAGGCAGGGTCATTTATGGTATTAAAGTTTGAAGGAGGAGTCTGTACTGAAACTCTAGAATTAAAGTTTACATTCATCTTACCAGACTTACCTCTTTTCGTGGTGATCATGATTACACCATTGGCACCTCTAGAACCATAAATGGCAGATGCAGATGCATCTTTCAAAATCTCAATAGATTGGATGTCGTTTGGATTGATTTGCTTCAAATTTCCTGCACCACCCATCGGGAATCCATCTACAACAAGTAGAGGACTGCTATCTCCTGTAAGTGAACTAACCCCTCTTAGTTGTACATTTACGGAGCTACCTGGTTGCCCAGAAGAGTTTGTGATCTGAAGACCTGCTGCCTGACCTTGTAATAACTCTTCCACATTTGCAGTTGGTCTAGAAGGTAGGTCATCCATTGTTACCGTGTTTACAGCACCAGTAAGGTCACTCTTTTTCATGGTACCATAACCAACCACTACAATCTCTTCTAATTGTTCAGCATCTTCAACAAGTGTGACTTCAATATAAGAACGAGACCCAATTGGCTCTTCAATTGTTTTATAACCTATAAATGAGAAAACTAATGTTTCAGTGTCTTGAGGAACTGATATTTTAAAGTTTCCGTCAAAATCTGAAATAGTACCATTTGTGGTTCCTTTGACCACGACATTCACACCTGCCAACACTTCACCGCTAGCGCTAACTTTACCAGTGATAATTGTTTCTTGAGCTAAAGCAGCTACAGATGTTCCAAAGAAAAGTGATAAAAATGTGACTAGTATTCTTAGACTAGTCCTTGATGGTGATAAACTCTTCATATCTGTTCATGTAAAAAAGTTATCGTATATTTTTTTAGTGTTTCATAGTTAAAAGGAATTGAAAAACAGTATCAATTGAAGTGCGCAGACTGTCCTTCGTTTCACTTTACAGATACAATAATAGTAGGGCTTACACTTTTAAAAATGGAAAAATCAAGAATGTATCACTAATACGTTGAAAAGTATCTGTGATAAGTGTATGATCATCGTTTTTAGTATTATAAACCCAATTTTTAGCTTGAAAATGACCTGAAATAGATCGATTATATGAAGTGTGGTTTAAAATGATATAAAATTATATCTATTAATAATTGCTTTAATTTCATTTTCATATTTGACTATTTTTTGATTCAAAAAAGTATAGGTTTTTTATTAAATAATTGATAATGTGTGTTTAATGGTTGTTGTTGAATTGTTTGATGTATTGTTTAAGCTGTAAAATAGATCGTCTGTAATTTGTATTCATTGGTCTTGAGAAGTGTTGTTTAATACAAATCAATACTTTTTAATTTATTTGTAGTACATTTTTGAATAATTAATTCCTAAAAGTGTGTGAATAACTATTATTACTACATAGTATCTACATTCAAGGATTTTTATTCATTTTTATATGAAATCAGCCTCTCTTTTTCTCTTACTGCCCCTACTGTTATGGTCGGGTTGCAAACAAACTTCAAGTCGGGAACAACAATCAGATATACTCCAATTGGAATTAAATGAAAATTGGTTTTTTAGTAGCACTACTCATCCCGATTATCAACAGCCACTCCCTGCACAAGTTCCTGGAACTGTTCAAACCGATTTATTATCCAATCATAAAATTGAAGAACCTTTCTACCGTTTCAATGAAGATTCTACCTATTGGGTTGAAAGAGAAGATTGGACTTACACCAATACTTTTAAAATCAGCAAAGAAATGTTTGAGTCAGATGGACTTGAATTAGTATTTGAAGGTTTGGATACTTACGCGACTGTAAAACTGAATGCCCAAGAAGTATTTTATGCCGAAAATATGCACCGTACATGGTTCATTAAAGACAAGTCTTTATTTAGAGAAGGAGAAAATACACTAGAAATCACATTTCATTCTATTTCAAAAGTAGGAGAAGAACGATTAGCTAAATACGATCACATTTATCCTACCGTAGCAGAAAAAGCTGAAATTGGAAAACAAACAGCTCCAGTCACTAGAAAAGCAGCATATCAATACGGTTGGGATTGGGCTCCGAGACTTGTAGCAATGGGAATTTGGAGACCTATAAAACTGAAAGCTTGGAATAAAGCAAAAATTGAAGATTTCCATATTGTTCAACATCAGGTCTCAAAAGAGAAAGCCACTTTTACAGCAGAATTCGAACTTGAAACCATAGAAACGCTAAAAGCAGAACTTCAGATTCACATCAATGGAATTGGAACTGTAGCTAGCAAAACCATAGAAATCAAAGAAGGTAATCAGCAAAAAGCTACTGTAGATTTTGAGATCGAGAATCCTAAACTTTGGTGGACAAATGGCCTAGGAAATCAGCACCTTTATGAAATAACTGGAATTGTAAAATCGGAAGGAGTACAAGATGTTATCTCTCATAAAATTGGTGTAAGAACCCTAGAACTTGTGCAAGAGGAAGATGAACATGGTGAGAGTTTTAAATTCCGATTAAATGGAAAAGACATTTTTGCCAAAGGTGCAAATTGGGTTCCGAATGATCATTTCTTGCCTAGAGTAACCAAGCAAAAATATGTAGATATTTTAGAAGCTGCCAAAACGTCAAATATGAATATCATGCGAGTTTGGGGCGGAGGTGTTTATGAAGATGACCTTTTCTATGAGCTTTGTGATGAATATGGATTTTTGGTTTGGCAAGACTTTATGTTTGCTTGTACACAATATCCTGCTGACTCGGCATTCCTTGCCAATATAAAAGTGGAAGCAGAACAAAATGTAAAACGTCTTAGAAATCACCCTTCAATTGCACTTTGGGTAGGAAACAATGAAATTGAGACAGGCTGGGTGCCTTGGCAATGGATGGAAAAATATGGTTTTTCACAAGTAGATTCTACAGCGATGGAAAGAGAATATGAAAAACTTTTCTATGAGTTATTGCCATCTGTTGTAGACGAATTAGATCATGATAGAAAGTATTGGGCTTCTTCTCCACAAGCAGGTTGGGGTAAAAAATATGAAAGACAAGCCGCAAATCATCATAAAGGAGATGACCATTTCTGGGGTGTTTGGTTTGGTACTTCTCCACATGCTGTATTTTATGGAAATGCAGGCCGATTTGTTTCAGAATATGGCTTCCAATCATTCCCTGAGTTGTCATCTATCGAACAGTTTGCAAGTCAAGCTGAAGGCGATTTCGGGATGAATTCTGCGCTGATGGATTTCAGACAACGTTCTTTCCCAGGAAATCAGCGTATGCAATTGATTGGAGATTATTATTACCAAAAGCCAAAAGATTTTGAAAGCTTCGTTTACCAATCTCAACTGACACAAGCCGAAGGAGTCAAACTTGCAGCAGAATACCACAGAAGAAGACCTCAAACAATGGGGACTATTTTCTGGCAAATCAATGATTCTTGGCCAACGATGTCTTGGTCTTCTATTGATTATTACGGAAAATGGAAAGCGCTTCAATACTTCATGAAAAAAGCTTTTGCTCCTGTTATAGCCTCTGCATATAATGAATATGGAAAATTTGGAGTCTATGTATTGAATGATAAAGTCGAAGAACAAAAAGTAAAAGTAAGTTTAAGCTATCAGACCCTTGATGGGAAAGTATTGAAAACAAAAAAGTATGACATCAATGCAAAAGCAATGGCTTCAACGGAAGTAATTGCTGAACAGCAAAATATTGACGCATTCTTAGAAAGCACTTTAGATAGCTACAATAAAAGAGATTTAGTCTTGGCCATGGAAGTAAAACAAGATGGTAAGCTTTGTTATGAAAATACTTTCTTCTTTAATGCACCTAAAGATTTAAATTTAAAAGAACCTACTTACAAGTTCAATTTAGCGAAAACGAAAGACGGATATGAATTAAGTATTAAAGCCAATACAACAGTCAAAAATCTGATGTTAAGCTGTAATGATGAGAAAGCATTCTTCTCAGACAATTACTTTGACCTTTTAGCTCATAAAGCATATTCTATAAAAATCACAACCGATCAGACCTTAACAAAAGAAGACATACAAATGATGTCTTTAGTTGACAGTTTTACCAAAGCACTCTAAACACGAACAAATTTTTTAGAACATGAAATCAATCAAACAATCAATATGTATAGCAGCATTAGGCGCTTCTATGCTGTTTAGCTGCCAAACAGAGCAGAAATCTGAATTTTTCGCAGATATCAAATCCAATGAATTTATCAGTAAAGGCTTTGTTGGAAACGGTGTGCAATGGTCTGCATATCCTCATGCCGACGGCCCTACAGCAGAATGGGGCGATTTGATGACCAATGCCAAATGGGATACCTTATTCCAACGTGTTGATTATATGCAACCTCAACTTATCCGCGTTGTAGATCAAGCAAACTGGAGATACTACAAAGGTCTAGATAAAAAAGGACAGCCTGTTCTCGATTTTGATAATCCTGAGATGAATCAGCTTTACAAACTCATGGATTACTGTCAGCAAAATGAGATTGAGGTGATTTTTGGAGAATGGGGAACGCCTTATCATTTCCATGATTTGGAAGAAGCCAATGCTAAAAAAGACCGATTAGATAATGCGCATGATACTCGTTGGATCAAAATGATTGGGGCCTATTTAGACCATATGATCAACACTAAAGGCTATACCTGTATTCGATATTACAACTTGGTGAATGAGCCAAACGGAGATTGGGCATCTACCCTTGGCGACTTTGAAGAGTGGAGCAAAGGTGTTGTCGCTTTAGATAAAGAAATTAAAGAAAGAGGGCTCGATAAATATGTTCGAGTTTCTGGCCCCGGTTCTGTACCGCAATACACTTACCCAAATAAAGACTATAAAGGTTCTGACTGGGTAAAAATGAGTATTGATCAATTAGATGAAAACATTGGGGCGTATGAAATTCATACCTACATCGGGACAGAAGACGCTCGAAATGGAAAAGCAGCAGAATCCATGTATTTGCCTCAAGACATTCCTGCTGTTCAAAAAACAGGAAAGAAGTTTTTCGTAGGAGAAATTGGTATAAAAGATGCTTGGGATTCACCTCATCATAAAGAGAATTTGAGAATGGGAACTGAAGATGGTTATGCTTCCAATGAAGATTCTCAAATGGCCGTATTCACCTATCGCTACGGAGTAGATATGGTAGATGCCACCATTCAGCTTATGAATGCAGGAGCTCAAGGTATGGTTGCTTGGGATTTGGACGATGCCATGCACACCAAAAATGATACAGGAGAAAAGAATAAATTAAAACGTTGGGGTTTCTGGAATATCTTGGGTACAGAACTCATTGACAGACCCGAAGATGAAAATATTCGTCCTTGGTTCTACCCTTGGTCTTGGATCTGTAAATATTTCCCAGAAGGAACTGACATCTTAAAACAAGAAACACAATTACCTCAAAATGTTCGTTTGACAGCAGGTGTTTTAGATGGGAAATATACCGTCATGTTAGTAAACAATTCTGCTGAGACGCAATCCATCCATGTCGCAATTGAGGGGGCTTCAACGCAAGAAGTGAAGCAACTATCCTACGTAGAAGAGTCTTACCAACTCAACACAGATATGGGTAGGCCTCAACCAAAACCTGCTGGTTTTAATCTGAAGAAAGGAAGTAATGTCACACTTCCAGCTTATAGTGTTGTAGTGCTAACTACAATGGAATAATAGATTTTCATAGTAAGCCATTTACCTTTATTGCCACTAAATAAATGATTCGAAGTGGCATTAGAGGTGAAGCCGTTAAAATCCTTTGAAATGAAAGCGTAAAGAAAATTCTCTTGTTTGAGTGAAGCGAGTTAAGAATTTTCAGCGAGAATGAAGAAGGATTTAGGCGGAAGATCTATAGCCTTGATCTTTTGATTCTTTTGGATCAAGCCAAAAGAATAACACTAACCAAAATGAAATAGTAGAGATAAGTTCAAATATCCCCCTTGTCTCTACATGATGACTACTTAAGATGAAAAAACTAATCCTTCTATTTATATCCTGCTTTCTGAGCCTAATGACTTTTGCTCAGAAAACCGATTTTGTCCATGTCAAAAACGGGCAATTCTTTATCAATCAGCAAGCTTATCATTATATGGGCACCAATTTTTGGTACGGAATGAATTTGGGTGCTTACAAAAAAGATAGGCTCATCAGAGAGCTTGATCGACTTCAAGAACTTGGCATTACTAACCTCCGAATTCTTGGAACAAGTGAAGGCCCTGACACTGCTCCTTGGCGAGTAACTCCAACGGTACAAACCGCTCCGGGTGTTTTCAATGAAGAACTTCTTGAAGGGCTAGACTATCTTCTGGTAGAAATGGCAAAAAGAGAGATGAAAGCAGTTGTAGTATTAAACAATTTTTGGCCTTGGTCTGGAGGAATGGCGCAATATGTACAGTGGGTAAAAAAAGATAAAAGCATTCCTTATCCACCACCGGCAGAAGGTGGCGATTGGGGTGTTTTTGCCAAATATTCAAGTCAATTTTACGAACTAGAAGAAGCACAAAAGCTCTATCAAGAAAGTATCAAAAAAGTCGTTTTGCGTACAAATAGCATTACAGGAAAAGCTTATACCGAAGATGCTACAATTATGTCTTGGCAATTGGCCAATGAACCCGAAGATCAAACAGCAGACAAGCTTTTATCTTCTTGGATCAACACGACGGCCAAATTCATTAAAAGCTTAGATGCAAATCACCTTGTTTCTACAGGTTCTGAAGGTTATACGCCTAGCTCTTGGGCTGGAACAGATTTCGAAAAAGATCATGAAAGTGATGCAATCGACTATATGACCTATCACATTTGGGTTCAGAACTGGGGATGGTATGATCCTTTTAAGAAAAAGAGTTATAAAAAAGCAGTCAAAAATGCTTTAGCATATATGCAAAAACACAATGCTATCGCAAAAAAAATGGGGAAACCTGTCGTTTTAGAAGAGTTTGGGATTTCTAGAGATCTAGATGATCATTCGGATGCTTCTTCAGTAAAAATGCGCGACAAGTATTATGCTGCAATCTTCAAAGAAGTGGCAAGAAGTGCATCTGAAGAAGGCGCTCCAATGATGGGATGTAATTTCTGGGCTTGGGGAGGAGAAGGTCGTCCTTCTGCACCAAAATCAATTTGGAAACATGGAGACGATCTGATCGGAGATCCGCCACATGAGCATCAAGGTTGGTATTCTGTTTATGACACAGATAAGTCTACACATAAAATCATTAAAAAATATGCTCAGAAGTTGAAGAGCCTAAATGTCACGCTCTAACTTCATTTGACATTTCGTACTGATTTTTTCTGAAAAAACCTGTTTAGATCATCAAGATAAAATTCGTTGAGCTAAACAGGTTTTGTGCTATAATCTTTAACTTAATACCATGAAAAGAATCATTACTTTTGTAGCAAGTTTCACCCTAATAGGAATGACCGCTATGAATTCGTGTATGAAGCCTACTGTAGAAGAAGGACCTTATTTTTCAGCTAAACACCCTAATATTTCAGAAATAGGAAGAACGCAAGAAACTTCCGAAGGACTGATGTTTTCCTACCCAAATGTCACTTTCAGAACCGCATTTGAAGGAAGTTCTATCAAAATGCACCTTCAGCAATTCACGGGATTAGATGGAGATAACCACTTTTTAGTCAGAATTGACGATAAAGAACCGTTTAAAATTGCGGTTTATCCACAACAGGAAGAATATGTTTTAGCTGATAGTCTTGAAGATAAACTTCATGAATTGGAGCTCATCAAAATTACAGAGTCAAATTGTGGATATTGTGTGTTGAAAGGTTTCACAATTGATGAAGGAAAAAAACTGCAATCAGTTAGTCCAAAGGCACACAAAATTGAATTTATCGGAAACTCTATCACTTGTGGATATGGAGTAGAAACTTTGGATGCAGATGCACCTTTTTTGCCCGAAACAGAAAATAGTTATATGGCTTATGCTTCTATTGCTGCTCGAAGTTTAGGCGCAGATTTTCAGACCAATGCTTTTTCTGGGATTGGCGTGTATAGAAACTACGGTAACAATGGGATTCCTATGCCACAGCTTTACCCATTCACTATGCCCTATGATGGTTCTAAAGCTTTTCATGCAGATAGTATTGCGGCATGGGATTTTAAGAAATTCACACCAGATGTATTGGTCATAGCTTTAGGTACAAATGATCTTTGGGATGGAAATGGTTTTAATCCTGTCGAATTTTCGGAAGCATATCTTGAGTTGATAGATACTCTACGCTCAAAGTATGGAAATGAACTACCAATTGTGTGCACACTAAGCCCACTTTTAGTTGATTTCCGAAGAAGTATTTTGGAAGGTACTTTAGAGGGTATTCTGGAAACTAAAAAGGAAGAAGGAGATAATCATGTTCATTATTTCGAATTCAGTCCTTGTGGTGAGTTAGGTTACGGCGCAAGTTGGCATCCTTCGGCAGCCCAACAAGATTTAAATGGAAAAGAGCTAGCGAACTATCTTGCGAATTTGATGAATTGGAAGGTTAGTTAAGTCTTTGAAAGTTGACTAATGCATAGAAGTCCTAATGTTTAGGAATGTTGAGATATCAGTTCTTAACATTAAAAGATACTAACTATAAGGAATAATTTCACTTCGTATTTTCAAGCAAAATTATTCCTTACCTAAACTATCATGATGAACATTTATTCCAAAGTACTCTTTGGCTTACTTTCATTAGTCTTTTTGTCAAACTGTTCGAAAAATAAAAATGAAGAGGTTGTTTATACTTACCCTCTTCAAGGATTTTATTTGCTTAACCCTTATGTAGGAGCAGTTGAATTATCTAGAATTAATGAAGGGACTATTGAAGGAATATTTACTGGTATTGAACGCCAAGAGATCAGTGGGTTTTCAGCTCCTAATCCATTACAGTTTGCAAGTGAAGTAAGTATTGATGGTCCGAATGTATACTTTGGTAATGAACAAGAGCTGATCAATAACGAATTTCATTATGATGAAATGACAAATAGGCTGCATTATAAAATAACTTTTAGAGATTCGGTTTATGAGGGCAGCAGTGTCAATATGACGAATGGAAGAGGTTTGATGACATGTGACCATGATGTCATGATGAATTATATGGATGAACTGATTGAAGATTTAGAAAATTATTATCCAATCTATTTTTATAAATCTAAAGTTGATTGTATCCATGTTTTATCAACCTTTGCAGCTAGTTTTGAAAACTTAGCCTATCTATTAGAGTTCACGAAAACGTGCTATCCTCCTTTTGTACATCCATTGCTTGATGCATTAATTATTGAGTTTCATGTTTTGAGACGTGAATTTCAAGAAGCTTTAGATACAATTCATATGTGGTGGCCAAGCACCAATCGAGAAAGTGAGTTACAGGAGCTTTCAGAGAAAATGAAAAATGTGATACACTTATGGAAATATAAAGAAGAGAATTCCTCAGAAGTTTTAGATTAAAATATAAAATCCATCCTTAAGCACGATAAGGATGGATTTTTAGATATAGTTATTTATTTAACTTATAGCTTAGTTGTATTCATTTCGTAGCCCAATAGACTTAGCATCTTGCGCGCATATCTTTTATCTAATTCTCTGACTCCTTCCGAGTCAAAATGCACATTATCTTCCTGTACTGTACATCCACTTGATGGAATTACGTGAGCTGTAGGAACTTGCTCAGGTAGTTTATTGATGATTTCATTCATTGTAGCACAAATTCCACCTTGATCTTCATGAACTACTTCTCCCGCTAGAAGAGGTACTTCACTAGCCTCCAATGAAAGGTCTTCAAGCATGTCGTTATAGACTTTTTTGACATAGGAAGGCCAAAGTTGATTTCCAGTATTTGTTTCTCCTTGATGTAAAAGAATACCTTTTATCACACCTTTTTTCTGAGCATTTTTTGCTAGACTCATCAGTGTATAATAAGGTGCTCCGCCATAGGCATCCACTTTATCTTTAAACCAAGTTCCTTGATCAGTGTACATCTCTGTATAATCTTGGTATTTGTCTTTGTCAAACAAACGAATATCACAACCTCCAACTGCAACATTGATAATCACGATTGAAATGCTATCGGGTAAATTCGCGACCATTGTTTTCCCAAAATAATCAGCAGGTGAAAGTCCTGTATAACATTGAGATAAAGGAGGAGTAGCTGTGTACCATTCTCCTTTTGACCTTCCAAGATTGTCACAGTCCATTGGCTGAATCATTTGAAAGCGTTCGTCTTCGGTTTGGTCTTGAGGCTCAATCTGAGCTGAACCTTCCATATTTGACTGTCCAAAACACAGATAAATATGAAGATTTCTATTTAAGGTATCTGTTGGAGTTTTGTCAATTTCTTCTGATGTATCGTCACATCCCAACGAATAGAAAGAGAGAAAACTTAGGAATAAGAGAAGTAAATGTCTATTCATATTTTAACCTTTAAATTGTTGTCTAGATACCTTGAAACTAGTTTTTAAGGAATTTTCCTGAAGCTACTTTAGCCCCATCAGAAAGTCTTAAGATGTAAAAACCTAAAGGCAAAAAGCTAATATCTATCGACTTATTGAATGGAGATTGAAGAACAAGATGACCTAGGGTATTAAAAACTTGAATCTTTGTTTTTGGAGCTGTCATAGAAGGATCGAGCTCAAAATTTAAGACCCTGTTGGTCGGGTTTGGGTAATATTTAATTCCGACTTCTTTTGGATCATCATTCCCAGTGATATCACCTCTATGCTTATTTAAAATGGCAATGTATATTCCATTTCCATTTTGTAAACGGTCAATACCCAGTGTAATTCTTCCTGAAGAATTTGGCGATTTTTCTTCTTCATTAAGCAATTCATAGCTGTAAGCATCATATACTTTTACGGTATATTGTCCATTTGGAATACCTGCTACTTGAATAGCAAAGTCCGTGAAATTTTGGTTTGAGGTATTGTTTAAGAAAATATGAGCATCCCTTTTATCTACTAAAATTGCTTTTTCTTCATATCCTGAAACGGTGCTTGTCAGACTTAATTTTAAGAAGTCGTTTGCTGTTTTAGGAGTCATATTATCGGTTACTTCTCTTAGTAAAGAGAACATATTGTAACTATCCCAAGCTTCGAAGTCTTCCCACCACCAAGACATGGGTAATACAGGCGTTTGTTCAAAAAGTGAAGTCCAAATTGAGTATTTCAAATCTTTCTCCCATAGTCCTTTATTCTTATTTGAGCCATCCCAGCTCACACCTGTTTCTCCAACAGCATAAGGTTTATCATATTTGTCAGAGTAATAAGTAATATTGTTGGTAATTGACTGTGAGTTTCCGTAGATATGAGACTGAATAAGGTCTAGTTCATCAATATCAAATAGCTTATTAATTTCTTTATGACTAATACTTGTTGTGATTACATGCTCATGATAATCGATTGAAATAAGGTATTCAGCCATTTCTTTATGCCAAGCTACAACATCAGCTTCGTTGACATTTTGCCCCGCATAAAAAATAGTATTATCAACTTCATTAAAGAACTCAATAGCACCTACCGAAGTGCTGTATCCCCAACGCGAAATAATGTAGCGCATACGGTTTTTGTAAAGGCGCTTTGCTTCGTCAAAAGTGAAAAAATCATTCGGATTTTCGCATCCTGCTAGTTCTTTGTAAGGATGTTTATTCCAGAAGTTATTTCCCCATCCATCATTGTTGTTTACCCAAAGTGCACCATGATAATCCATTGCCAGCATCAAGTAGATACCATTCTTTTCAGCTTCTTCAATCATATAATCAAATCGCTCAATTCCCTCAGGATGGTAACCTACGTCTTCATGTTTTGAATATCTGCCGAAGTTTGGATCGTTCCATTCTAATGGTAAATTCCAAGGGGCGTTTACCCAAGTACGTACATAGTTAATATTATGCTCATTCATGAGGTCAAACCAAAAATCATAAGTGTATTTAGGGTTATCTCCAATACTTAATCGAGCCTCCCATGCAATGTTCATCCCGATACCTCTAAAGGAATCGCCATTGTCAAATGTGAAATTCGTTTTTTCTCCTGTGCTGTGTAAGAATCCTTTTTCTTCCGTTGAGGTCGCTTCAAATGTGATTGCTTCTGAGCTTTTACTTAACTCGTCTTTATTCACTTTTATAACATAAGAATATTGTCCTTCTGTACGCGGAGCAAACCTAAAGCCCCATGTAGAATGTCCATTGCTTGTATCGGTTTCCTTATGGAACATAGGATAGGAAATTGTTGACGCATCTGGTAAAGTGATTTCTGCATCAACAGATATATGGGCAGGATCATGAGGATTGATAAACCCTACTTTCAAGTTGACTTCTGCTTCATACTTTTCAAAAAGTTCTACATTAG
Source organism: Sediminitomix flava (assembly GCF_003149185.1). Classification (NCBI taxonomy): domain Bacteria; kingdom Pseudomonadati; phylum Bacteroidota; class Cytophagia; order Cytophagales; family Flammeovirgaceae; genus Sediminitomix; species Sediminitomix flava. The sequence continues at coordinate 912,163 of NZ_QGDO01000002.1, read as the reverse complement.
TTTGGTTAGTTGTTGGTGTAAAAACCTCCAATATATCATCAGAAATTATATGGTCTGTGCTGATATTACTTTGTCCCCATGCGAATTGAATGCAAAAAAGACTAGCCATTAAGAAAGCTAAGAAATTTCTCATCTCTACAGGTCTTTATTGTTTAAAGAATATTCGTGTTAAAAATTTATCAGTTTTAGTTTAATCAAAGATTGCCTATAAAAAGTGTAAAAACTACTTCATTCATCTTGAAACATGGTACTTTCTTGAATCTTTAACAATTGTTTTATTAGCAACAAATACTTTTCTGAGTAACTTTAATTCATGATTAGTTTATGTTTTCAAAAATGTATCATGTTCTAGCGTAATGGTACAAGGCTTTGGCTTCACGAGTCTCTACTTTTGTATTCGTAGATTATACGCTTACAAAACAGACGAACAATTAATATCAAAAAATATGAAGCTAAAGAAATTTGAAGGAAACCCGATTTTGTCTCCAAACCCGAATAATGCATGGGAAAACTTAGTAGTATGTAACCCTGGTGCATGGTACGAAGATGGTAAGTTCTATATGTTATATAGAGCAGCAGGAGATGATGAAGAACATAAAATACATATTGGTCTAGCTGAAAGTACTGATGGCTTCCATTTTGAAAGACCTCTTGATACACCTGTACTTTCGCCGTCTGTAGATGGACCAGACTCAGGTTGTGTAGAAGACCCTAGAGTTGTAAAATTTGGAGATGCTTACTACATGACTTATGCATACAGAGCTTTTGCTCCTGGGCAATATTGGAAATACAGTTATGATGCTGTAGTTGCTCCAGAAATGGATGATTTCCACCCTTCAGTTTTAAAAGAAAATACAGCAAACACAGCACTTGCAGTATCTAAAGACCTAAAGAATTGGAGAAGAGTGGGAAGAATCACGGCTCCAGAGCTTGATGATAGAGATGTAATCTTGTTCCCTGAACAAGTGAATGGAAAATATGTCATGTTGCATCGTCCAAAAGAGTGGATTGGAGATGAGTTTGGTTGTGAAACGGCATCTATGTGGATTCGCTATTCTGAAGACATGATGGTTTGGAATGAGCCTTCAAAGCTTTTATTAAAAGGTGAAGAATGGTGGGAGCAAAAAGTAGGCGGCAATACACCACCAATTCGAACAGAAGAAGGTTGGTTGATGCTCTATCATGGGGTAGATGAAGATAAATGTTACCGAGTAGGTGCTTGTCTTCTGGATTTAGAAGACCCTTCAAAAATCCTTTACCGTACCAAAGACTTTATCATGGAGCCAGAAGAAGCTTGGGAAAAAGAAGGTCTTTATAAATGGGGAGTGGTATTCCCGACAGGGAACGTACTCGTAGATGATACCTTATACATTTACTACGGAGGTTCTGACCAATACTGTGGAGTTGCTACTTGTAACATTCATGAGTTGGTAGCATTTGTGAAAGAAAATACAAAACAAGAATCATTACAAGACTGAGGGAATTAGAAGAGCAGAACGTTTGAATGTTATTTTTTGAGTTCTGAGAAAGAATTTTTATTCACGAAAAGTTCTGCTCTTGTTAGCACAAAAGGCTTGTATCGCTATTGTTTGGACTGATAAATAAAACACTAATGAACATACAATTAAGCACACTCGATACTGTATTAATTGCAGTTTATGTTATCGGGGTCATTTTTTGGGCACTAAAGAACTCAAAGAACCAAGATTCAGAATCGTACTTCTTGGCAGGTAGAAATATGTCTTGGAAAGCCGTTGGTTTATCACTTTTTGCAGCCTCAGTTTCTTCAACAACACTGATCGGGCAATCTGCAGAAGGTTTTAAAACAGGGTTGGCAGTGTATAACTACCAATGGTTATCGATTTTGGTGATGATATTCTTTGCGATGTTTTTCCTGCCTTTCTATATAAAATCTGGGGTATACACCATGCCCGAGTTTTTGGAAAGAAGATATGATAAACGTTCGAGAACATTCTTTTCATTGATCACCATTATTGGAAATGTCTTTCTTGATGCGGCAGCAGCGCTTTATTCTGGAGCTCTGATTATTCGTCTGATTTACCCTGAGGCAGAACTACAAACCATTATCTTTATCCTCGCTATTGTAGCTGGTTCATATACAATTTTAGGTGGTTTATCATCAGCCATCAATGCAGAATTAGTACAAGCCGTAATCCTGATTATTGGATCAGTGATTCTTTCATACTTAGCAATTACAGAAGTTGGCGGATGGGATGTGTTGCACGAACGTTTCAGTGAAGGAATGTGGTTGCATCTTGTTCGTCCGATGGATGATGCTACAACGCCTTGGCTCGGAATGCTGCTCGGTATACCTGTTCTCGGCTTCTATTTTTGGGGAAATAACCAAGTTATGGTTCAGCGTGTACTTTCAGCTAGATCAATTGATCAAGGGCGAAAAGGGGTATTATTTGTTGGTTTCCTTTATGTTTTCACACTTCTGATTTTCATTATTCCAGGTCTTTGCGGAAGACTCATTGACTTATTTGATGTAGAAGTGCCTCTTAGCATTTTTGGAAATGCAGCTACTGAATTAGTTGATGTAAACGAAATTTACCCTCGTCTGATCATGAAGTTGATGCCTATCGGTTTGATGGGATTGATTATGGCAGCTATGATTTCAGCCTTGACGTCTACACTTTCAGCAGCATTGAATTCGGCTTCTACATTGATCACAATGGACTTTTATACCCGAATAGATAAAAAGGCAGATAACAAAAAGTTGGTAAAAGTTGGTCAGATTATTTCAACCATTATTCTGATTGTGGCTGCTCTTTGGGCTCCCAATATCCGAAAGTTTGGATCATTGGTAGATTATTATCAGGAAATAGCATCTTATTTGGCTCCACCAATTGTAGGGATTTTCTTCTTGGGGCTATTCTGGAAAAGAACAAATTCAGCAGGTGCTTTTGGTGGTTTAGTTTTCGGAGGTCTAGTTGCGATAGTACTTTTCTTCTTTAAAAAATATACACCATTTGCCGATATGCATTTCTTAATGCTCGTTCCTTTCTTGTTGGTTTCAAATATGGCGATAACCATTATCATTTCAATAATGACAAAACCACCAACAGGGAAGCAACTAGAAGGAAACCTATGGACAACCGCTTTGTGGCACGAAGAAACAGAGGCTTTGAAAAGTGTCGTTTGGTATAAGAACTTTAGAATACAATCTGCCGTATTAGCTGTTTTTGCAATTGCGTCATTCCTTTTCTACATTTAATCTAGTTTAGACTTTATCGGTTGGTTATTGATTACTTAAGAAAATGAATAACCAACTTTTTTCTCCGATAAACAGTTCGACTTATGAAAGTATTTCCAGAAATCACACCTGTTCAAGAGAATGATCTATTTTTTCTTCAACATCATCCTAAAGCCGATTTTGACTATCCCATTCATTTGCATGAAGATTTTGAAATCACTTTGGTAGAAGGCTGTAATGGCAGTAGAGCTGTAGGAAATTCTATTGAAAACTATGAACATGACGATCTAGTACTAATAGGCCCCAATCTTCAGCATAAATGGATGAAAGATGATGGGGAAGATATGCCTGCAGTAACTACTATTCAGTTCAAAAAAGATATATTTTCTGAGTCATTTTTAGGAAAAAGAGAACTTACAGAAATCAAGCAATTGATTCATGAGTCGGGAAAAGGTATTGTATTTCATGGAATTGACAAACATCGTATCAAGTTGGTGATCAATGAGCTGATTAAAAGTACCGATTTTAGAAGGGTACTACTTTTCTTTGAAATGCTTTATCTGATGGCGGTCAGTTCTGATAAAAAGCAATTGGCTTCCGATGGTTTTGTGGATGTTCACTATGAAGACACGAGTAGGAGAATAAATATTGTGATAGATCATATATTCAAAAATTTTCATAGAGATATTCCTCTATCAGAAGTATCACAGCTCGTAAGTATGAGTAATTCAGCTTTTAGTCATTTTTTCAGAAAGCGGACAAATAAAAGTTTTGTGAAGTTTGTAAATGATGTCCGTCTTGGAAAAGCTACTTTTTTCTTAGTGAATTCAAGTAAGAGTGTGGCTGAAATTTGTTACGAGTGTGGCTTCAATAACTTATCTAATTTTAATCGTCAGTTTAAAAAACAGAAAGGAATTACGCCTTCTATTTACAGAAAAGAATATCAGAATAGTGTAGAGGAACCGATTTAATTTCAATTAAAAAATCATCAAGTCTTGAGAAATGAAGGCTTGATGATTTTTACTTTTAAGTAATCCCAATTCGATATCAATTCTCGATGACTACTTTCCCAATTGCTTTCCCACTCTCTAACCTCGCATGAGCTTTACTGACTTCTTCCAATGAAAACTGTTCCTTGTCAAGGATTGGTTTTAAATGTCCTGCTTCAGCTATTTTAGTGATTTCCTCCAATATGTGACCATGCTCTTCACGTTTGAAATTATGAAGCATCGGAATAAGCATAAATACAACATGTAAAGAAAGTCCTTTAAAATGTGCGGTAGTTAAGTCTAATTCACACAAAGTAACGGTAGTGGCAATTTGTGCATTGAGGGCTGCTGCATTGAATGATTTGAGAAGATTTCCTGCGCCAACGGTATCGTAAATCAAATCAAAACCAGCTCCATTTGTGTATTTATTTACATATTGCTCAACTGTTTCAGTTTTGAAGTTGATTGGAGTAGCTCCCAAACTTTCAATAATACTTGCTTGGGTTTCATCTCCAGTGGCAAATACTTCAGCTCCGAAGTGTTTAGCTAGTTGAACAGCCAAATGACCAACACCTCCAGCTCCGCCATGAACCAAAACTTTTTGTCCTTCTTTGATACCCGCTCTTGTCAGACCTTCGTAGGCAGTAATCACAACTAATGGAAGGGCGGCAGCTTCTTTCATGCTTAAATTTTTAGCTTTATGAGCAACCAACTTACTATCAGCAGCTATATAATCTGCAAGAGTACCTGGTAAATCTGCTAAGCCACCAGCACAGCCATAAACTTCATCACCTACAGCAAAGTTGCTTACTCCTTCTCCAACAGCTTCTATTGTACCAGCGAAGTCCATTCCTAGAAGAGCAGGAACAGGAGGTGATAGAGGTAAATCTTTTCCCCTTTTTCGGATCATAGTGTCTACTGTATTCACACTTGATGCGGCTATTTTTACTAAAACCTGTCCAGCTTTTGCCGTAGGTTTTTCTAATTCAGTGAGTTCAAACTGTGCATTTTCACCAAATGCATTAAGGATCATTGCTCTCATGATATTTTTTTGGGTTTTACTTCAGTTTGTGAAATCTCATGTATAACAAAACTGCGTATGGAATAAGTCAGTAGGTCGTATTTAAGAGTGTAAGAATTGGAGGGTGTGAAGAAATTTTGAGTAGTATAAATAAAAAACGCACTGATAGTTTAGCTATCAGTGCGTTAGATGTGGATACAGATTTACCTGAAGATTAGAAGACTTTAATCCCGATGACCATTACATCATCAATCTGCCTTTCTCGTCCTCTCCAATTATCGAAAGTTTCTTCGAGTAATTCTCCTTGCTTTTCTAAGCTGTTTTTACGGTGAGAATATAGGTGTTCACGTAGTCTTCTCGACATAAATTTCTTTCCATCAGGTCCTCCAAATTGATCTTGGTAACCATCTGAGTAAAGATAGAATTGCATTCCTTCTTTTAGCTGAATGTCATGACGTTCAAAAGGGTTTGTATCGGTATCTTCTACTTGTCCTCCAATAGAAGCTCTAGAACCTTTAATGGTTTGTAACTCTCCTTTTTCGTCAATGTAAGTCAGTGGATTTTTAGCACCTGCAAAGCTTAGTGTTTTAGTATCCATATCGATACAACACAGAGCCATATCCATTCCATCTTGATTTTGGTTGTTATTTTGATCAAGGTTTACAGCAATGGCTTTTTGTAGTTCTGCTAAAATTTCGTCTGGAGCGGTAATGCCTTTGGTTTTAGTAATCTCATTCAAATTTTGAGAACCAATCATACTCATAAATGCTCCAGGAACACCGTGACCTGTACAGTCTACTACAGCTACTAGCGTTTTGTTGCCAACTGTAACGGTCCAGAAGAAATCTCCAGATACGATATCACGAGGTCTGTGGAATACGAAGAATTCATTGAATAAGTCTGCCATTTTAGTAGGAGATGGCATACTTGCTTTCTGAATCCTCTTCGCATAGTTAATACTCGCTGTAATATCTTTATTCTTATCTCGAATAGTTTCAGTTTGTATACTTACAGTTTCCAAAGTAGAATTCAACTCTTCATTGATTACTGTAAGTTCTTGGTTTGCTTCAGCCAATTCAAACGTACGTTCTTGTACCTTTTCTTCTAGAAGCTGATTTTGTCTGCTCACCAATTCTCTTCTTTTCTCTTCTTTTCTCTTCTTCATGTCTCAATTCAATCTCTTTGTTCAAAAGATTGTTCTGCATCTCATTCATTTTAGCACCCAAACTTAGGGAGAAAAGAATCAATTCTACGATTGAGCCTGAAATAGTGAAGGTATAGGGTTTAATTCCTAAGAAAGTAGGAGGCAGTTGCCCAATAGTTTGAAGCATTGCTACTACCGCAAACAAGAAATAAACGCCATTTCCGATCATAAAATATTTAGCTGTAAGGTTTCCTTGTCTGCCTAGTTTTATGGCAATGATAAAACTGATGACATAAACTGAAAGCCAAGCTAAAGGTCCTGTACTTACTACAAATGAGTTAAAACCGAAATAAACCAATGGGAAACATAGTGCATAGTAGACTAATAATCCTTTGGTGATTTTATCATATAGAGGGAAACGTTCTCTAAGGTTGAATAACTTTCTGTAGAAAAGAATCATCCCTGAAAGCGCCAAGAAACCAGCATAATTTTGGAACAGCTCATTCAATTCTGCAGACGGCATCATTTCAATAAACTTTCCTGAAAAAGCTAGATTGAAAAAGAAAATAACTACCGTGAAAAAGGCATAATACATATAGCCTTTATCTCTTGCTAGTACGAATAGTAGTAAGTTGTAGCAGAACATTACCGCTACAGCACCACAAAGAATCCAAAGACTCAGATCTCTAGATTCCTTTTCACTAACGAGGTCTGCAGTATTTACTATCGCAAATTCTTGAGGAATCGCTTCAAAATGTAAATCTGCTTTGTCTTGGAAAACTGCTTTGATATAGCAATCAATCGTTTCATTACCTTCTATTACAAAAGGAGCATAAGTGTTATTTCTATAAATAAACTCTTTTCCTTTGTTTGGGTAATGATTACCACCAATCACTTTTTTTCCATTACTAAAATAAAACTCTAGCAAGTCGAATCTTGACGTAAGAATCGTGAGTGATTGCTGTACAGCTGTTTTATTTTGAATTTGAAGACGCAGCCAAATTGTAGAACTTCCAACAGGAACTTTTTCAAAGTTGTAGCTTTCAAAAGCAACTCTATTACTATCAATGTCTTCGATAGTAATTGAAGCTCCTTTTTCAAAGCTCATCTCTATGTGAGGAACTAATGTAGTTTCTTCAGTGAGTGTTGAATTCAGTACAAAAGGGCTTTGTCCAAAACTACTGCTTGAGATTAAAATTGAAACAAACAGTAAATAGAGTACTTTAAACCGCATGTGATGCCTCCTTTTCTAATGCAGTATTGCTGTTAGGCAATTGGAATTTCTTTCTGTTCATGAGTAGGAATGTATAAATTAGGTCTAGAATAAACGTAATTACAGCAAGCCAGATAACAAATGGCTGTGGTACATCTCCTATCCATACAGCAACACCAATAACTGCTGTACCAATCATTTTCCATACAGCAACGCCCAATGAAAGCGCTTTTTGCTGAGGGTGGTTGAAGAACAACATGATGTATAAGAAAGACATCATGATATTCAGAATATACCCTGTGATTCCTCCAATTGGATCACCAAATTCCTCATGGAAAAGGTAGATAATACCGGACCAAGCAATAATACCCCCAATGATAATCACATTAAAGTAGCGAAGCACATAAGGATTTTTGACTTGCTTACGTCCGTATTTAAATAAAGCATAAAGTAGAAATACGTCCATTAAGAACCACGCTCTAATTCCCCAAACAGCCCAGAGCCCCAATTCTGTGACGAGTGCGAAACTATAAACTAATTCCCATGCAAAATTGGCAACCAAAGCAGCCAAAGGAATTTCCAAAAACTTATATTTTATTACATTTCTTGCGGCCAAACCGTAGGCTACCATCCAACAGATAGCATCAACAAGAAATAGAATTTGCTGATTTACAGTGTAGTCGGTTAAGTTAATCCACTTTTCCATGAAGTTAGCTTTTTTGAGTGTGGTGTTGTATACTTAATCTCCATTTCCCAATAGCAGGAGTGCTGATGACACTAAGCCATTCAGGTTGTCCTAGCTCTGTGGTTTTCTCCCAGTTTTCTTTTAATGAAGGTGGAATGTAGAAATGGACTTTTTTATAATCGTTGAAATAGAGTAGCATTCCTTGAAGTAGCGACTTATTGAAATGCTGTGCGAGTTTTGAGATTATTTCCGAATGATCCATCGTATCATCAATAGCATCAATCATAATAAATGATGCTTTTTCGATGAGTGAACCTAATAAAGAATCTTTTGCTTCTATGCCTACAATATCAGCTAGCTCATCACCAATAAGATGACGCATGAGTAATTTAGGGTAGAAGTCAAGGACTGTACCCGGGATTATATTTTGCATGAAAGTAACACAAGCATCAGTCAATTCTCTTCCAGCCTCAGAAGGCGCTTTTTGATCATCAAGAATTTGGTATCCTAGTTTTATTCCTTCATCATAGTTTTGAGGAATTAGCTCAGGAAGAACTCCCATAATATGCCCAACAACTCTCCATGCATAGAGATAGCTTTCCTTTTCTTCCTCAGTTAAGTCTACACCTATTTGTAATAAACCTTCAAGAGGAAAAACTGAAAAAGCTAGAAGTGTTCCTGCCATATCTTCCTGATTGATTGGAAGTCCGAAGTACTCCGTATCCCAATTATGCTTGTTTAGCAGATAGTATCGAATTGCAGCATGGATAAGACGAACCTTTTGAGCTGTTCTTATTCCTCTACCATTAGGACCTAAACCGCCCTCAGACATTACATCAATCACAAACTGAGCAGTCTCCATAAGTCTACGGGTAAACTTACTCAAATCTCCATTTTCATCCGCTTGAAAACGTCCAGTCATATGTAAAACTTCGGCACCTTTTGCACAAGCATAAGTTGCTGGTAAAGATTTACATAAAAGCATCATTGAAATCTGAAGTCCGTATTCTTCAAAGAATCGCTCACCTTCACGTATTTTTTCAAAGTCTACCCATTCTGGTAGCTGAGCAGTTTCTTCAAAATATGATCTTAGGACCTCGGGCATCTCAACCTCTGGTAGATCTTCGTTTTTTGAAACGATATCAAAAATTAACCGAATAGAATCTAACCCATTTGATTCTATCAGTTTCTCAACGGTTTGATCTGCAAGAGGGTCTGCGATTAAACGTTTATTGTCTAAAAGTACATCAAGCTCATTCATAGTAATAGCTAAGTTCTGGTAACCCCAAAGTATTTGAATACTTACAAAGAAAGCATTTATTAGGATTTATTTACATTAAAAATATAACTTAACATCGAATTAATATAACTTTTTCAATTATAAATTTTTTAATGTGTGGTGTTAAGCTACTATAGTTTAAATAAATACTTTGAGGTGAATAGGTAATTATTTGTTTTTGAGTTTAATATTTATCAATACTTGAGTTGAATTAATGCTAATAGTTTAAATACAAAAAAAGCACCAAAAAATTACTTTTGGTGCTTTTTAATTAGAAAACTTACAATAGTATATCAGTTTAGTAACCAATTTATTGCATCTTCTTTGTTGTCGAAATGTTGTGTGTTTAATAAGCTACCTTGTTCTTCTTCGATAATTTGTTCGATTGAAAGCTGTGAAAACATATCCGATGAAACGATCATGGCCATTTTTTTAAGGTGTTTACTAGCTACAGGAGCAATGTTAGTTTCATACCACATTTGAAATTGGTCAGCAAATGTGAATCCTAACTTTCTGTTGTCTGAATAAAGCAGATTGATCTGTTCATCATTGGCGTACACTTCAACCATGTTGTTTACTACTTCCTTCACTTCTTCAAAACTCATGAGGTAAGAATCCTCTTTCCATTCCACATGAAGAAGCTCTTTTTCGGGCTCTGTATAGATGTTACAGTAGAGGTTATTTAAGATTTCCATAATGTGTTTATAGTGTGTTTAAGGTTTACTCCAATTTAATAGGATCAGGCTGAGTCCTTTTTATTATTTATTTGAAAAAAGTACATCGGTATAGTTAACAAGTAAGTCTCTCAAATTGTAAAAATTCAAATCATAAAATATTGAATATGAGTATTTAAAGTATTTAGAGAATAAATGATAATGAGTGTGAACATTAACATGATGTTTAAAAACTTTTAAACACATTTGCACACCGAAATTTAGATGGCGGTTTAGTATTGGAACTATGCAAAATTAACCCACAATTTAATTGTGTCGGTTTTAAACTATCTAACAATTATGAACAAGCAATTATCAATCGCACTTAGCCTTATCATGGCTATGTTATCGTTGGTTTCATGTGATGATTCCAATGAAGCGGTAAACACTCAAGGAGTATTAACCCTAAATGTAGAATCCCTGTCTTTGGAAAATGCGTATGAGATTCATACGACAATTGGTGGGACTGATTATGTAATTGAGGAAAATGAAAATATTTTCTTGTCAGCAGGATTCTATGAGATGACAAAATTTGAAATCTATGAGAATGGAGCTTTATCTTATTTTCTAGTAGGTCAAGTAGGTTTTGAAATCAAAAGTGGAGAAATCACAGTCGTAGAGGTTCCTGTAATTCCTGTACAGGATGGAGATTCTGGTATTGGGGTACCAGAGTTTGAGGTAGAAGTTGACCCTTACCACGCAATCCGTAATGGAATGACATCCGTTGTTATTGAAGCAAACAGTAGCACAGGAGTAACTCCAATCAGAGAGCTAATCGATGATGGATTCCCGACACTCAGATTCTCAAACAATGAAGGTTCTCCTGTATTATTTACTTACTACAAGTATGGTAATGCTTCTGAGACAAATACCGTAATTGTAGGCGATTTACAACAACATTTTATTGTTGTACCATCTACAGGTACTTACATAGTAGAGTATTTAGGAAAGAAAAAGACACTTACTGTACAGTAATTATTCACAAAGTAAAATAATAAAGAGACGCTAGAGTAATATGTTAGGTATTACATTTAGTGTCTCTTTTTTTGACTAAGAATTTAAGATTCTTGATCCATCGTCAGTTTAGTAGAACTGAATGCACACAAAGGGGTATCAATATCTATAAACGTATTTTCAATTTGCCTAAAATAGATATAGCCATCAATTTCAGACTCCAATTCAAAAGTTGCTTTTTTAGTCTCAATTTCACAAAGTAAACTTCCAGCACTTATCCACTCGCCTTCATTCACTAGCCAAGAAGTTATTTTAGCATCTTCGATTGATTGAGGAAGTCTAAAAAGTGAAATATGCTCTTTTTCATTAGCTAATTTTTCGAGCTGATTGATAATCTGATCTCTAGTTTCATAATCCTCTTTTTGACGGGAAACTTTAGCCTCGTTCATCTTACCAGATTCTTCTGATGTAGAACTGAAAAACTGTATTAATTTCTTAAGCATTTGATCTTGAAAATTGGATAGATAATCTAAAAAACATGCTGCTATATATGTTCAATCTAGTTATTCATTTTTTAGCAATCAAAAATGTAGATGAGATTTGGGCAGTGTATTATTTGTAGTTAGGCATGAATATAGTGAACTAGGGAGTTTGTAAATAATTACATTTTTTAGAGCTTCAATTAAATTTTTCAGATATTCGTCAGAGCAATTTAGGATAAAGGTCTTTATGCTAAATTAAACCATAACGGTTTTTGGAGGTCAAAGATGATGATGATTCAGAAGCCACAAATGAATTTTTAGATCAATGAAGGATAGTACACTTTGGCAAGAACTAAAGGAGGGAAATGCAAAAGCCTTCAAGGAAATTTTTGATACACACGTTAAACTCTTGTACAAATACGGCTATAAATTTTGTCAGGATCCAGATCTCGTAGATGACTGTATTCAAGATATTTTTATGCGTATTTGGGAAAAACGTAGTACGCTAGGAACTACTGATAACATCAAATTTTATTTGATGGTCACGCTCAAGCGAGCAATTTATCAGAAGATTCTTCAGAAGAAAAAATTACCGACGAGTACAGATGGCGATGAGAAATACGAAAATTTCTCTTTAAGTTTTTCCATAGAAGAAGATATCATTAAAAACGAAACGGATGCTTTTAATAAAGAGCGTTTGTTGGAAACATTGAATACTTTACCTAAAAGGCAAAAGGAAGTCATCTATCTCCGTTTTTATATGGGTTTGTCTTATGAAGAAACAGCTGAACTGATGGAGTTGAATTATCAGTCGGTGCGTAACCTACAGAGTACAGCCCTTAAAAACATGAAAGGACAAATGGGTATGGCTTGTCTGGTATTGTTCTTAATGGTTTAATTTTTTTAAAAGTAAATCAGTACAGAACAGAAGATGAGTTCTTTACTGAATTGAAAGAGAGAAAAAGGTCTTGTTTAGCCTCACTAAAGTAATCAACGACTATGTCATCAATCGATAAATATTTAAATGATCCAAAATTTTGTTCTTGGGCTTTGGGCGAAGCCGAAGAAACAGTCTTTTGGAATAAGTATATCTCGGATCATCCTGAAGAAAAAGAGATTATTGAAAAAGCGGTCTCTATTGTTCAGAAAGTAAAGGTAGATGAACCGACGATAACAGATGCTCATGTCCAGAAGCTCTGGTCTTCGATAGCCCAACAAACTGTTCAGCAAACAAAATCGAGAAGTCTATTCCCACAATGGTCTTATGCTGTGGCTGCTTCAATAGCACTTCTAATCACAGTATCTGTTGTCTATTTCCAATTTTTCCAAGGTGTACAGGTACAAGCTGAATATGCCGAGCAGAAAACACATGTTTTACCTGATGGCTCTGAAGTTTGGATTAATGCCGGTTCAAAGATTAAATATGATCCTGAAAAGTGGGCTGAAACTAGAACCTTACAGTTAGAGGGAGAGGCTTATTTTGAGGTAGAAAAAGGGAGTAAGTTTACCGTTCAGACTCCTAAAGGAGATGTGTCTGTACTAGGCACTCGTTTCAATGTCTTTGCCCGATCAGATGATTTTAGAGTAGAATGTTACAGTGGTAAAGTGAAGGTTGAAAGTCCGAATCAGAAAGAGGTGATTTTGGAACAAGGTGATAAGGCTGTACTTGCTGAGACTTTACTCAAAAAGGAAGAGACAACTACTTCAAGAATTCCGCTTTGGAAAGAAGGACATTTCCAGTTTGACAATATGCTACTTACAGATGTCTTTGATGAGGTCGAAAGACAATTTGATGTAAGCATCAATTTCAAAGATCAAACAGCAATTCAAAATCGAAGATATACAGGTACATTCTCCAATAAGAATCTTGAAATCTGTCTTGAGATTGTCTGTGTACCTATGGGACTAAAATATACGGTGAATGGTCAAGAGATCACGATTGAATAAACTACTTTTTTTATATACACTATTTTTTATTACAACATTAGTTCCTTTTCATATGCCCAAAGTGTATGGACAGGAACTTTTGTTGATTACTAGAAAATTTGATAGTGAGCCACTCACTGAAGTTCTTAAACAACTCTCTGAAGAATTTGGGTATTACATCGCATTTGATGAAGACAAGCTGAAAGAATTACAAGTAAATGCAGACTTAAGTGAATTGAGTTTTGAAAATGCAATTACAGTTATTCTGAAAGACTTTAAACTAACTTATCAGATTTTGGATAAGAAGTATGTGATTGTAAAAGAAGCTCTTTCAATTCCTACCCCAGAATCAAAGTTTCAAATACAAGGGTCAGTAATTGATGCCGAAACAGGAGAAACTTTACCTTATGCACTCATCACAGATTTATCTACTTACAAAGGAGGACTAACAAATGAGCAAGGGCTGTTTTCAATGACACTTCCTGAACAAGCTGACAGTTTGAAAATCTCTTTTTTGGGCTACAGGCTTCAAGTAATTACACGTGAGATGTATGAGAATGAAGCTGTGCTAGATATTAGGCTAAAGAAAGAAACGGAAACATTGGAGACCTTAGATGTGAAACGTAAAAAATCACTCACATCTGAAGTGTTGTCTGAGGAACAAAGTGCAATGCTAGTAACCAACACCGTTGCAAGTGAGCTGTATTCTTCCCAATCCAATAATCTATCTTATGCACTTCAGTTTCTTCCGGGAGTGAGTACACAAGGAGGGATGTCTTCAGCCATGCAAGTTCGAGGAGGAAGTAGCGATCAGAATTTGACATTGGTTGATGGTTTTCCGCTTTATCAAATTGGGCATTACAATAATATGTTTGATTTGGTAAATCCAGTATTGGGCGATTCTGTCAAAATATTGAAAGGGGGTTACGATGCTCGTTATGGAAATAGAGTGTCAAGTATTGTAGATGTCAGGTTGGATGTTCCTTCACTTACAGAAGTAGAAGGAGAGTTGGGTTTGCAATCTTTGGCATTTGAGGGAATGATTTCTGTACCGATTATTGAGGGAAAGCTGTCCTTACTTTGGGCAGGACGAAAGTCTCATAATCTACTACCAAACACACTTTACAAAGATTTATACGCCACTTCCGAAACCAATATTCTCTATAATGAAAACTATGCTTCGGAAGATAATTCGGAAGCATTCAGACGAGCGGTTTTTCCTAATACTAGTTTTTATGATACAAACCTTAAACTAGCGTATCTGCATAACACTAAAAACATCTTTGTATTTAGTTCTTTATTCAGTGAGGATGAAATGAGTCAGAGACAATCATTTTCACAGCGAATTCCTGGACAGTCAAATCCAAATAGAATTCGTACGATAACCATAGAGAATAAAGATAACAGAACATGGAACAACCAAGGCGCAAGTTTGGAGTGGACTAGGTTACACCATGAAAATGCTGAGACTAAAACGTATTTAAGTTATGGCTCATCGGCATTGAGCACAGATCATTTCTATAATTATAATGTAAATCTACTCAACAATATCATTGGGATAGAAAGAGATAGTGCTGTTCATACACATGAGGAAATAACTGATTTCGGTTTTCATGTTGATCATAAACAGCAAACAGCTTTAGGACTCTTCGAGTTGGGAGGAAATTGGACATATAATCAAATTGATCGGATTTCGGCTTTGGAGCAGTCCAATACGTTGTTAATGTCCTCCAATACATTGGGTACTTATGCACAACTTTCGGCTAGTCATAAAAAATTATCTTATAAGCTAGGGGCTAGAGTTTGGTATTATGAACCTACACAAAAAACGTATTTTGCACCGAGAGCATCTCTAAGAATTGAACCCACAGATGCTTTTGCATTAAAGTTTGCAGGAGGTAGGTATTTCCAATTTATTCATCAAATATCAGATCCTCTAAGTAAAGATTATCAATGGTTGTTGGTAGATGATATCGGGATTCCTGTTCAAGTATCAGATCATTTGATTGGAGGATTTAGTTTTAAGAAAGGTGGGAGTACTTGGGACGTAGAAGTTTATCAGAAGAAATCAAAAGGGGATATATCTCAGCTCACACTCCGAAACCCCCAGTACAGAGATGGTTTGAAAGGAGAAGGTCTTTCTCAAGGACTCGACACTTTTTATGAGTATACCCAACAAGCATGGAAAATATATGCTTCTTATGCTTTTAATAAGTATACAGGCTTTTTCTCAAATCAGCGAGAAGAACAAAAAACATCTCATATTCTCCAATTGGCAGGGATGTATCAGTTCAGAAAAGTGAAGTTTGGGCTCACATGGCTTTGGAATAATACCAATTATGAGTTCATAGGATTCTCAAAAAAACAGACGGATAAATATCCATTACTCCGCATTGTTCAAGAGCCTTTTAATATTCCTGTCTATCATCGATTGGACTTTTCAGCACAATATGATTTTCGTTTGAATGATAAATTTGATGCTGAATTGGGGCTTGTTATTTATGATTTGTATAACAAACAAAATCTTCAAGAAACTCAAATAACAGGATTCAGATACGATGGAAGAATACAATATGTACTTACTGATTTATACCAAACTGGCTTTTTACCGAATCTGACGTTTAAGGTGAAATTCTAAATAATTCTTACTTAATAACTTTTTGGATTAAGCTTTGCGATAGTATTTATCTAAGATTTTTTTTGATTATAAATCAATTGAATATGAGAAAGTTTTTACTACCAATTGTAGCTTTAATAGCATTCACTTTTTCATCATGTGATGATCTAGAAGAAACAATAGATTGTACATCAAATACAGCAAGATTGTCTGCTTTGCTTTTGACAATTGATGAGTGGGACTGCGATGACGCAACTGAAGCGTACAATCTGTTAGACGAAAATCAAGATTGTGATGAAATGAAGTTCTTAATTGAACAACAAGATTATGGAACTGTGGAGGATGCCTTATTTATTATTAATGGATACAAAACAGTGACATGTACATTAGATGGGTTATTCTAAAATATAAATCTGATCTATGATAAAGCGCTGTCTCTTCGCAAAGGGACAGCGCTTTTTTATTTGATATTGATTTTGTTTTAATTTTTATCACTGATAATCAGTGTTTTAATAATTTTATTTATTTTTTTTCAAATAAAACAAGTACACATTTTCATCTTGTCCCTTTCCTGTAATGAATTCACCGCAGAACAACACTGCACGGTACCGATTTGGAAACCAATTATTCAAAAAAGAAAACAATTAAAGAGATGAAAATAAGATCAATTGTAACACTCGCTGCTCTATTTGCTTTTGCTTCATGTGAATCGGATGATAATAACATCGCTACAGATTTATCAGATTCAGTATTGCTAAATGATGAAACGGTAAATGAAAGTGTTTCAGAATATTTGATTCTTCAAAATGACCTTGAAGGTTTGGAAGAAGAAGCTTCGGAAAGAGAAGGTGAAGATGGAGGAAGTAACTTCCGTTCTACAGCCGGAGCTGCTGACAAAATGAGAGGTAAAGGTAAAAATGGTAAGCACCGTCCATTTGCCCATTATCACTGTGCAGATGTAACCCGAGAAATGGACTGGGAAGAACTAACACTAACTAAAGTATATGATTTCAGCAACGGCGGATGTGAAGGTGGAGAAGTAGTTATGGGTGGTTTAGTAACAGACGTAATTGACCTTGATACTACAGAAACGCTAAATACATATAGCTTCTCTACAACATTCGATGCTTTCTCAAGAGACGAAGTTGTCATGGAAGGAACAGTAGAGCGTGTTCGTAATTGGGAACCTCTTGAGGCAGAAGATTTAATAGATCCGAAAGCATGGATGAAAATCGGTAGAACATTTACGGGTACAGTTGCTAAAAATTTGACAGTTACATACCCAGCAGACGAAGAAAATGCAGAAGGTTGGTCTGAAACAATTGAAAAAGACTTGACGGTAGAAGCGAGTGAAGGAGAGCAAAGTCGTATAGGAACAATTACTTACAGCAACTCATTAGGTCAAGGTTATACTACAGTGATCACTACAGCAAGAGTGTTCACAAAAAACTGTGATTCAAAAGTATTTTTCCCTGTAAGTGGAGTTGAAGAAGTAACTACTTTAGATGGACTAGTAATAACAATCAACTACGGAGATGGCGAGTGTGATACACTAGCAGAAATTACAATTGATGGTGTGACTGAGGTTGTAGATTTGAAAGAGGTGATTGGAGAAGGTAAAATTAATAGAAGTGCCATTCTATCAAGACTGTAATTAAGAGAGGTATAGACTCACATTGAATTTAAATCAATTAAAAATCCATTAGCTTAAAAAGTTAGCCCGAAAATCCCCATTTGTAGAATAAATAGTACATAGTACAGATATAGATTGGCTTCCTCTTTTGAGGAAGCTAATTTTTTTATTTACAAGTAAGTGTAAATGATTATATGAGAAAAGTCGTAGAAATTATCAGCTTTAGATAGTGATAATCTGACTCCTTTTGAATATTCCTTTCAAGAACTATTTTTTTTGAACAAAAACGCTACCTCAAGAGAAAAAACAGCTGTTTTGGTATGATTCTTAGTCCCTTTAAGATTAATTTGTAAAACAGAAAAATCATATCTAATGAATTAGCGTTTGATTAAACTGTATGCCAAACAAGAAATAACTTCAATTGGCTTTACAAAAACACACTTTTAATAAACTGACAAGGACAAAAGATACATTTACCTATGCTGAATAATTCTCCTTTACGAATCCTTCTTCTCCTGGTCTATGTCGGGCTAATGGTAGGAGCAGTACTGATTGTTTCTCCTGGAGAAATACCACTTGGAGGAGAGTTAAGCCTTCGTATCCCAACTACAAAAGATGTGTTACCCAAAGAATGGCTTGAAGAAGAAAACTTCCAAAAAGCACAAGAAACACAACTTGCAAGTCAGGAAGATTTAGAAGTGGACTCTGTAGCGGCAGAAGCATCTGCTAAAACTACAGAAGTTAAGAAGCCTGTAAAAAAGAAGCTTAAAGTATCTTGGAAACCAGGTTCAATAGCCTTAGAATATCCTGCCAATAACAAAGAAGCTCTTGCAAACTTTTTCAACGCCTTACAAAAGGTAGAAGAAAAAGGCAGCCATATCCGTGTCATGCATTTTGGAGATTCTCAATTGGAAGGTGACCGTATGACAGAACGTTTGAGACGAAGATTCCAAAATCAGTTTGGAGGACATGGAATCGGGTATATTCCAATGATCGAGAGAAGAAATATCAGAACGTCCGTTGCACAAGAATACAGTAGAAACTGGAAGAGAAAGTCAGTCTTGAAGAAAGATTCAACCGATCATAATTTCTATGGGATGAATGGTGCTTATTATTACTTCAATGAAAGTGATAAAGATGAAAATGCTTCAGCCTCTTTTGTGAGTACAGGTTATACCACAAAAAGAGAAAAACAGATTGACAGATTCCGCTTATTTTACAAAAACCCTGAAGAACCACTTTATATTTATTATACCCTAAACGAAGGAGAGGAAAACATTCTGAGAGTTCCTCCTTCTACAGATTTACAAGCAACAACATTGCCGATAAATGGCGGTTTTGATCGTGTAGATCTTTTCTTGGAGAGTAAAGGACAACCTGAATTTTATGGAATTTCAATGGATGGAACATCTGGGATTTCTGTAGATAATATGGCGATCAGAGGTAGTTCGGGCGTAGAGTTTACAAAATTGAATAAAGCCTTCTTTAAAGAGCAAATGGATGAGCTTGACACCAAGCTTATTATTTTTCAATTTGGGGTAAATGTGGTTCCACAAGAAAGAGAAAGTTATGCTTTTTATGAGCGACTGCTTACGCATCAGTTGCAATATTTGAAAAGTATTGCTCCAGACTGCGATATTGTAGTCGTTGGTGTGTCTGATATGGCGAAAAAGATTGGAACAGAAATTCAAACCTATCCAAGTATCGATTTGGTGAGAGCTGCACAACGAAAAGCAGCCAAAAGAGCTGGTTGTGTGTATTGGGATTTATATTTGGCAATGGGTGGAGAAAACTCAATCAGAGATTGGGCTGAAATGGAGCCAGCTTTGGCGAACAAAGATTTTATACATTTTACTCGTACAGGAGCTAATAAAGTGGGAGACTTACTTTTTGACGAACTGATGCGAGAATACAAAAAATTCAAAGAACAGAAATAACCATTTCACTGTGTGCTGGTGAATCAACTAACAAAATTCTTATGTTAAGAAAAGGAACTTTTGTGAGCCTTTTTTTACTGCCTGCCATGCTTGTAGCAGGAGTAAATGTTTGCTCTGATGAAGGAGAAAAACCCGAGGAAAAAAAATCATCAAAATTTGAACGCCTAGACGCGAATTTTACATTTGTCCGCCAAGATTTAAATGTGTGGGAAGATTTTGGACAAGACAAATCACTGAATTCTTTTTTCAATAAGTTATACACTTTGGAAAAAGAGAAAAAAGGGAAGGTGAATATTTTGCACATAGGAGATTCTCACATTCAAGCAGATTTTCTTACAGGGCACATCCGAGAAATGTTCTATATGGACGAGCGTTTCCCGATGTCAGCGAGAGGTTTTGTTTTTCCATACCGAATGGCGAGAAGTAATAATCCGAAAAACTTTGAAGTCAATTACACAGGGAAATGGACAGGAAAGAGAATTGCAGTCAGAAAGCATAAAAGTGATTGGGGTGTAGCAGGCTATACCGCAGATACCTATACCGATGGCGCTCGATTAAGAATTTTACCAAATGCAGATTCTGTTTGTGTCTTTGAAACGGATGAAATAAAAGTATTTGATCAAGGTGGCTTGAAAGCTTTCGATGTTAATTACAATACCGAAGGTCTTGGTGTAGACATCAAAAGGACAGAAGCTGAAAATTATACATTATTCGAATCGGAAAAACCTTTAGATGAAATCAGACTTAAGTTCCAGAAAACAAGTCCTCATCAGAGTCATTTTATGCTCCAAGGATTGTATTTGGATAATCAGAAACCAGGAGTGACATATTCTGCGGCAGGGGTAAATAGTGCTACGGTCAATTCTTTCCTGAGAAGCGAAAGTTTGAGTGAGCAGTTGCAGGAACTAAATCCAGATTTGTTAGTGATTTCTCTAGGAACAAATGATGCTTATAACGATGCTTTCAAAGAGTATACTTTTAAAGAAAAGTACAGAGAATTATTAGCTAAAATATTGAAGAAGCAGCCAAATCTAACGATTCTATTAACTACTCCGGGCGATAATTATCGCTTAAGAAAGTATGTGAATATGAATAATGTAAAAGCTCGAAAAGTCATAATGGAATTGGCTGAAGAGTTTGAGTTAGCTGTTTGGGATATGTATACTGTCATGGGAGGTTTGAAAGCGATTGATGAGTGGTATCAAGAAGGATTGAGTTCTGAAGATCGAATCCACCTAAACAGAAAAGGTTATATGTATCAAGCAGAACTATTCTATGAAGCATTTGATAAAGCTTATGAAGGATTTGTGCAGCGCAAGGAGCGAGAAAAACCGTCAAAAGATATTGCAGCAGTAGCAAGATAGATACAAAAAATGGCTTAAATGAGATTGAATCATTTAAGCCATTTTCTTTTTATTCGATTAATGAAATGTCTATTCAATTACTTTAGGAACTCTAAATGATTCCTCATCCTTCTTAGGTGCATTTTTTAGACCTCGCTCACGAGCCAAAGTATTACTCACTTTATCTTCACGAAGTACATTCACCTCTTCAGTCATATGTGTCAGAGGTTTTACACCTTCAGTATCGACTTCTTCTAACTTAGTCACCCAATCAATAATTTCATTCAGACTATCCACCATCTTATCTTCATCTTTGCCATCAAAGTTAAGTCTAGAAAGGTGTGCAATCTTATGAATTGTACTTTTATCTATCTTCATGCGAGTTTTAATTCGATATTTTCAACTTAAAAGCTAATGTAAGGTAAAAATATTAAAATAAAGATACTTTTATTGTTGAAATTGAATTAAGCTTCAACAGCTACCCATTGGCTGACATAAGCTTCACCAGGAGAGCTGATGCTCTGACAAATCATTTCTGCAAAAGTCAAAATCTCTCGATCAGAAGAATCACAGATTTGAAGGAAAGTCGTCATAAGCTCTTCAAAATGCTGATCGGCTATAAATGCAGCTTGTGGTTCAGAGAACAAATCTTTATTCACGCCACTACATTCCATCAACTGATACAATATCAAATCGTATAAATTAGATGGCTCAATACCTTCTAGCATTTGCTGAATTCGTCTTTCTGGTCTGAAAGCCAAATCATCTTCCAATTTATTATAAAAGTGTTGAGTGAAAATCCATAGAACAGTATTTGTTTCCTTTTCTAATAATTTTCGATCAACTAATCTATTCAACAAATCACTTTTATGGTCTGTTAAGATCGTATTTAGGTGCTCAACCCAATCAGTTATGCTTTTTTCACCTTTGTGTTCACGGATATTATTCCAAACAAAGTGAGTATAAGGTTTACTTTCTTGAGGTGCACTTTCTAGTGCAATTAAAGTATCATTTTCTACATCTATGAAGCCACCCATTCTAAGGTCAATTAATAAAGCACCGATAAGTCCTTTCTTAATATGTGAAACAGCTTGCTCCATTACCATCCCTTCTTCATCGTGTAAAGCTGAAATAAGTAAAGATTCTGCTAATGATAAATTCATAAAAAAGTATTTAGAAACACTTCAGTTTAAATTAGGCTGGAAGTGTCAGTTCGTTATTAGTTTCGAAATAGTGTGGATAGTATTTTTCTAACTCAGTATTGATTGTCTGAATAACCTGTTCTTTCAAGTTTTCGATATCATCACTGCTCAAGCCTTTCGTCGGTATAGGCTCATGATAGACTATTCTACACGGTGACCAATTCAATTCTGGAGCTAATCGAGGCCAAATTACCCAATTATCGATAATTGAAACGGGTTGAATAGGTATTTGTTTCTCGATAGCAATTTTAAAGGCTCCATCTTTAAAGTTTCTTACTTTCGGAGGTTTACGATTTTGTGTCCCTTCGGGATAAATCGCAACACTCAAGCCTTTGTCAATCATTTCTTTTGAAGCAACGTAAGCCTGTTTGGCACTGTCTCTTGAGTTACGGTCTAATACAATATGGGTTTTACTGAAAATCCAGCCAAACAACGGAATTTTAGCTAGGCTGTGTTTTCCCATAAAAATTAGAAGCTGATCGGAGGTTGCCCCCATCAGCGGAATGTCCATAAAAGATGTATGGTTGGCCACATACACTTTTGTATTATGATCTCTTGAACCTTCTCTAAATTCTATTTTCGGAAGATTGAAGGTAAAAAAGTACAAACTGTAAGACCAGTATTTATTGAGGAATCGGATGCATGAATAGTGGTGTTTCCAATTCGGAAATTGGAAGAGTAGTGCATAGATAGGAAATAGCACTAACATGGTAATTAGGAATCCGAACAAGCCCCAAAAAAGGTAGATCTTTTTGAGTATTGCAATCATGATTTAGTGGTAGTAAACTGACTTTGTAGTATAAATTTTATCGTGTAATTCTTCGATTATTTAAAGATTTGAATTAGGCGACTTTGGTATATTTTATTCAATCTCAGAATAATCTAAATTCTAATCTAAGGAATTTTATGGAATATTCTCATGATTTTTTTTGATAATACTCCAATCTACTCCAATTAATATACACTCAAGCCTCTAAATTTTGTTATGGAAACCAAAGGTATATTCCAAACATTTCTGAGGTGTAAACTATAAACAAAGTTTGAATTGGCTACCTTTGTATAGTTATCATTTTTTAGGAAAATAGGCGGATTTCCTTTTGAATTACACAGAAAACAAGCGATAGATGACGGTAGCAATAGATAAACTTGATCCTAAAGATTATATCATCGTTAAAGGAGCAAAAGTTAACAACCTTAAGAGTCTGAATGTGGCTATTCCACGAAACCAACTGATTGTGGTTACAGGGGTGTCGGGTTCAGGAAAATCTTCTTTGGCCTTCGATACTTTGTTTGCAGAAGGTCAACGTATGTATGTCGAGAGTTTGAGCTCATATGCACGTCAGTTTTTAGGACGAATGGAAAAACCTGAGGTGGAATACATCAAAGGGGTTTGCCCTGCTATTGCTGTAGAGCAAAAGGTAACAACTAAAAACCCTCGATCTACCGTTGGTACTACTACAGAGATTTATGATTATCTCAAGTTATTATTTGCTCGTGTCGGAAAAACCTATTCGCCTGTTTCGGGAGAAGTAGTGACAAAGTCATCGGTGACAGAAGTTGTCGATTTCCTTTTCACTTATGAGGAAGGAACTCGCTTTATGATTCTTTGTCCTTTGTTGGTTCAAGAAGGTCGTAAACTGGAAACAGAGCTTCAGATTCTGTTACAGAAAGGTTTTAGCCGTGTGGTTTTCCAAGGGGAAACAGCTTTCATTGAAGACTTGATTGAGCGAAAAGACGAAATCAATAAACTTGATCTTTCGCTTGAAGAAAATAAAGTGGAAATTCTTATTGATAGAGATTCTGTACAAAAAGGAGATGAAGACCGTCAGTTCCGAATGGCAGATTCTATCCAAATCGCTTTGTTTGAAGGGCAAGGAGACTGTGTGATTGAGGTTATTGACAAAGACAGAAATAAAATCAGAAAAGACTTTACCGAAAGGTTCGAGAAAGATGGAATTACTTTCGAGGAGCCAACGGTAAATTTCTTCAGTTTCAATAACCCTTTTGGTGCTTGTAAACGCTGTGAAGGTTTTGGTAAAATTTTAGGAATCGATCAAGATTTGGTCATTCCAAACAAAACGCTTTCTGTTTTTGAGGGAGCAATTGCGCCTTGGAGTACCGAAAGTATGCGTAATCGTTGGTTGACACCACTTTTACGTTCTGCTTACAAATTTGACTTCCCTGTTCACCGTTCTTACGAAGAACTGACAGATGAAGAAAAGCTTTTGCTTTGGGAAGGAAATGAGCATTTCAAAGGGATTAATGCTTTCTTCAATCATTTGGAGAGCAAAACACATAAAATTCAATTCAGAGTTCTGCTTTCAAAATACAGAGGTCGTACCGAATGTCCAGACTGTAGAGGAACACGTTTGAGAAAAGATGCAGGCTATGTAAAGATTGGTGGAAAAAATCTGCAAGATATCGTTTTGATGCCAATCAGTGATTTGATTCCGTTCTTCAACGGTCTTGAACTAACGAAACATGAACAAAAAGTAGCACAGCGTATTCTGATTGAAGTACAGAATCGTTTGGGCTATATGGATAAAGTAGGACTTGGCTATCTCACGCTAAATCGTTTAACTTCTACACTTTCGGGTGGAGAATATCAACGTATCAAACTAGCTACTTCATTGGGTAGTGCTTTGGTAGGTTCAATGTATATTTTGGATGAACCAAGTATCGGTCTTCACCCAAGAGATACAGCTAACTTAATCAAAGTACTCAAAGAACTTCGTGATCTTGGAAATACAGTCATTGTAGTAGAACATGAAGAAGATGTGATGAAGGCAGCAGATCAGATCATTGATATTGGTCCAGATGCAGGTGTTCATGGCGGATCATTGATTTTCCAAGGAGATATGGATGAGTTGAAAAGTAATCCAGAAGTATCTCACACCGCAAAGTATCTCACAGGAGTTGAAAAGATAGATGTACCTACTTTCCGAAGAAAGTGGGTTGAGTATATTGAAATTATTGGGGCGAAAGAAAATAACCTTAAAAATGTACAGGTGAAATTCCCGTTGAATACAGTGACTTGTGTAACAGGAGTTTCGGGTTCGGGTAAATCTACGCTGATCAGAAAATGTTTACAACCAGCTTTACAACGTAAGTTGGGTGATTACAATGATGAAGTAGGTAAACTTGAAGGGATTGAAGGCGCATGGAAATCAATCACTCAGATTCAGTTTGTTGATCAGAACCCGATTGGTAAATCATCACGTTCCAATCCTGTTACCTACGTGAAGGCTTACGATGCTATTCGTGAACTTTTCAGCTCACAGCCTTTGGCAAAACAACGTGGTTACAAACCTGCGTTTTTCTCATTCAATGTAGATGGTGGACGTTGCGAGGCTTGTCAAGGAGAAGGCGTAACCAAAATTGAAATGCAGTTTATGGCTGATATTTATTTGCCATGCGAAAGCTGTGAAGGAACACGTTTCAAAAAGGAAATCTTAGACATTAAATACAAAGACAAAGATATTTCTGAAGTCTTGGAGATGAGTATTGATGAAGCGATGGATTTCTTTGCCGACCGTAAGAAAATCACGGATCGCCTCAGAGCATTGCAAGAAGTAGGTTTAGGTTATGTAAGATTAGGGCAATCATCAAACACATTAAGTGGTGGAGAAGCACAACGTGTTAAATTGGCTTCATACCT
The DNA here is from genome assembly GCF_003149185.1 of Sediminitomix flava. Classification (NCBI taxonomy): domain Bacteria; kingdom Pseudomonadati; phylum Bacteroidota; class Cytophagia; order Cytophagales; family Flammeovirgaceae; genus Sediminitomix; species Sediminitomix flava. The sequence continues at coordinate 886,150 of NZ_QGDO01000002.1, read as the reverse complement.
TGTAAAAGGGACTCTGAAAAAGACAGATCGAGTTCTCTTCGTTTTTGATGAACCAACAACAGGACTTCATTTCCATGATATCAATAAGCTAATGAAATCAATCAATGCTTTGGTAGAAAATGGACATTCTGTAATTATCATTGAACATAATACCGAAGTGATCAAATCTGCTGATTGGGTGATTGATCTAGGTCCAGAAGGCGGAGACAATGGCGGTTATATTGTATTCGAAGGCACTCCAGAAGAATTAGCTGAAAGTGGAAAAGGATATACGGCTGCTTATTTGAAAGAGAAGTTGAGTGAGTAATTTAGCAATCTATGCTGATAATAGAATCAACTTGTTTATAACTTTGGGCTGTAAACAAGTTGATTTTCTTTTTTAGAATAATTGCTTCTTGTATTTTTTTGATTTATCATTAAACCTAATGAAGGTATATGAATCATTAAGTATAGGCGTCTTTCATACAAATCAATGTGAAGATTTTTTAGTAGTAGAGCAAATAGCTAGTAATAAAAAGTTAATAGCTGTTTTAGATGGTTGTACAATGGGTACTGAATCGGTTTTTGCATCCATGCTTTATGGTAAGATTCTAAGAAAGGTAGCTAAGAATATTTTTTATGAGGAATTTGTGTCTAAGGATACTAAAGAGTTAGCAATAATACTTAGAACGGTTTTTAGAGAACTTTTTAAAGAAACGGCCTTAATTAAAAATCAATTAGGACTTGAAATAAATGAGTTACTTTCGACTGTGATTCTAGGTGTTGTAAATACTGAAGAAGCTGAAGCAGAATTTTTGACGGTAGGCGATGGACTTGTTTGTATTGATGGAAAGTTTGTTGAATATGAACAGGATAATATACCAGATTATCTAGGCTATCATTTAACAGAAGATTTCGATACTTGGTATACTAATCAATTACAAAGATTGTCTGTCAAATCATTTGAGAACCTTTCTATTTGTACGGATGGTATTTTTACTTTTCAGAACCTCAAAAACAAAGGGAAGCAATTGTCTGAATCTGAAATCTTGAACTTTCTTTTGATAAATAAGGAGGGAAGTGAAAATAAGACTTTCTTGGAGAAAAGATTGAGACAGCTTGCCGAAGAGTACGAACACGTACCAACAGACGATCTTGCTATCATAAGAATAATGAAGATTTAAGTCTATAAAAAAAGGAGTAACTAAAGTAATCTATGACTATAATAGATTACTTTAGTTTTTCATTGAAAAGAATCAAAACTGATTAGCAACAGTTTTTCGTACTTTCATTTGTACAATCACAATTGCAGTCACAATCGTCTTTACAAACACATTTTCCATCTTTGCACTCACAATCGCAATCGCAATTGCAATCACATTTACAAGCTTGTGAGTTTTGTTCTGTACAGCAATTTGTTTGAGGTTCGCAGCAGTTATATTGTGTGTTCATATCTTGAAGTATTTAGTGTTTTTAATCTCTTTCACTAATAGAGACGAGCTAATTGGAAAAGGACGCAGAATTATGCTAACAATTACATTTTTTTCCTTCTTCGGCTAAACAACAATTCAAGAACATATCCTTTAGTTTTCCCCTAGCTCTTTGTATTCGAGATTTAGTAGCGGTATAAGAAAGTCCCGTTTTTTCAGCATAATCTTTCTGAGATATGTTGCCATAGACGGTCTGTTCTAAAGCATCTCTATCGTTAGGAGGAAGTTGTTGGATAAATGGATTAATGCAATTGACACAGATTTTATTTTCATCTTCAGATTCAGAATCATCATCCCAAATATCTTGGAATTCTTCTGTGTATGTCAGAATGTTCTTCTTTCTGTAGTAATCAATAATGGTATTTCGAGTAAGCTGATAGACCCAACTAGTGAGTTTTTCTTCTTGTTTTAGGCTTCCTGCTTTTAGGTGAATTTTGACAAAAACATCCTGAAGAATATCATTAGCGATTTCTTTATCATTCACCTTCGTAATAATAAAGGCAAATAGTTCTGTTCTGAAGTTATTCCAAATACTAGTCGTGCTCATACATAAATAGACGAAGAAGTTGGGGAAAGACGCATTTAATGAAGAAAATAATCAAGCATTTTTTAATAACTACTTTTTTATAAATGACATATTTACGCTTATTAATGTTCTAAAACTCAGAGATGTTAGGAAATACGTCAATCACCTCTTTTTTTTGTAACATATTTTTTGCGATTAAAGCTTGAGCTTATGATTCTATTTCGACAGCCAACATCTGATAAACAATACAATACTTTTATTTTTTTACTGTTTTTCATCTTTTTACAGCCTTTTCAGGCTATAGCATTTAATGATTGGACTCCAGTAAATATAAATGACTTAAATACAGAAGCAGAACGACTCCAAGCTTCAAAGCCTGATAGTACCATTTTTTTGGCACAAAAAGCACTGAGTTTAATGAACTCTAATGAAAAGCAACAAGCAAAAGCTTTTGCGTTTTGGAATCTTTCTCAAGCATACCTTTACAAGCATGAGTATTATTCGGCTCTTATTTATGGGCAGAAAGGAATCGGTTTATTAAATGAAGAAGATACCAGTAAGCTTCATTTGGATATGTTAGGGACACTTGGTTGGGTGTATTATGATATGGGAAATACATCACAAGCAATTCCGTATCATGAAAAGGCGTTAAACTTGGCAGTCAAGAAACAAGATTTACGTGAGGAAATCACCTATTTGAATGCCTTAGGTTTGGACGCAATGGACGAGGCCGATTATATGATGGCTCTTAATTATTTTCAAAAAGCAGAAAAGAAGCTCTCTTCCGAATCGACATCTTTTAGCTATTTGTTATCAGCTATTTATAATAATCAAGGCATTATTTACTCTACGTTAGAAGATTGGACACAGGCAAAAATATATCTTTTAAAATCGCTAGAGCTAAATACTGGAGGAGCTTCAAGTTTAGTGGAAACCTACACTTATTTGGCTAAAGTAGAAAGAGGACGTAAAGACTTCAAGCAGGCAAAAGTGTATTTGCAAAAGGCAGCGCAATATGTAAAACAAACCAATTATAGTTTTGCCCTCCGAGAGTTTTATGAAGAAAAAATGAGCTTTGAAGAAATTCAAGAGAATTTCAAGGAAGCATTTCTCGCACAGAAAGAGTTTATTGCACTTGACCAGAAAATCAAGAATGGAAATATTCATACTGTAACTAATCACCTGCTCAAATTTCAGCAAAATAAGATTGAACAAGATGAAAAGCTGCTGACGCAAGAAAAGGAAATCAAGCAGATGTATATCCTTTTTAGCATAGCTATTGTGAGTGCGATTATTCTTTTGGCCACTAGCATCACACTAAGGCTAAGACATAGAATGAAGCAAAAAGCCCTAGAGCAACAGCTTTTGAAAGAAAGTTTGAACTCTGCAAATATCAAGAATACGGAACTGTCTGATGAGTTGGTACACAAGTCAAAACTGTTGGAAGATTTGGCACTGACCATTTCTCAGCGTAATGAAATTTTGCAGACTCTTCGAGAAAATATTTCAAATTCGAGATCGGAAGAAATGCGAAAGGTGTGGTTTACACTCACACAAATGGTTGAGCAAGTTGAGAAAATTCCGCAAGCAAAAGTTTCAGCCGAAGTCAGCCAAGATTTCTTGTACCGAATCCATGAACAATTTCCCGATTTGACGGATAAAGAAATTCAACTAATCCTCCAAATCAGAAGCCACTTGAGTTCCAAAGAAATTGCAGAATTGAATAATGTAGAAGTTCGCTCTGTAGAAATGGGACGTTACCGTCTTCGTAAGAAATTAGGCTTGGCAAAAGGGGAAAGTTTAAAAGATTTTATCTTCAATATCTAAAAAAACTTCAAAACCTGTAGAGTTTCACCCCTACATCACTTTATACCTTTTTGAGTTTCTGAAAAATATATTTCAACCTATTGACTTATTTAATGTGTTGTAAATGTGTGTTTAATTATAAGTGTTTGATTTACATTACAAGCTGTATAGTTTGTGTATAGGTGAGTTATTTTTCTTTCAAAATGTAATCTACCACCTTTGAAACATCGGAAGTCAGAAAGGTACCTAAATATCCGAGTAGAGTTTTAGTGTTTGACTAATTAGATGTAGGAGGGTATGCGTCATTTTTTGAAAATATCACTGTTAAGTACCATCTTCTTAATGCTATTTTCTTCATGCGAAGAAGCAAAAGGAAATAAAGAAGAGGAGTTACAATTAAGTAGGAAGAATTATCCTAATGTATTAAACCTAAAGGGTGTGCCAACGGATGCACACACCAATAATGTTTGGGCATTTTCAGACCAAGGAGCATGGCATGCTTTTTCATTACCAGAAGAAAAAGACAAAGCAAATTACGGAAGCTTTATTGGCCCTTATTTGCTAAGACAAGAATTGAGTAATTGGATAGGGAAAAGTCTTTTACAGCTTTCTTTGTTTGATGTAGAAACACAAAAAGAGATTTACCTTAAAGATGCAAAGTTAATCTCGAATACATTTTATCCGGGATTGTTAAAGCAAGAATTGGAAGTCGAGGATTTGAAAGTTGATTTGCAGCTCATCTTTGTAGATGGCAGAAGTGCCTTGACAAAAGCTGTTGTCACTAATCTTTCGAGTACGAAAAAGGTATTGCAGTTAGGTTGGAAAGGAACTGTCTTTGAAGACCAAAATACAATTGAAAGAGAAGCCAATGGACTCTCAGTAAAGATTGCAAAAGAAGAAAATGTAGGCATAACGTTTTCTTTTGAAGGAGAACACATCACGACAGAAGGTGAGCGTTCGTATAAATATTTGAGTAGACAGCAGGAATTACGAGCTCAAACAAACTGGACAGAAAGTGCACTGATTTACTACACGTTTAGCCCTGAAGAGAGAAAAAAAGTATTGGCTGATACACAGCAATATTTCATGGACACAGAGAATTACTTTGTGCAGAATGAAAATAGATGGAATACCTATGTGGCCAAGCTTTTCCAAAAAAATCTGCAAAAAGAAACACTTTTATCTGTTGAAAAGTACGACCGATTAGCAGTTAAAGCACTTGTTACGCTGATGCACAATTGGAGAAGTGAAGCAGGAGGGGTGTATCATCAAGGAATTGTGCCTTCTTATGCTGCTAAGTATTTTCAAGGACTTTGGGCATGGGATTCGTGGAAACATGCCGTAGCTATAGCACCATTTGAACCCGAATTGGCTAAAGATCAGATCAGGGCCATGTTTGATTACCAAGATGAAGAAGGGATGATCGTGGATTGCTTCTACCGAGATGAAGAGATCGAGAAACCAAATTGGAGAAATACAAAAGCACCACTTTCGGCTTGGGCTGTAGAGCAAGTCTATTTAGAAACAGCGGATATTGATTTTGTAAGAGAAATGTATCCGAAGTTGGTGAAGTATCACAATTGGTGGTATGAAAACAGAGATCATGATCAAAATGGTTTGTGTGAATATGGCTCTACCGATGGTACTCGAATAGCAGCAGCTTGGGAAAGTGGAATGGATAATGCCGTTCGTTTTGACCATGCAAAAATAGTAACGAATAAAAATGGAGCTTATTCACTAAATCAAGAGTCTGTCGACCTGAACGCTTATTTGTTTGCTGAGAAACAGCAGTTGTCATTTTTAGCTTCCGAATTAGGCTTGGTTGATGAAGCTAAAGATTTCAAGAGAGGAGCAAGTAAGGTCGCTACAGATGTAAAGAACATGATGTTTGATCAAGAAGATGGGTTCTTCTATGACATTCAATTGGAAGATAAATCTAAGGTTAAGGTGCAAGGTCCAGAAGGTTGGACGGCACTCTGGACACAATTGGCAGAGAAAGAACAAGCAGAGAAAGTAAAAGAAATTATGCTTGATTCGGCAAGATTCTACACTTCCTTGCCTTTCCCAACTTTGAGTGCAGCTCATAAAGATTTCAATCCGCAACGAGGGTACTGGCGAGGACCTGTTTGGCTCGACCAAGCTTACTTTGCCATAGATGGCCTAGCCAAATATGGTTATGTGCAAGAAGCAAAAGAGGCCGCACAGAAATTAGTGGACAATGCAGAAGGCTTGGCAGATACTTCAGTACCAATTCATGAAAACTATCATCCACTAAGTAATAAAGGGCTAAATGCACCACACTTTAGTTGGAGTGCAGCGCATATTTTGATGCTTTTTTAATCAAGAAATCAAACTGTTCATTGATCTAAATAACAGCCATGAATAAAATATTTCTTAGCTTTTTAAGCACCATTCTCTTGGGAATGGGGGGCGGAATTGTACACCCAATTTTTGCCCAAAGTTTACCCGACTGGGAAGATCCTAAAGTCTTTGCCATCAATATGGAAGCACCAAGAGCTATCTTCTATGTCTTTGATAAGGAAGAAGAAGCTTTCAAAAAGGACTGGGAAGCATCGTCGGCCTATCAGTCTTTGAACGGAATGTGGAAATTCAATTGGTCAGTTGCACCAACAAAACGTCCGAAGAATTTCTATAAACCGACTTACAATGTATCGGAATGGGATGAAATAAAAGTACCTGCTAACATTGAGTTACAGGGGTACAGTGCCCCAATTTATACCGATGTTCCTTATCCTTTTGATCCTAATCCTCCATTTGTACCAAAAGATCATAATCCTGTAGGTTCTTACAGAAAGGAATTTACACTTGAAAAATCATGGATGACGGATCGAATTTATATCCATTTTGGAGCCGTAAACTCAGCTATGTATTTGTGGATTAATGGTGAGAAAGTAGGCTATGGAGAAGGAAGTAAAACACCGATGGTTTTCGATATTTCAGACTATGTGAAGGAAGGGAATAATACGCTTGCAGCAGAAGTCTATCGCTTCTCTGATGGAAGTTACCTCGAAGATCAGGACATGTGGAAAATGAGCGGAATAGAAAGAGATGTTTACCTATACAGAAGAGGAAATACTCACATCAGAGACTTCTTTCTAAATGCTTCTTTAGATGATAATTATCAAGATGGAATCTTTGATTTGAACATTGAAATCAGAAATCAATCTGAGCAAAAGAAAGGCAAGTATTCGGTTACGTTCAGCATTTTTGATGAAGCTAAAACACGTTTACTTTCAAAAGAAAAAACAGTAAAAACAAAGAGTGAATATTCGGAAGTTTCTTTTTCTGAAAACCTAAAATTAGTACGTCAGTGGACGGCTGAAACGCCCCATCTTTATACACTTCAACTCACATTGAAAGATGAGAAAGGACAGGTAATCGAATCTTTGAGCAGAGACTTTGGGTTTAGAAGGGTGGAGATCAAAAAACGACAATTGTTGGTCAACGGAAAGCCTGTAACCATAAGAGGTGTAAATCGACATGAGCATTCTAAAGACAACGGAAATGTCATTACGGAAGAAGAAATGATTCGAGATATTGAGTTGATGCAACAATTCAATATCAATGCAGTCCGAGCAAGTCACTATCCTAATTACCCAAAATGGTATGAACTCTGTGACAAATACGGAATGTATGTGGTAGATGAAGCAAATATCGAATCGCATGGTATGGGCTACGGAGAGGAAAGTTTAGCAAAAGATACCTTGTGGATGGATGCACATCTGAATCGTACCATCCGAATGCTTGAGCGAAGTAAAAACCACCCAAGTATTATTGTTTGGTCTTTAGGAAATGAAGCAGGTGATGGGATCAACTTCGTGAAAACTTCAGAATGGTTGAAACAAAGAGACCCTAGCAGACCAGTTCAGTATGAACAAGCTCGTTCAAAAGATCATACCGACATCACCGTTCCGATGTATGCTACAATTGATTGGATGCGAGAATACATAGAAGGAGATTATACCAAGCCTTATATTCTTTGTGAATATGCACATGCCATGGGAAATAGTGTAGGAAATCTGCAAGGCTACTGGGATTTGATAGACAGCGAACCAAGTTTGCAAGGTGGATTTATCTGGGATTGGGCAGATCAAACCTTTGAACAAGTAGATGATGAAGGTAAAACCTATTGGGCATACGGCGGTGATATGGGCTATGTTGGTATTTCAAACGATTCATCTTTTTGTGCCAATGGCTTAGTGACGAGCGGAAGAACGCTGAATCCACATATTTGGGAAGTAAAGAAAGTATATCAACCCTTGAAAGTATTAGCTGCTGATGTAAAAAATGGAAAGTTCAAACTTTGGAATCGATTCAACTTTATTGATAATTCAAACTTTGATCTTGAGTGGGAAATCAAGAATATTGATCAACTGGTAGCAAAAGGAGAAAGTTTAGTATCTGTCTGTGCACAAGATACCGTTGAGTTTCAAGTAGACTTTCCTGATTTAGCCGTAAAAGCAGGAGCTGAATATATCGTCACATTCCGTCTCAAGCTTAAACAAGCACAAGGACTTTTACCAAAAGGATTTGAAATCGGTTGGGATCAATTTATCCTAGAAAGTTATCCGAGAGAAGGTATTAAACAAACGTTTGGAAGGCTTTCTTACGAAGATCGTGAACGAGAAATTCAGATTAGGGGGAAAGATTTTAACCTCACTTTTGACAAGCAAGAAGGGGTTTTGTCGAGCTATCAAATTGATGGCCAAGAATTGATGAAGAAATCGCTTCAAGCTGATTTTTGGAGAGCACCTACAGAAAATGATTTGGCTTGGGGAATGCCCGCTTACGCCAAAAGCATTTGGAAAACAGCAGAACAAGACCCGTTAGAAGTAAAATGGGCAATTGAGGAAATCGCTACAGGGCATTTGAAATTAGTCTGTACACAAGAACTAAAAGTAGGCAGAACCACAACTCAGCATACTTATGATGTGATGGGCAATGGCGATTTGCTTGTCAACTATCATTTGACAGTTGGGGATTCTTTACCCGAAATGCCAAGAGTGGGAATGCAAATGCATCTGGATAGCTCTTTTTCAAATATGACTTGGTATGGAAGAGGGCCAATTGAAAGTTATGCTGACCGAAAGTCGGGAGCTGCACTTGGTTTGTATTCAAGTACGGTGTGGGAACAGTATTTCCCATATGTAAGACCTCAAGAAAATGCTCAGAAAACAGATGTACGTTGGTTGACATTGACAGATGAGAAAGGCAAAGGTATACTGGTTGTCGCTGAAGAAATGCCATTGAGTATGACAGCTCATCAGTTTGATACAGATCGTTTGGAGCACCGAGGAATGGAAACTATGGCGCATGGAACAGATATCGTTCCTGAAGATTTGATTTCACTTAACATTGATTACAAACAGATGGGAATAGGCGGTGACACAAGCTGGGGATGGAGAGCTAAAGCACACCCTGAATATCTTTTACCATCAGCTAAAAAATATGAGTACAGCTTCAGAATAAGTCCTTTGAGGAAGACAAGTGAACTCAACGATAAGCTCCGATACCAGTACCATTTTGGTGATAAACTAGAGTAGAAAATGGAAACCTTAGCATTATTAGGATTAGGAGTCATCATCGGAGTTTTACTTAGAAATAAAGGTAGACTAGCTGATTTGACAGAGAAAGCGACTACGGTTATGATTTGGATACTCTTGTTTTTTTTGGGAGTATCCGTAGGAACCAATGAAGAAGTTTTAAACAACTTAACCGATTTGGGAGGACAAGCATTATTACTGACTTTGGGCGGAATTGGAGGAAGTATTTTTTGCTCATACTTTATCTATAAGCTGTTTTATCTAAAGAAATAGAAGATGAAAGGGACGCTTTTAATACTCCTCTTTTTTGTAGCAGGTTGCACTTTATCCGTTTTCGGATTTATCCCTACAGTATTGGTTGAAAATGACTTTAGCACCTATGCACTTTACATCCTAATGTTTTTAGTAGGCATTGGAATTGGCATAGATAAAAGAGCTATTAAGATGTTGAAAGGGGCTAACCTCGGTTTGTTTTTGGTTCCTCTTTCAGTCGGGATTGGAAGTATAATCGGAGCGGCACTAATCAACTTAGCTATAGGGCAAGGTTTTAAAGAAGGAATGGCCGTAGGTGCAGGTTTTGGTTATTATAGCCTGTCTAGTATTTATATCACAGAATTGCATGGAGAGGCTTTAGGGGTAGTTGCTTTGCTTTCTAACATTATGAGAGAGTTGTTGACATTACTAATCACTCCACTTCTAGTAAAGTTTACAGGCAATCTATCACCGATCGCATCGGCAGGAGCAACTTCTATGGATACGACCTTACCTGTCATCAGTCAGTATTCGGGGAAAGATTATGTAGTTGTTGCCTTGTTCAACGGGATATTGCTCACCATAGCAGTACCACTGCTGATCCCCTTTATTTTGAATTAAAAACACATCAAATATTTTTTTAGAATAAACATGATCAACACAAGACAAGAGAGAAAAATTAAAGACTGAAAACACACTTTCTGTTTGAAGAAAGAAACACTAAATCAAGGTGTTTTAAACACCACCAATCAATAAACAAATACACTTTTCTAAAGTAACTATTTAAATTTTTTGGATATGAGGAATTACAATTTTCCATGCTTGGACATGAGTCGTAAGGCTTTTTCGTCCTCAGTATTTATGATACTATTGATATCCATTTTCTCCTTACAAAATATATATGCACAATCTGTAAAGACACTTACAGGTAGTGTAATAGATGATAGCGGAGAAGGAGTTCCTGGAGCAAATATTTCTGTGAAAGGAACAAGCAAAGGAACGATTACAGATTTCAATGGAAAGTATAAGTTGGAATTGCCCACGGAAGAGGTCGTTCTTGTCTTTTCTTATGTAGGTTTAGAGACACAGGAAATCATACTTCCTGCCCAACAAACCGTCTTGGATGTGAACCTGCGACCGGATGCGGAAGAATTGGATGAGATTGTAGTTGTGGGCTATGGTATTCAGAAGAAGAGTGATCTTTCGAGTGCTGTAAGTACTGTAAAAGCAGCAGATGCCAATAAAATTGCAGCCACATCTCCAGCTCAAATGCTTCAAGGGCGTACTTCTGGGGTTTCAGTTATCAATTCGGGTTCTCCGGGAAGTGCACCTTATATTAAAATCAGAGGGATGAGTTCTTTTGGTAATGTGCAACCACTTTTTGTGATCGATGGTATTCCGGGTGGAGATATCAGTATGATTCCGCCAGATGATATTGAGTCTTTTGAAATCTTGAAAGATGGTGCTGCAGCCGCAATTTACGGTTCTTTGGCAGCCAACGGAGTGGTGTTGGTTACTACAAAATCGGGTAAGAAAGATCAACCGATGAAAATTGATGTGACCATGTATGCCGGTATCCAAGAAGATATGAATCGTCTAAATATGGCAGATGCAAATCAATGGTATTCGATCAAAGAACAGACTTACAATAACTCAATGGCAGAAGGTACAATTTCTTCATTGCCTTTATACTTACAGCCGAATTCTGGTTTTAATCTAGAAAATTATGCAAATACAGATTGGCAAGATGCTACTATGAGTTCAGCCACCATCCAAAATTATTCTGTAGGCTTGTCGGGAGGTTCTAAGTTTTCTAACTATAACCTGTCTGTGAACTACCTCAGTCAAGATGGTGTGATAGACAATTCTGGAACGGAGAGATTCAACTTCAGATATAAGTCTACTTTTGAGAAAGGAAACTTGAAAGTAACACCAAATGTCGCTTATTCTCGTCAGACTTGGGAAACAAATACCATGAGCATGTCTAACATGCAACGCTCTTTGGCACTTGTACCAATTTATGACGAAACAAAGGAAAGTGGTTATGGCTATATTGATGAATACGACATTCGTAGTGGAGCCAATCCTGTGGGGCAATCAGAACTGATCAATAACGAATCTGCAAAAGATCAATTGATCGCCAATATCGGTCTTCAATATCAAATTTTAGATAATCTGATTGCATCGGGTAATGTAGGATATACCAAGTCATTTTATCAACAACGTTATTATTACCCAGAGTATAAATTGGCAACAGATACACAACGCCAAAATCCATATTTACAAGAATACAGAGCAGAGTGGAGTGATTTGAATTACGATTTCACATTAACCTATTCAAATACTTTTGCTGACAAGCATTCCCTTTCTGTAATGGGAGGTATTGTAGGTTATGAGTACGACTATGCAAATGTAGATATGAATGTGACAGGCGGATTTATGTTCCCAGATTTTGGAGGTTTAGATCCATCTTTAGGAGCGGCACAGTCAGGTGATTTCATTGGTACTGGTGGTTTCCAAAGAGTAACTCGTTTTGGTTTGATGAGTCGTGTAAACTACAGCTATGATGATCGTTATTTGGTACAAGCAACAATTAGAAGAGATGCTTCTTCAAAGTTTGGCAGCGAAAACCGCTGGGGGAACTTCCCGTCTGTATCAGCTGCTTGGAAATTACATAACGAAGAGTTTTTCACAGGAATGAGCGATGTATTCTCAGAATTAAAACTTAGAGCATCTTATGGTATTCTTGGTAGAGAAACAGCCTTGAGTGCATATGACCGTCAAGCATTGGTAGAGAGTGGTTATTGGTATGTATGGGGCAATAAGCCTGTCGGAGGAATTGGAACACCAGGAATGGCAAACTCACAACTGAAGTGGGAAGAATCAAAAACATTGAATATAGGTGCTGACTTTGGTCTTTTTGCAGACAGAGTTTACGGTACAATCAACTATTATCAAAATGACTCGGAATCATTACTTTTGGAAGATCCGAATACACCACCATCATCTGGCGTAGATGCACCAATGGTCAACTTAGGAATGATGTCTAACAGAGGTCTAGAATTGGAACTAGGTTACAGAGGAAGTATTGGAGAGTTGAAGTATGATTTAAGTGCAAATATGACAACCTTGAAAAACGAAGTAGTTTCTTTAGGGGATAGAGATGGAGCATTGTACGGAGATGAAATCTATGGAACAGGAGCAGCACAAACCATTTCGATGGTTGGAGAATCAGCGAGTCAGTTCTATATGATGAAAACCAACGGAATCTTTCAATCTCAAGAACAGATTGACCGCTATGTGGATAGCGAAGGCAATAAGATTCAGCCAAATGCAAAACCTGGAGATGTCATTTATGTAGATGTAAACGGTGACGGACAGATTGATTCTGATGATAGAACGGTTGTAGGTTCTCCACTTCCAACCTTAGAATATGGATTAAACCTAAATCTTTCATACAAGCAATTTGATCTTTCTTTATTCTTCCAAGGGGTAACAGGAAATGAAATTCTAAACGTAACGGCTTTCAATACTGCTCAGCCAAATACAAACTTCAATATGAGTGCTGACCTTTTGAATGCTTGGACACCAGAAAATACCAATACGGACATTCCTCGAAATGTAGTTGTAGATAATAACGGAAACTATATGATGTCTGACCGATTCTTGGAAGATGGTTCATATTTCCGTCTGAAAAACCTTCAATTTGGTTACACTTTGCCACAAAGTATGTGTGAACGTTTGAAGCTTCAAAAATTGAGAGCTTATATCAATGCTGACAATGTCTTCACACTGACAGGATATTCTGGTTATGACCCAGAAGTAATTCCTTCTAGTGCACTTACACAAGGTGTTGACTATGGTTCGTACCCTATGTTCCGCACCTTCACAGCAGGTATTCAAGTATCCTTCTAATCCAATCCAAAATTTAATGTTATGAAAAGATTCATCCATATAATAAGCGCGATGCTTTTGGTCATTGGTTTTACATCTTGTGAAGACTACTTGACTGAAGAATCCCCAGATCAACCTACTTCCGATCAGATTTGGGTAAGTTATGAAGCGGTAGAACAATACCTAGCCACTACTTATTCATACATCTCAACGACAGGCTGGACATACCATGAATATTTCTATTTGCCAGAAAATTTCCGATCAGATGACATTCATCCAGAAAGCGGAACAACTGATTGGGGCTATCTGCAACGAATAGTGAATTTCTCAAATACAGCCAGTGAAGGCGTTCCTGCCTACATGTGGAACCGATGGTATGTGGGTATCAAAATGGCAAATGATATCATTGAGAATGTTCCAACTATGGATATGCTTTCTGAAAATGAGCAAAATGAACTTATAGCAGAAGCGAAGTTCTTGAGAGCATTTTATCATTTCAATTTGAAGAGAAATTTCCATGATATCATTTTGAGAGTGAGTGTTCCTAAAAGCCCAGAAGAATTGTCTCAAGCTTTAGCGACAGAAGATGAAGTTTACACTCAAATAGAAGAAGATTTTTCGTTTGCCGCAGCGCATTTGCCCCAATCTTGGGCTTCTCAATATTGGGGCAGGGCAACCGCAAATGCCGCCTTTGCTTTCTTAGGAAAAGCACATTTATATCAAGCTGATTGGAGTGAAGCAAATAAGGCTTTTGAGCAAATTTCAGGACATGCATTGGTTAGAGGTACTGCTTACCGTTCTATGTTTGATGGTACAGCAGAGGTAAATGAAGAAGTTATTTTCTCAAGAGGGTATACAGAAGAGCAAATTGATGCTTTGGACATTTACCATCAATTGGGCGTAGCTATGGCTCCTCAAGGTTATAATGGTGGCTGGAATATGGCAAGCATTTCAGATTATTGTGCGAGCACTTTTGAGGATGGCGATATCCGTAAAGCGGCTTCAATTTTGGAGCATGGGCAAGAGTTTGATGGGACAATTGTAGACTTCCCAAATCCAGATTTTAAGATGAGTCTGAAATATGTTGAGTCGATCAACGCCATTTCAACCAACAGAAGTGTGGTAGATTTAATCTTGATGCGTTATGCTGATGTATTGCTTATGCAGGCTGAAGCATTGAATGAAATGGGGCAAGATACACAGGCGTTGACTTTCTTAAATCAAGTGAGAAATCGAGCGAATTTGTCATCTGTGAGTTTGACTGGCGATGAGTTGAGAACTGAAATCCGCAAGCAACGCATGTTGGAGCTTGTAAGTGAAGGACAGCGTTTCTATGACTTGGCTCGTTGGGGAATCACGAAGCAACAGCTAGTCGCATCGGGAAATCCTTATGCTGAAAAATTTGAGGACAAACACAATTATTTCCCAATCCCACTAGAGGAAGCGCAAAGAAACAAATATGTTGATCCAACGCCAGGATTCTAATGTTTGAGTGGATAATGAGGGCTGAACTAGCCCTCATTTATCAAATTACTTTAAGTGCTTTTTGAAATAACTTCTAAATACTTTTTTATGAAATCAGTCTTTCAATATATCCCTCTAGGACTTCTTTTTAGCCTACTAATTGGTTTACTGAGTTCTTGTGAGGAAAAAAGTGCAGATTATGGTATTGCACCGTCTACACTTGTTTTTGAGTCAACTTCTGAAAATATTCTTTTTACAGAAGAGAACCCCGAAGAAAGTATCACAGTAACTACCTTGCTTTCGCTCAAAAATCAGCAAAATACAATCAGTGATATTGCTTTGGATGTAGAGCTTAGCAATTTGTTAGATACCGATGTAACCGTGAGTCCAACCGTAGTGTCATAGTCTAAAGAACAACCACAAGTTGAAGTAATGATTACGGTTTCTTCTTCAAATTTGAATAAAGGAGATGTCGGTTCTGTCATGCTGAATATCCCAACGGGTGTTGGTTACAACGTAGCAAACAGCGTTTGTGAAGTAAAAGTGAGAAGAGAAGGAGTCGTATTTATTCCAAGTGAATGGCTTGGAGACTATACAGCCGTAGAGAATGAGTCTAATGAGTATGACATGTCTATAGTCCAAGAAGGAGAGCAATACTTTATTCAAAACCTATGGAATAATGCTGAAGATGGTGCTCACCTTGTAGAAATCGTATTTGAAGGATCGTCGGTATATATCCCTGGCGGACAGCTAGTCTCTGATTGGCAAGACCATAGAACAAAAGAGAATATTCCTGTGGCTCTAGACGCAAATGATAAAAGTATTGCATTTAACCTACTTTTAGTAAACAGTTCCAATGAAGATTATGGCAATTTGGAAACTGTAGCTACAATGGATGCCAATAGTCTTGCCCCAGAAGCTTGGTTGGGAACTTACTTTGTATCAGAAGTTGTGAATGGAGAAACAGGAGAAACTTCTGAATATGAAGTGAAAATAGTGAAGGAAGGAAATCAGTTCTTCATCGAGAATATGTGGAATAACATCTGGGATGGAGCACACCTTGTTGAAATCATTTTTGATGGAGATATGGCCGTAATCCCTGCGGGGCAATTGGTTTCTGACTGGCAAGATCACGCAACAAAAGAAGACTTGGAAGTCACTTTGACCTGCGATGGGATGATATTAGAATTCACTCTTTTATTAGAAAACAGTAGCGGAGTAGCCTATCAGCCATTACCGACTACATACACCAAAAAATGTGATTGCCCTGCTGAAAATTAAAATGTCAGATAAATGATCTGAAAGGCTGATTCAATTTTGAATTGGCCTTTTCTTTTGCCCTAAAAGTTTTCACTATTCGTAGAGTTAAGCAAAGTTATTTACGAATTCATCAATGAATATTAAAGGCGAGTTCTTCGGTATCGAAATAAATCTAGTTTTAAATGAGTCTTCAGACTCTTTCTTTCATTATTAAGTTTGAAGATTGCTTCGCTAACTCTTCAAACAGTGTTTATTGTTATTACCTGACTTTCAAAATTACCACAAGATTAACCTTGAAAGGAATTAAGAAACTAGTTCTTAATTCTCAGTGAAAATCATCAAACTTTAGCCTTTTCTTTTTGAACAAAATAGTTCCTAATCTAAACATGTATTAGGTCTTATTAGAAGCTATTCAGTCTTGTTGGGAATCTTTAAACGGCATAAGTGTTACCTTTTTAGCTTGTAGAATCTCGAATTAAAATCAATTCATAGATGAAAAAGAATGTATTGTCTTTATTGGGCTTATTTGTTTTAGGCTTGTTTGCGCAACCTTCAGCATTGGCTTGTACGAGTATCATGGTAACAAAAGGAGCTACAAAAGATGGTTCCAATATGATTACCTATGCCGCCGATTCACATGTATTGTTTGGAGAATTGTATTTCTATCCTGCAATGACTTATCCTGAAGGTACAATGCTGGACGTGATTGATTGGGATACAGGAAAGCCCCTTGGTCAAATTCCTCAAGTAGCGCAGACTTATTCTGTGGTAGGGAATATGAACGAACATCAGCTTGCAATTACAGAATCTACTTTTGGAGGAAGAAAGGAGTGCCAAGGACAAAATGATGGAATCATAGACTATGGTAGCTTGATCTACATTACTTTACAACGTGCAAAAACAGCTCGTGAAGCAATCACGATTATGGGTGAATTGGTGAATACCTACGGTTATTACAGTTCGGGTGAGTCTTTCTCAATTTCTGATAAAAATGAAGTGTGGTACATGGAATTGATTGGGAAAGGTGAAGGAGAAAAAGGTGCTGTTTGGGTAGCTCGTAGAGTACCAAATGGATATGTAGCAGCTCATGCCAACCAAGCTAGAATTGGTAAATTTCCTCAAGATGATAAAGAGAATTGTTTGTACTCAGCTGATGTAATTGAGTTTGCAAAAAACAAAGGATGGTACAAAGGAAAAGATAAAGATTTTGATTTTGCAGAGGTGTATGCCCCTGTGGACTTTGGTGGTGCTCGTTTCTGTGATGCTCGTGTATGGTCAATTTATAACCGTCTGACAGATGGAATGGATAAGTTTACAGCTTACGCAGAAGGGAAATTGGAGAAGGACGAAGCAACAGGTTTTACGACAAATAAACTACCATTGTGGGTGAAGCCATCTAAAAAGCTATCGGTTCAAGATGTAATGGAGCTAATGCGTGATCACTACGAAGGAACACCATTGGACATGACACAAGATGCAGGGGCAGGAGCCTTTGATTTGCCGTACCGTTGGAGAGGTTTGACTTGGGAATATGAAGGAAAAGAGTATTTCAATGAAAGAGCAATTTCTACACAACAGACAGGTTTTTCTTTGGTTGCTCAATCAAGAGCTTCTTTACCAGACCCTATTGGCGGAATACTGTGGTTTGGAGTAGACGATACTTATTCTACTGTTTATACACCAATGTACTGTGGTATGACAGAAGTGCCAGAAACTTTTGAGGTAGGAAATGGTGATATGCTTACTTATTCGGAAACTTCTGCATTCTGGATTTTTAATACGGTTTCAAACTTTGCTTATCTACGTTATTCGGATATGATTCAAGACATCCGTGAGAAGCAAAAAGAACTTGAAACTAAGTTCGTAGATTATACGGCTATGATTGACAAATCGGCAAGTGAAATGTTTGAAGAATCTCCAGAAAAAGCGAGAGCATTTGTAACGGATTTCTCAGTGACGACAGCCAATAAAATGGTTATGGATTGGAAGAAATTTGGTCAGCAGCTCATCGTAAAATACATGGATGGAAACGTGAAGAAACAAACTGAAAAAGGTCAGTTTGAACGAAGTGAATATGGGCAATGCCCTTCCCCTAACTTCCCGGGATATAGCGAACAATGGAAGAAACAAGTAGTGGAAGACACTGAAGATCGATTGGAAGTGAAAGAATAACCTTTAGGGTTTATCTATAACTAAAAATGAGTCATCCCGAATTAATGATTTGGGATGACTCATGTTTTTATTCAGTGTAAGTTCAGTTTATTAATTTTTTAGCTGATCGAATTTGTAAGTGAAGTTTAGGCTAAGTCTTCTACCGATCCACCAAGATTCTGACTCATAAAGAAATCCTTCTCCCTCAGCACTCAGAATTCTTCTGCGTGAATCCAACATATTGATAGCTCTGAACGAAATATTCGCTCTATCTTTCATGATATCTTTGCTAATTGCTAGATCGGCGTAATGATTTGCGTACGAAGTGTATTGTGCATTTACGCTTTTTCCTTGGTAATTGAAACTTCCTTGAATCGTGAATTTCTTCGGTAATTTGAAGCGGTTATTGATACGTGCTGTCCAAGTTTGGTTATCCGCATCATATCTTTTTCCTTCTAACTGCCCACGTTGTTTGAATTTGTAGAAGTTGAAATCACCCGAAAGTCTCCACCATTTAAAAGGATTGTAAGTAGTTGAAAGCTCAAGACCTAAACGTTGTTCTATTCCTAGGTTGACTAAAGTTGTGATTAAGTAGCCTTCTTCATCTGGAGAAACGATAAATTGGAAAAAGTCAGAAGTTTCTTGGAAATAAACCGATGGATTGACTGTGAATTTGTCTGAGGTTTTAAGAATTTCAAATTCAAAAGCATCTGTGAAATTCGGATTCAAATCAGGGTTCCCTCTGAACTGATCACGTACATCTGAAAAACCACCAAATGGATTCAGTTGCCAGAACTGAGGTCTGCTGATTCTTCTGCTATAACTCAACTGAAGTTTATCTTTCTCATTGAGTTGGTAGTTGAAGTGTACAGTAGGGAAGAAATTATAATAGTCTTTAGGTAAATTAAGTTCATTGATTCGGTCTGTAATTCGGATGCTTGAATGTTCCATTCTAAGTCCGAATAAATAATTCAGTTTCCCGAACTTATTGCCGTATTGAGCATAAGCTGCCGAGATTGTCTCTTCATACAACATTTTGTTATCAAAATTGCCCAAAGTAACGAACTGACCATCTAACTCCTCTTTTACATAATAGTCAGAAGTAATGTCTCTGGTCTGAAAACGAAGACCTGCTTCAATTCGTTGATCTTTTGAAATCGGAAATACAAGATCAGATTGAATGGTTAGATCATCGGAAGCTTCGTAGTTTCGGGTATTGAATGCTTGGTAATTATCAGAAGTAGGGAAGCTTTGTTTGTAACTGATGTCTTCTAATTCTTCGTTGTACCACCAATCATAATTGACATCTACCGTAAGTTTTTGTCCTTCTTTACTGAATAGCTTTGTATATGTCAGATTAGCTTCTTTGTAATCCATTGGTTCGAAGTAGTCGATTTCACGGATTTCAGTTCTTTCTATATTTTTCGCTTCATCCAAATAGTTATAAGTGATGGTCGTGAAGTCATCATTATCCATTTGATAGCGAGAAATAGAAAAGTTGATGGTGTTTTTATCATTGATGAAATATTCAGCACCTACCCGATAATTGTGTGCATTATCATTTCGTTGCTGATCATTCATTTGATCAATGTAAAGTGTAGTTGGTTGAAAAATGGTTTGAGAAGATTCAGAACCACCAAAGAAGTTGGAGTAACGGTAACCTAAAGTTGAAAAGACATTGAACTTCTCTGATTTGTAATTCAAGTTTAGAGAAGCCGTATGTTGGTCGGGAATTCCTGTTCCTAATTGTATAGAACCGTTAAAGCCTGATTTTCTATTTTTCTTCAAAATGATGTTGATAATTCCTGCCGTTCCTTGTGCTTCATATCGGGCAGAAGGGTTGGTAATGACTTCAATTTTTTCAATACTTTCAGAAGGAATTTGTTCAAGCCCATTGTTGAGTGTAATGATAGAAGGTTTGCCGTTAATTAGTATTTGGACATTGTTATTGCCTCTGAGGGATATTCCACCTGCTGCGTCAACAGTTACAGATGGTACGTTATCCAAAATATCATTAGCTGTTCCTCCTTTTGAGAGTAAGTCTTTACCGACATTGAAAACCTTTTTATCCAATTTGTACTCCACACTTGTTTTCTCTGCTGTGACTTCAACCTCATTGAGCGTGTGTAAATCTTCCTCAAGGAAAACGGTTGGTAAGTTGCTGTCTTTTAATAATTCGAAGTTAGGATTTTCATAAGCTTTAAATCCCATAAACTCTACTTTTAATAGGTAACTCCCTGTAGTAGTTGTAATTGAGAATCTACCATTTTCGTCTGTGAGAGCTCCAGTAAGTTGAGTAGAATCCGTTTTGTGTTGTAAGCTTACGGTTGCATAGCTTAACGCTTGGCCTGTTTTTTTATCTTTTATAAGACCTGTGAGAGATACTTTTTGTGTAGCTACATTTTGCCCATAGGATGTCAGGCAAACCATAATTGAAATGGCTAGTAATAGTTGTTTCATAAGATTATAATGTCCCTAAATCGCTTTAGAGATTATTTAAATTTGACACGAATTGGTTGCTGCTAGTTGCAGCTTAGTTTTTAGTATACACTGAATAATAGCTCACAATTTAAGAGAAAAATATGAAAATGTTTAATAATCTTAAAAAACATAAGGTTTAGCGTTTATTTCAAGAATATCACATTTTAGCGATAAATATTTTGATTCTGTGAACACTTGTAGTGAAATGATTTCGTTTATTATTTAATTATCTTCTTGAAATATAGTCAGATAACATATGGTTAATATAATATTCGTATATTTGCGCTACTTTCTAGTCATAGATTTTTTAAATAATGTTTATTAATAGTGTAATGCTTAAGAAATTATTATTTCTGTTAGGCCTGTGTCTATTGCCCTTGCTGACTTATTCACAAGCTTACGAGTTTAAGCGTTTGCCTCAAGGCGTGAACTCGATTTTTACAGAATACGCACCAACCTTAAGTGCCAACGGGAAAACAATGATTTTTCAGAGTGATAGGGATGAAGGGAAGTGGAAATTATTTGAAACCAAGTATGAAGACGGAAATTGGACAAGCCCTATTCCTATTGAAGCAGCAAATGCTTTAGTAAAGGATGGAGGTCTGATTGGAGGTCCTTCGATTACCTATGATGGTAACTATCTTTATTTCTTTGCGGCAGCCGAAGGCGGAATGGGTGCAGGAGATATTTATTATTGTGAACGTACAGAGTCAGGTTGGAGTGAACCTTTTAATGTAGGAGAACCAGTCAATAGTGACAGTGAAGATACCTTCCCTTCGGTATCGGCAGATGGAAACCAATTGTACTTTGTTCGTTTAGATACAGTGGTAAAAGAGAATGGTTCTGTTTGTTATGATATCATGGAGTCACACAAACAAGAAGATGGAAGTTGGGGTGAACCTCGCCCGCTACCAACTCAAATCAATATGGATTGTGAAAAAGCTCCTCGTATTATGTCAGATGGTAAAACGCTAATCTTCTCATCTAAAAGAGCTGGAGGTAAAGGCGGTTACGATTTATATATTTCTAAAAGAAATTCGGCAGGGGAGTGGTCAGATCCTCAAAACTTGTCTTTTGCAAATACACCAAGAGACGATCAGTTCTCTTCAGTATCGGCAAATGGTGACTTGCTTTTCTTCATTTTTGGAGAACCACATTCTGAAGAGATCATGGAGGAGCAAGAAGGGCTTCTGAAATGGAACTATGACATTTATCAAGCGGTAATCCCTGAAGAACACAGACAATACAAAAACATTACGATTCAAGGGTATTTCAGAGATACGAATGGTAATCCTGTGATTGGTGGTCTGAAAGTGCAAGATGCAGAAACTACAGAGTTCATCTTTGAGCAAGAGTGTAGTGAAGATGGTTGGTACTCATTGGTACTTACTGAGGGTAAGAATTATGAGATCAATGCCACAGCAAACGGTTTTTCAGATTATACATTCTATTATGACTTGAGAGACTTGAAGCAGTATCAAGAGATTGGGAAAGATATAGAGCTTTTTGCTACAGCAAATCTCCAATTGAATCTTTATGATAAAGAAATTTTGGAGCAGATTGATGCAAATCTTTTGGTGCGTGATGCTGAGACCATGGAGGAAATTGCTACTTTCTCAAAGTTGCATAAAGTAGAAAATAATATTTTGAGTCTTCCTTTAGGTAAGAAATACCACTTTACAGCTTTTAAAGAAGGTTTTGATTCAGCTTATTTTACTTTTGATTTGACTTCAACAGTAAAGTATCATGACTTTGAATATGATTTGGAACTACCTCCGATAATGGAAGAGTTTGAGTTCAATATTGCAGATGTCGAATCTGGAGGAGAAGTAGATGCAAACATTGTAATTACCAACAAAGAAACTGGTGAAGTGATTGAGATCAGTGCTGAAGAAGGAAAAGACGGTAAGTATAAAACGAATCTTCGTAAAGGCGGTAAATATAATGTTGAGGTAAGAAGTCCGAAAGGTTATTCATTCTTCTCAACCAAGTTTGATACTAAAAAGAAAAACAAAAAGCTAGATGTGAGTTTGCATGCTTTGAAAGCAAATACGAAACTTCCATTGAAAGACATTCTTTTTGAGTCAAATTCAGCTGAACTTGTAGAAAGTTCATACAAAGAGTTGAAGCGTTTGGTGAAAATGATGAAGGATAACCCAAATATTGTGGTTGAGCTTGCTGCACATACCGATGATGTAGGTAAGGATGATTACAATTTGGAGCTTTCACAAGATAGAGCCTTAAGTGCGGCGGCATACGTGAGTACCTTCGGTATTCAAGGTGACCGCATTGTGCCTAGAGGATATGGCGAAAGCCAACCTGCGGTAGAAAACGATACGGAAGAAAATCGTGCATTGAACCGTAGAGTTGAGATGAAAGTACTATCTATTATCAACTAATTTTTTTGAACCATGTCTGCTAAAAAATATATATTCTTACTTTTTGGCCTTTTCTCAATACAGTCAATTTCTAATGCTCAGATCATTAGTGAAGAAGAACTGTATCTGCCATTAAAGTATAAGGACCTTTTTCCTCTGATCGAGGCAAATGAAGATGAAAATCCGAAAGTACTTCGTCATATGAAAAAGTTCTTACAATATCATCCATTAGAGGTGAATGTAAGATATCAGATCGGGAAATATTATGAGCGTCAGATCAAAGGATTTGATGTTCTGAAGGAGGATGATGCCGTTTTTGCTACTGTAGATTCTACCGTCAAATATATGGAAATGACTCTTCCTGTACTTAACGAGAAAGAAGTGAAAGGAAAGAAGGCAAAGACTTTTTACCTAGAATTCTTGAAATCTTCTTTTGCACAAGTAGGGCAGGAAAAAGTGGATCATTTCTTAGTAAAGAAAGAAATAGAAAGCCGTGTCGCTGCAGCTAAACTTTATAAAGCCAATGTTGATACGGTTAATATGTATTTCAACAAAGCTGTAATTCATTACACTGAAGGGCAGGAAGAGTTTATCAGTATCTGTGAAAAATACGGAACACTGAAAGACTTGTACATGATGGCTGATGCTGATCTATTTGAACGATTAGCGAAAGTAAAAGCAAACTACAACGCATTTGTAGCTTATTTTGATAAGTATAAAGCGTTTATCAAAGATTTCCCGATTGAAGGTTATAATCAAACTTATACATTAGCACCAATTGAAAACTACAGATTGCATGGGTTTGCAAAGTCTGATTTTCTAGCCAATGAAATCACAGTTTGGGATTATAGCACTTGGCATGATGATGTTGTCGCTTATCATACAGAACATATTGTTCCTTTGAGAGCGTTGATCACCAGCTATGACAAAGAATTGGACTTGGGGATTAAGGAACGAGCAACAGCTACAGTGCCTAATGAAGAAGACCTTCGTGTAAATAGAAAGAATATTCTTAAAATCAAGAAGTTTGATCTTTCAGCATTACCTGTAGATTTGTACCGCTATAAAGTTTCTAAAATCAATATGTTGAATCAGAAAATTCAAGGAGATTCAGCAACATCAGCACTTTCTTATCAAAGAG
This sequence comes from Sediminitomix flava, assembly GCF_003149185.1. Taxonomy (NCBI): domain Bacteria; kingdom Pseudomonadati; phylum Bacteroidota; class Cytophagia; order Cytophagales; family Flammeovirgaceae; genus Sediminitomix; species Sediminitomix flava. The sequence goes on along the minus strand of NZ_QGDO01000002.1, from coordinate 861,764 downwards.
AATTACGTTCGTTGGCAGAGCAATGGACATACACTATGATTAGTGAAGATTTCTTGGGTAAAGTTAAAGCTAAATCTAAAGATCCTGTGCAATTATTGAAGCATAGAGACTTTTTTGATGAGTTGTATTTAGGCAAACTTAATTCCTTTTTAGGAGCGGAAAAGAAACAATTGAGTAGAGAGTCTCTGAAGACTCAAAATGACATCATCGATCTTATTTCAGAAAGTAATAAGCCTTTTACAGATTCTCTTTATGTAATATATGATGAAGTAAAAATTCCATTATTTATTGATGAGGATGGTCAGAAAGATGATGATTTACTTTTTGATATCGGAAGTGAATTAGAAGAAGATGAATTTGCTACGGAAAAGAAAGAAGTTAAAGTTGAAAAAAGAGAGACTAGATACTTTACTCAATTCTTAGAACGAAGTACAGATTCTACTTTTGTTGTAGCAGGTTATAAGTCCGATCATACAGGAAGAAAACCTTTCATTCTTCAAGTAAAAGGAGAAGAGTTGGATTGGTATAAAGAACCTCAAATCGCTGAAGATAGCTTGAAAGGAACTTTGCATACAAAAGTCGCGGCTTTCAATATCAAACGTAGAAACACAACTTTAGTACTTCATACGGAAGCAACAGAGGAGAATGAGAAAGGAGAAACTGTTATGAATACTTTAGTCAGGTTTAATGATAGAGGTATGCAAGGGCATAACTTTATTGTTCCAAGTCAACTAGAGCCTGAGACAGTTAGTCCATTTGCTGAAAAGAGAGCGTACCTATTTACTTTCAAGTCTGAAGGGATTAGTACTCCAGATAACTTGCAGCCTACTCAATTGCTATGTGCCAAATCTGACGGAGAGGAGCTATGGGCTGATTCATTAATGCTTGCTGGAGAAATTCAATCATTTGAGCCATTTGGAGATCATTTGCTTTTAGTGTCGAATTATCAATCTATTGTTGATGCTAAAAAACAAAAAGTAAATGCTGTAGATGCTTCTTCGGGAGGTACAAATATTTACATTGGTGTGTATGATCATCTCGGGAATATTATCAGAGATTACAAGACAAAATCAAAAACACAATATGCAGTTGAAGCTGTCAGTAATCATGATGACCGTATCAATATTATTGGTATGGAAGGGAAGAAAAGCGATGATAAAGACTTAAAAGATCAGAAGCTAGTTCTTCTGACTTTGAATGATGAGCTACGTCTCATTCAAGGAAATGTAGAATAAGAAAAGATTACTTTTTAGCGTGTAGAGAGGGAATGTGTGTGACTTAGAACCGACATTCTCTCTTTATGCTTTTAAACTAAAAACAGAAACAGATCTATATTGGGGAGAACTAATAACTTAATACAATGACCAGAATTTTTTTATTATCAATTGCAACTTTCTTACTGAGCTTGTCCACCTTATTTGCTCAGGATGCAAAACAAGACCCAGAACTTCAGGCAAAGTGGCATGTTCATATGGACAAAGCCGAGCTTCTTTATCAGGAAGAAAATTATGAAGAAGCACTTTATTCATTTGTAGAAGCGATTCGAGTTATCCCAACTGATACTACAGCCTACATTTATGGCGCAAACTGTGCGTTTGTACTGAATGACTTTGGTTTAGTACAAGATTTTGCAAATGACTTCCAAGGTTATTTCAAATACCTTTCGCCAGATATTGCGATGCTTCTTACGCAGATTGATGAGTTGGAATATTTAGGCAAAGTTCAAGAAATGGTAGAGACAGATGTAGATCAAGCTTTGGTGCTCCTTGATTCTGCTGCTGAAAAATACCCTGCAAGAGCTATAGAATTTTCGAAGTTTAAATTAAATATATTCTTCCAAGAACAACGAATAGAGGAAGCTGTAGCTTTGCTTGAAAACTTGGTAGAAACCTATCCTGAAGAAGTTGATTTCAAATACAATTTAGCATTGATTCTTCATCAGAGTGATGATCTGGAAGGAGCTGTATCTCTTTATGAGCAGTGTTTGGATGTTGACCCGAATTACTTCAATGCATTGTACAACTTAGGTATTATCAATTATAATACTGCTGTTGGTTTGTTGAACGAGATGAATCAACTTACAGATGAGGCCTTTCAAGCTGAAGGTAATGCATTAAGAAAACAGTCATTGGATCATTTCTTAAAAGCAAAGCCATACTTTGAAAAAACAGCTGAACTAAACACGGAAGATAATGATGCGATAGAATCTCTAAACTCAACGGTTCTTCAGTTGGCAAACTTACGTCAGTTGGGTACTGCATTTGGAGAAGATGAAATTGTAGCGACTAACAGAAGTTCAGTAGATGATCTGAAAGAGGCTGAAAATTCAATTGAAGAAGTAGCCAATGATGGAGAAGGAATTGATGCATTAAAAAATAGTGAGGAGTCGATTGCTGCAATAACAGCGGAAGAAGAAGTTGTAGAAGCAGTAGAAGAAACACCGAAAGCTCAAGGACAAAGTAAACTATTGGTTTCTAATCTCCGATTTGAATACCCAGAAGGAGCACAAGAACTTGAAAAAGGAGGGAAAGGTTTTATCAAGTTCCGTGTAGATAACTTTGGAACAGGTGTAGCTGAAGAACCTACTGTAAAACTATTCTCAGTAATTGAAACACCAGGTTTGGTTTTCGATAAAAATGTTGTGATAGAGAACCTTGAAGCCATGCAAGGTGTCGAGGTTTCTTTAGAAGTGAGCTATACCGATTCGCAGGTAGCGACAAGGGGCTTTAAGGCAATTAAGACGGATGTGAATTCATTCAAATTAATGATTGCGGATAAAAGTCTTTCTCAATCGGATATCTTGAGTTTTGACCTAAATCTTTCAGACAAGCCTTCAGCTGCAGAGGAAGATTTTGCGATGGATTTGGATATCGATGTGATGGAAGCTCCTAAGTATTATTTATTGATGATTTCAGTAGATGAATACACCGAGTGGACACCTCTAGATAATGCGGTAAAAGATGCACAAGATGTAAGAGATATGCTGACACGTCATTATACTTTTGAAGATGAAAATGTGTTTGAATTGTATAACGAAGAAGTGACTGCATCAAATATTCGTAAGGTTATTCTTGAACTGAAAGAAAAAATTCAACCTACAGATAACCTTTTGATTTATTATTCGGGACATGGTTATTACGATAAAGCTTTTGAGGAAGGATTCTGGGTTCCAGTTAACGGTTCCGCTGATCTAAGTGCAACAGATACTTATATCTCTAATGAAACAATTTTGAAGTATGTGAAAATGTTGGATACACAGCATACATTCTTAATTGCAGATGCATGTTTCTCAGGTTCGTTATTCGCTCATGGTCATAGAGGCGCTAGTTACGCTGATGAAGCTGAGTTGTTTAAATCTCGTTGGGGACTAACTTCAGGTTTCCTTCAGTATGTTTCTGATGGAGAAGCGGGTACAAATTCACCTTTCGCAAAAGCGTTGATGACTTATTTGAGAGTAAACAGAAAAGATAAAATGTTGGTGACTCAGCTTATTCAATATGTAAAAGAAACTGTTTATAATAATACAGATGGTCAGATGCCAATGGGTGACCGACTTAGAAATGTTGGTGATGAAGGGGGAGAGTTTGTATTCAGAAAACGTCCTGAGCCTCAGATATAATTCTCATCATAAAACAGAATTAAATAAGGAGCTTGATCTATGATATATAGGTTGAGCTCTTTTTTTTATGTTTTGTGTCAGCTAGATCGTGTGGTGAAATTTGTGATGTCGAATACTAAAGGTAATAACTCCCCAAACACGAAAAGTATCTTTTTTAGGGTCTATTTTACGAGGTCTAAACTTGTAGTTTTCGGCTTTTAGCCAAGTATCTGTATCTGTCTGAAGAAATCTTTTGACCGTAAACTCGCCATTGAGCCAAGCCAGTATCACATCATTGTGTTTAGCCAAAACGGAGCGATCAACAATGAGAAGGTCATTGTCGAAAATACCTGCATTGTGCATCGATTCACCTTTTACACGAATCATGAAAGTTGCAGGCTGATTTCTGATGAGGTATTCTTCTATTCGTAAGTCTTCCTCCATAAATTCATCAGAAGGAGATGGGTAGCCAGCAGGAATGATAGAACTGAATAATTTAATCACGATAAAGCATTTTACGCGTATTGACACTTTCATCTACGCTAATAAAATACATAAAAGTAGAATATATTTTAATTTAAAGATCTTTTTTTCTAATTAATTGTAAGGAAGAATCTTTTTAAGATAGTCTTTTAGTTGAGGAATGCTCCTGTAGGTAAAAAAGTAAGTGCTGTTATTTTTAGTATTAGTAAAGTAAGTATTGTTTGTTCGAGCTATTTATTCTGAATATTATTTGCGTACTCTATTAGTATAGTTTATTGTGAATTAGCGAAATAATTAAGCATTTTTTTCTATTTGTTTGTCAACATGTGCTAGTAAGCTGTCTCAAGCATAAGAGAATGAAAAATCGAAAGATCAGCTAAACTAAAATCCCCAATAAGAATGATCAAAAGTTTTATTTATCGCATAGGTGTGGTCTTGTTAATTGGAATCTGTGCATGTTCGGAACTAGATGAGTTAGTAAATGCAGATGCTCCATTGACAGATGTTGAAAGAGAGGCAGAGTTAAGTATTGTATCTGATGATGCTCAAGCGGATCAAGAATATGATGTTGTAGAGGCCGAGTTAGATTTTGTGATTAGACAGTTTGAAGAAAGTAGTAATGCGAGAAGTAGTACTTCAGAAACTACTTGTGCGGTGGTTACATTAGATACAGTACTGTATAATGTGTCACCTTTATCTATTATTAACGAGTATACCGTAGATTTTGGAGAAGAAGGTTGTGAGAGTGAGGTATTTGGAATAACAAGAGTACTAAGAGGTAAATTGCATGTAGTTGATGAGGCTTTGTTGAGTAATGCACAAACTCGTTTATCTCTTAAGAGAAGTATTGTATTTGAATCATTCTATGCCAATGATGTAAAAGTAGAAGGAACAAGAACAACTCGAGCGATTTTTGAAGAGGGACAAAACGATTTATTGATTTCAACCTTGAAAGGTGGAAAGTTGACCTTCTTCGATGGTTCTTCAATAACAAGAGATGCCGATTGGACAATCGAGAAAGTTGCAGGAGAGAGTTTTTTTGAAGAAGAGTTTAGTATAGAAGGAAATGCTTCGGGGCAGAAAAGAGATGGTGGAGTTTATACAATGGAAGTAGTATCGCCTCTTATTGTGAAAAGGTCTTGTGGTCTAGCATGGATTCCTGTAAGCGGAGAGAAAAGATTTACAAGTAGCAATCATAGTATTCAAGTGAATTATGGTGATGGTACTTGCGATGATGAAGGTTATGTAGTAAGTGTAAGTTTAGATGATGGGGATTACTTTACAGTCAATCTCTCTGAATAAAGATTACAAACTTTTTAAAGCTCATCCATGAGGAAAGCCTCTGTTTTTTAAGACAGAGGCATTTTTTATGTCTTATTTTTCTCTATTTATAAAGATAGCTTGTAGCTCTTCTGCATTTTCAGGTTTCATTTTTCCTGCTAATATCAAACGTAGTTGTCTTCTACGGAGCGCAGAAGCGAATTTATCTTTCTCTTGCTCCGTTTCAGGAACAAGTTGAGGAACCTGTACTTTATTACCTTTCCCATCGATCGCCACAAAAGTAAGATAGGCTTCATTGGTCATTTGTTTAATTCCCGTAGTGATATCTTCAGAAGAAACCTTGATGTAAACTTCCATTGACGAGGTGAATGAACGTGTAACTTGGGCTTCAAGTGTCACTATATTTCCAAGACCAATCGGGTGATTAAAAGATACATTATCTACAGATGCCGTAACTACAATGCTATTGCTATGTCTTTGCGCTGCAATTGCAGCTGTCACATCCATTTGGTGTAGAAGTTCACCTCCCATTAGTTTATTCAGAGGATTGGTTTCGTTGGGTAGTACAATTTGGTTGGTAACAACTTTAGATTCACTCGCCAGTTTTTGCTGTTTTGTCATCGTGTTTTGTGTTTATTGGTTTTAGTTGAGACTATCCCAACCTTGTTCTCCTCTCAATTTAACAAAAGAGAATAGTTCGAAAGTCTCTTTTTTAAATTCATTTTCTGAAATACGGTGGTAACGGGTCATTATCTGAGAACTGGAATCTCCAATTGGAATCACCAAAATTCCTCCTGTCTTCAACTGAGAAAGAAGCTTATTCGGAACAAAAGGAGCACCAGCAGTGACAATGATTTTATCATAAGGCCCTTTGACGGGATAGCCCAATGAGCCATCTCCATGAATACAGTCTACTTTGTAGCCTAATTTTTTAAGTAGATTATTAGCTCTTACATGTAACGATTGTAGGTATTCAATACTTGTAACCTGAGCACCCATATCTGCTAAAACGGAGGCTTGATAACCTGATCCAGTACCAATTTCTAATACTTTATCTCCTTTTTGAAGTTCTAATAATGAGCTTTGAGTTGCAACGGTATAAGGACTAGAAATTGTTTGCCCATGACCAATTGAAAAAGGTTTGTCTTGGTAGGCATGTTCTAAGAAAGCACTATCCATAAAGAGGTGACGAGGTATCCTTCCCATACTTTCTAAAACTTGATGGTTTGAAATACCTTTTCGTTGAAGCATTTTTATCATTTGACTTCTGAGTCCTCTATGTTTATAACTTTCTAGCACTATTTTGATGTTAAATTAGATGATGAAGATAGCTTTTTTATTGTAAAAAAATAAAAGAAAAAGTTTACAGCATCTACATACAAAACACATTTGAATGCTTTTTTGAAAAGAATTTTGAGCTGAAAGAAAAAAAAGTGGTTGATAATCAGTTTGCAATGGCTAAGCTTGCATTTTTATTTTAGAAAGCTTTGGTGAAACTACCTTTATCTGCTACCTTTGCATCGCAAAAAAGACAAAAGGTCTCGTGGCCGAGTGGCTAGGCAGTGGTCTGCAAAACCATGTACAGCGGTTCGAATCCGCTCGAGACCTCTCTTTTATAAAACGCTTAGAAGTTTAACTTCTAGGCGTTTTTTTTTACCTTTTTCGTAACAAGTAGTTCATGTTGTTACAGTTTATTAGTCTGATCTTTTTATGAGATTTAGTAATTCTTATAAAAGTACAATTCTACACTTAAGAGTTAATAAAAGTGAATAATGTTTAACATGAGGGACAACTTGCTTTCATATCAAGAAGCCTTCATAACATAGAGGAGGTATTCATGTTGACTAAATAAGTGTTTGACGGTGCTTTCCTCTAATTGTTAATGGAGATGTTTTTATGACACTTTATGACAACAATATAACTCGATAATGCAATTTAGAGTTATTCTAAATAAGTCGAAATAAGCCTTAATCGGTGTTAATATGCTGATTATGAATGAACTTTTTTAAAATCAATATCAAAATGTTTATGATTAAAGTCACCATTCAGGCTTGATATTTATTTGAAAAGAGGACGCTTAGTACTAGATTTGCGGATGTTAACATAGAAGAGTAATAGTAAGACTAAAAACTATACAAAAATGAGTATCGGCAGAAGTGTTACAAGATTGCGATTCGCAATCCTTTGGCTTGGGTTACTGCTGGCGGCAAATCTCTCATTTGGACAAGGAGCTGGAGACGGTATCCCATCAGATGAAGGACAAGTTGCAGCAGGTGCGGAACTGTTTGACGCCAACTGTTCGTCATGTCACGCTGTTCATGAGCAGGTTGTAGGACCAGCTTTGAAAGCGGTATATGAGCGAAGAGACGTTAAGTGGATCCAGAATTTTGTTAAATACCCAAAGAAAGTTATCGATAGTGGGGATGAATATGCAAAAGCCCTCTACGAGCAGTATCAGCAGTACATGCCTAACCAGGCGGTATCTGATGAAGAGATTTTATCTATTCTTGCTTATGTGAAAGCGGAGACTATCGCAGGTCCTAAAGTGGCAGAGGTAGCAACTGATCCAGCAGCGGGCGATGCAGCTGTAGCAGGAGCTGAACAAGCAGTTAGTACAAATCTATTGATCGGAATCATCATTGGTTTAGGTGTTATCTTGGTGATCGTATTAGTTGTTCTTTTGATGTTGATCAATGTATTGACAAAATACTTGAACCAACAAAAGGATTTGTCATCAGATGACGCAGCTTATGTAAACCAGAAATTTGACCTTAGCGCAGTATTCAAGAGTCAAATATTTGTAGGATTTGCATCATTCGTATTTATCATAGTGGTAGCTAAAGCGACAATCGATGGATTATTCTCTATTGGTGTACAACAAGGTTATGCTCCTGAGCAGCCAATCGCTTTCTCACATAAGCTACACGCAGGATATTACGAAATCGATTGTAAGTACTGTCATACAGGCGTAGAGAAGTCAAAGAATGCAAACATTCCTTCTGCTAACATTTGTATGAACTGTCACTCGCAAGTAAGAACTGAGTCTGAAGAGATTCAAAAAATCTATGCTGCGATTGAAAATAATCAACCTATTCAGTGGGTAAGAATCCATAACCTACCTGACTTGGCTTATTTTAACCATCAACAACACGTTAAAGTGGGTGGTGTCGAGTGTGAAACTTGTCACGGAGATATCAAGGAGATGGAAATCGTGCAACAACATTCACTTCTAACAATGGGATGGTGTATTGACTGTCACAGAAAAACAGATGTGAATACAAAGGGTAACGAATACTACGATAGACTAGTTGAGTTGCACGAAAGCACGGCTAAAGAACCAATGAAAGTAGAAAATATCGGAGGTTTGGAGTGTGCGAAATGCCACTACTAATTTTTGTCTAACGTTTGGCATACAAACTTTAAAGTTTTTGACTAAAAGACCATGACAAAGAAAATATATTGGAAGGGCGTTGAGCAACTGACAAACGACCCTGAGTTCGTAAAAAATGCAGATAAGGAATTCCCAGAGCATTTACCAATTAAAGATGCTTATGGTGATAATAGTGGGGAGGAAAGTGGCGACACTAGACGTGACTTCTTGAAGAAAATGGGATTCAGTTTGGCGGCAGTTTCTTTGGCAGCTTGTGAAGCTCCAGTAAAGAAAGCTATCCCTTACTTGAACAAACCTGAAAACGTAGACCCAGGTGTTCCTAACTATTATGCTTCTACTTTCATCAATGGTAGTGAGGCTTACCCAATCGTTGTAAAAACAAGAGAAGGTAGACCAATCTTTGTAGAGGGTAACACATTCTCTTCAGTTACTAGAGGTGGTGCATCAGCTAGAGCGCACGCTTCAGTGATCTCACTTTATGATGTAGAGAAAATCCAGTATCCAACGAAAGGTGGAAAGAAAGTTAGCTGGAAAGAATTAGATAAAGAAGTAATCAGTGGCTTGGGCAAAGCTGGGAAAACTGTAGTAGTCTCTCACTCTATCGTTTCTCCTTCAACAAAAATTGCTCTTAATGCATTTGCTGATAAATATAATGCAGAGGTAGTTACTTACGATCAAGAAACTGTTTCTGCAATGATCGAAGCTAACAAGGCACAATTCGGTAAAGCAGTTGTTCCTTCTTATAGCTTTGACAAAGCAAACGTTATTGTCAGCTTTGGTGCTGATTTCCACAATAACTGGGTAGCTGGTGTTGAGCATACTGCTCAATATACTCCAGGACGTAAAGTAGGACCGAACAAGAAGGAAATGTCTCAACACTTCCAGTTCGAAAGCATGTTGACAATTACAGGTTCATCTGCTGACTACCGTACGCCAGTTAAACCTTCAGAAGAAGGTCTTTATGTTGCCGCTCTTTACAACGAAGTAGCAAAAGCAACAGGAAATACAGCCGTAAAAGCTCCAGCAGTAAAAGCTGAGACAATTACTAAAGCTGCGAAAGCCCTTTTGAAAGCAAAAGGCAAATCATTGGTAGTGTCAGGAATCAACAATGTAGCAGTACAACAGTTGGTGAATGGTATCAACCAAATGCTAGATAACTACGGTAAGACATTGGACTTGAACAATCCTTCTTTCACTAAGCAAGGAAGTGACAAGGCAATGACTAATTTCATCAACGACTTGAAATCAGGTCGTGTAGGTTCAGTAGTTTTCTACAACACAAACCCTGTGTACGATCACCCAAGAGGTGCTGAAATCGCTGAGGCAATTAAGAAAGCTAAACTTTCAGTTGCTACTGCAGATAGATTAAACGAAACAGCTTCTCTTTGTACATACAACGCTCCAGATACACATTATCTTGAGGCTTGGAATGATGCAGAAGTTAAGAAAGGTTTCTTCTCATTAGGACAACCAACAATCTCTAAAATCTTCGATACTCGTCAAGCACAAGATTCATTCTTGACTTGGGCAGGCGATGTACGTAGTTACGAGGAAATCATCAAGACTTATTGGAAAGAGAACTTGTTCCCTCTTCAATCAAAAGAAGCTACTTTTGATAAGTTCTGGGTACGTTCACTTCACAATGGTGTATTGGAAGTTGCTTCTACAGTAAGTGTACACGAATCTAGTGATGCTTCAGTAGATTATACTTCAAGCTTTGATGTTGATGCTGCTGGTCAAGTAATCAGATCAAAGTATAAGAAAAATAACGAAGGTATTGAACTTGTAGTTTTTGCTCCAACCCTAATCGGTAACGGTGCAATGGCTAACAACCCAATGCTTCAAGAAACTCCAGATCCAATCACGAAAGTGACTTGGGGTAACTACGTTGCAATTTCTCAAGCTTTGGCGAAAGAATTGTTCTCAGCTGAAGAGTTTGAGACTAAGAAAAACGTAGTAGCGATCACGATCAACGGTAACACAATCGAGTTGCCAGCAATCGTACAGCCTGGTTTGAAAAAGAACGTAATCGCAATTCCTTACGGATACGGTAGAGGTGAAGGTGCAGGACGTGTAGCAGCTGAGGCTGGTGGCGTTAACGCATTTGCATTTGCTGGTTCTGACAATGGATTTGTAGACTATAATATTACTTCAGGTATCGAAGTGAAGTCGGCAGGTAGACAAGAGCAAGTTGCTCAAACACAAACGCATGAGACAATCATGGCGCGTGAGTCTATCATCCAAGAGACTACACTTGCAGAATATGTGAAGAATCCTGCTGCTGCAAGACACGAAGTGAAAATTTCATCTTACAACGGTGAGAAAAAACCAACAGATATCTCTCTTTGGGATATCCAAGGTGATGGTTATAAAAATGCAGATGAAAAAGCTGCAGAAATCGCTAAAAAACCAGCTACAGCATTGTTGTGGAACGAGAGAATCGGATTCAAATCTGATGTTCACGAATACAACAATCACCACTGGGGATTGGCTATCGACCTTAACGCATGTAACGGATGTAACGCCTGTGTAGTAGCTTGTCACACTGAGAACAACGTTCCTGTGGTAGGTAAAGAAGAGGTAATCAACCGTCGTGAAATGCACTGGTTGAGAATTGACCGTTACTACGCTCACGAAGAGGCAGACGTATCAATGCCAGACGATTATATGACAATGGAAAGAGCTTTGGAAAATCCTGAAGTTGTATTCCAGCCTATGATGTGTCAGCACTGTAACAACGCTCCTTGTGAAACTGTATGTCCGGTAGCTGCAACTACGCACTCTACAGAAGGTTTGAACCAAATGACTTACAACAGATGTATCGGTACGAAATACTGTGCGAACAACTGTCCTTACAAAGTACGTCGTTTCAACTGGTTCAAATACCACAACAATAATGAGTTCAACTATCATATGAACAACGACTTGGGTAAAATGGTATTGAACCCAGACGTTACAGTTCGTTCAAGAGGTGTAATGGAGAAATGTTCTATGTGTGTTCAGAGAATCCAAGCTGGTAAATTGAAAGCTAAGACTGAAGGCAGAGAAATGAGAGACGGAGATGCTACTACAGCATGTGCTGCTTCTTGTACTGCTGGAGCTATTCAGTTTGGTGACTTGAACGACTCTAACTCAAATGTTCGTAAACTTCTTGAAGGAGAGTTGGAAGAAAGAGCTTACAACGTACTAGATGAGATCAACGTTCGTCCAAACGTTTATTATCTAGCGAAAGTAAGAAACAAAGACGCTTCTAAGAAACATGACGCATAAATGATAGCGGATAAAGGATGTCAAAATCCTTTATCCCTTTCCTTTTAGCAGATTTCTGTAAAAACTGAAACATAGATAACCAAAAATATATGCAGGTTGTATCAAAAGTTCGTGAGCCACTGGTAACCGGTGGTAAAACGTATAAGGATATTACGGAAGACATTTGTCGTCCGGTGGAGGCTGCGCCTAATCCTCGTTGGTTGGCTGCCTTCGGTGTGTCTGTTCTTTTGTTGTTAGCTGGTGGCTACTACTTAGGGGACATGCTATGGAATGGTATTGGTAAGTGGGGTATGAACAAGACCGTACAGTGGGCTTGGGATATTACCAACTTCGTATGGTGGGTAGGTATCGGTCACGCCGGTACATTGATTTCTGCCGTATTGCTTTTGTTCCGTCAGAAATGGCGTACATCAATTAACCGTGCTGCTGAGGCGATGACAATTTTCGCCGTTATTTGTGCCCTTCTTTGGCCAGTAGTACACATGGGACGTCCATGGATTGGTGGTATCTGGGCATTGCCTTTACCAAACACATATGGTTCACTTTGGGTGAACTTCAACTCTCCACTATTGTGGGACGTATTTGCGATTTCAACATACTTCTCAGTATCGTTGGTATTCTGGTTCATCGGTCTTATTCCTGACTTTGCAACTATCCGTGATAGAGCAACGACAAAAATGAGCCGTTTGATGTACGGTATGTTGTCAATGGGTTTCAACGGATCAGCAAAAACTTGGATGCACTATGAAGCTGTATCATTGATCTTGGCTGGTTTGTCAACTCCTCTAGTACTTTCAGTACACACTATCGTATCATTTGACTTTGCAACATCAGTTATCCCAGGATGGCATACAACGATCTTCCCTCCTTACTTCGTAGCAGGAGCGATCTTCTCAGGTTTTGCCATGGTATTGACGTTGATGATCATCACTCGCAAAGTTTACAAATTAGAAGATTATATCACTATGGAGCACATCGAGTTGATGTGTATCGTAATCACGATTACAGGTTCTGTAGTAGGTATCGCTTATATTACTGAGTTCTGTATTGCATGGTATTCAGGTGTTGAATACGAGCAATATGCATTCGTAAACCGTATGACAGGTCAGTACTGGTGGGCATATTGGGCTATGATGGGATGTAACGTAATCTCTCCTCAAATGTTCTACATCAAGAAAGCAAGAACAAGCATCGGCTTTATCTTCTTCATTTCTATTGTAGTAAACATCGGTATGTGGTTTGAGCGTTTCGTAATTATCGTAACTTCGCTTCACCGTGACTTCTTGCCATCAAGCTGGTTGTACTTCAACCCTACAATCCACGATGTGATGAGTTATGTAATGACATTCGGTTTATTCTTCACTTTATTCTTCCTATTCTCGAAATACTTCCCAGTTGTCAACATGGCAGAGGTGAAGTCAATCTTGAAGGATTCAGATTCTAAAGTGTACAAGAGTAGAAGAACAATTTCTAATGATGTGTTGCCTGAAGCTGACCGTGTGCCAGTAGAAGAGCAAGGATAATCTTTAACAGAAAAAAGAGAAACGACATGGAGAAAAATAAGCATTTTTTAGTCGGTATTTTCGATGACCATGACATCTTGCTGAATGCGGTAAAACACGTTAGAAAACAAGGTGTAAAAATCGAAGAGGTTTACACTCCTTATCCAGTTCACTTCTTGGAGGATGCACTTGGCTACAAACGTTCTTTCATGCCTAAAGCCGCTTTCGGTTTTGGTGCACTAGGAACATCATTAGCAATCTTCTTCCAAACTTGGGTAATGGGTATTGATTGGCCTATGATCATTGGTGGTAAAACACACGTAGCTATTCCTGACTTTGTGCCAATTACTTTCGAATTGACTGTACTTCTTTCAGCTTTCGGTATGGTAGGTACATTCTTCGGAACGCAAGATTTGAAGCCTCACAAAGTACCTCGTGTATTTGACAGAAGACAATCTGACGATAAGCACGTAATGGCAATTGACCTTGCTGCAAATAGCCTTAGCGAAGAAGAACTAACTGCTTTATTGAAAGACGTTCAAGCTGAGGAAGTAAATCGTAAAGATTTCACTGATAAAGAAAATAAAGGCTCATTTATCGAGTATGTAGTTGACTTGTTCACTAACGGTGTTACTGAGTCTGCTAGATCACTTAATAAATAATCCTTTTAGACATCGTTTATTCTAAAGTTAAAAGAAAAGATCATGCGATTTTTTAGCAATAAATTAGCAGGACTATGTCTGATCGGAGCTGTAGCCTTAACAGGTTGTAGCGCTGATGGAAACGATCCGGGTGTTGAATATGCACCTCAGATGTATCACTCAGTACCATACGAGCCATTGACTCAGATCACAGGTGAGGAAATTCCTACAAGTTTGGGTGCAATTGCTTACGGTGTTGTAGATAAATTCTATGGAGCAGATGAGAATGAGAACTACTACAAGCAGTTCATCAACTCTCTTCCATACAATGATTACAACGGTAAAGTTGCAATCAACGTGAAGAAACCTGTAGAAGGAACTGTTGCAAGACAGAACTTCACTTCTGTTACAGGTGCAAACGAAGCACAACCAGATCAGCTGATTTTGGATTATTCAAAATACGGCAAAGAGGATATCGAGTTGGCTGCGGCTGAGTTAGTCAATCCATTGACTGACAAGGAAACAGTTTCAACAATGTTGAAAACTGCAGGTAAAGGCGCTTCTGACGCTGAGCTTGCTGCTTTTGATAAAGACCTTGTAAAAGATGGTAAAGCACTTTATACTTCTTACTGTCAGCCTTGCCACGGTGCAGAGGGTAACGGTAAAGGTAAAGTTGGTGTAGTATTCAAAGGGGTTGCTAACTTGAAAGGTAACGCTGTGAAAACTGCATCTGACGGACACATCTTCCACGTGATCACTCACGGTAGAGGAAGAATGTGGGCGCACAAATCTCAGATTAACCCTGAGGAGCGTTGGAAAATTGTTCGTTACGTAAGAACACTTCAAGGTAAGTAATCAACTTAAACGAATCTGATAATGGGACACGTTGATATAGATATTAAAAACGCGGTTGAGGAGCAGTTTGAGTTTAAAAGCTCCTTGAAGAAAGGCATTATCACTGTTGGAGTGGTAGGAGTTGCCTTGTTCGTACTAGGATTGGTGATCGCTATGTTTGGTGGTCACGGTCATGAAGAAGCACATCACGCAGTAGAAGGTGCAGCTGAAGCTCATGCAGCAGTTGCAGATCACGCTGCTGAAGGTGAGCACCACGGACCATCTCTATTCACTAGAGTATTGTCAGCTATTTGGTACAACAACCTTTACTTCCTAGGTTTGGGTATCATTGGTGTATTCTTCTTTGCATTACAATTTGTAGCGAATGCAGGATGGTCAGTACCTTTCTTGCGTATCATGTTACGTTTCGGTCGTTTCTTGCCAATTTCATTGGGTGTGCTTTTAGTGACATTCCTAATTGGTAGCCACGATCTATTCCACTGGACACATGATTACCTTTGGGCTGATCCTACAGCAGATACTTTTGATCCAATTATTGCTGGTAAGCGTCTTTACTTGAACACTCCTTTCTACATTGGTAGAATCGTATTCATCGGTGCAGGATGGTTGTTCTTCATGTGGATGCTTAAGAAAGTAACTTTGGATGAAGATAACCAACCACAAGGAACAACATTGAACTTCCGTAAACTACAACGTTTGGGTGTTGCTTTCTTGATTTTCTTCGGAGTTTCAGAATCAATCTCTTCATGGGACTGGTACATGTCAATTGACCCTCACTGGTTCTCGACATTGTACGGATGGTACATCCTTTCAGCTTACTTGGCTTCAGGTATGGCTGCATTGATGCTTGTAACTATGAAGTTGAAAGATTGGGGATATTTGAAAATCGTTAATGAGAACCACGTACACGATATCGGTAAGTTCTTGTTCGGTTTCTCAATCTTCTGGGCTTACTTATGGTTTGCACAGTTCCTATTGATCTACTACGCAAACATTCCAGAAGAAACGATTTACTTCGTAGACAGATTGATGTCTGATAAATATTCTTGGTTGATCTTTACTACCTTGATCTTCAACTTCTTGATGCCATTCTTCGTCTTGATGACAAGAGATGCTAAACGTAAGTTTGGTATTGCTCAAGTAGCTGCAGTATTGGTATTGGTAGGTCACTGGTTAGAGTTCTATTTGCTAATCACTCCAGGAGTAATGAAAGAGGCTGGTTCTCTAGGATTTATCGAAATCGGATTGGGCGTAATCTTCTTCGCTGCATTCGTATTCGTATTCTTCCAAGGTTTAGCAAAACACAAATTGGTTGCTAAGAATCACCCAATGCTTGAAGAAGCAATTCACCACCACTGCTAGGATTTCCTAGTAAGGTGTAGAAATACAAAATCCCTTAGGCAGTAATGTCTAAGGGATTTTTTCGTTCTAAGTTTTAGAGAGTATATATTTTTATTCGGTTCTAGATATTATGAAATACTTTTTAGCCTTTATTTTTTTAGCCTCAACTTTAAGTTTGACTAGAGTTCAGGCGCAAATAGTATCAGCAATAATCAATGACTCTGATGGTTATACAAATGTTAGAGAAATAGCTACTATTCAATCAGAAATCAAGGATAAGTTTGTAGATGGGGAAGTTTTTGAATTTAATAGTGATGACAAGTTTGAAAAGAAAAATTGGATTTCTGTTTATCTGAATCGTGATTCAAGAAGTAAATGTGGACAAGCTAGTAAAATGATGAGTAGTGGATTTCTGCATTCCTCGAGACTGTTACCATTATCTGAAATCAAAACAACTTATAAACGGAAAAGAGTTTCAGTAAATCTGATAGAACTAAGTTCTGATAATTTTAAAGTTTTTATTGAGACTCGTAAGCTTTCTGATAAAGAAAATAAGGAGTTATTCTATGAATGCCTTTGGGGTACTGATACAGGTAATCCAAGTAATGTGATTCATAAAATCACAATTCAAATAGAACAAGCTACTTTTGATTTACCCACCAATGCATTTAATGATCTTTATAAGGTCACTTTAGATAAATCATATTTGAAGAAGTATAAAGATTTTATTTATGTGACGATGAGCAATAGTGATGGGGCAGGTTTCTATGAGGTTACTTGGGTATTTAAAGAGAATAAATATTTAAGAAGATATATAAATCAAGGACCTTAGAAATTATAGATAGGATAATACTTACCGAAGAGGAAAACTGATAAGCAACTAAAATGACAACTTATATGATAAGATCGAAGAAAAACCTTTTCCCTTTTTTGCTTCTATTTTTTACGTTGCCAATTGCTTTATTACTTTCTACAAAGTTATTTATAGATTCGGTACAGGTACTAAAAAGTGGTTTTGCCTTTCAAGAAGTATGTATGATCATTTTTAGTCTTCTGATTTCTTATACCTTCCTCAGGTATTTTATTATCTTGAATACAAAGATTAAAATTGATCAAGAGGCAATCCTGTTCAAATCGTTTACTAGACATCGAGTATATAAACTGGAGGAAATCGATTTTTGTATAGTGACTGAAGAGTATGCACGTTATCATGTGGCATACGAAACTATATATCTTGTAAAGGATAATTTGATTGTTGAGCGAATTTCAAGCTTTGATTATAAAAACTATGATCAGATAAAGGATACTCTTGCCATGATTCCACAAGAATATTTATATATAAACTCTTTGAAACAAGCAGTAATTATTGTGGGAATAAGAGTCAAAGCGAAATAGAAATTAACTAATAGAATGAGGTTTATCGTGGGAATGGATTGTGGGTGATTCAATTTTTTCATACTTAGAAAACCAAAAATGAAACAAAGCATAAGCTACTATCTCACACTATTTATCATTAGACTAAAAGGAATAAAAAAGAATTTTAGTGAAGACCCGATTGATGTTTTTAAAGTAAGGAAAGAAGATCAGCATAAACCCAAAGGTCAATTTTTTAAACGAAATAGGTTAAGAAGTATAGAAATAGCCGATTCTGTAGTAACTGAAGTAGGATTAAATAAAACTTCAAATCAGCTTGTGATTTCCATTCATGGTGGAGCATTTATTTCTGGACCTACGCAATTGCATTGGGATGCCGTTAAGAAAATAGCAACTCAAACAGCTCAAAAAGTCTGGCTTTGTGATTACCCTAAAGCACCCGAAAATCAGATTGGGACGATATCAGAGAATATTTATCTAATTTATCAGAAAGCACTAGAGGAATTTGAACCTCATAATATCTCTATGATTGGTGATTCTGTAGGCGGAACGTTAGTGGTGAGTTTAATGCAATGTTTGATAAAGCAGACAATAAAGCTTCCCAAGCAAATCATACTTATTTCACCAGTGATGGATGCATCTATGACAAATTCAGAGATAGAAGCTGTAGAATTTAGAGATCCGATGTTGGCAAGAAAAGGTGTACTTAGTGCAAAGAAACTGTGTGCAGGTAAGCTAGAATTGAAAGATACTTTAATTTCTCCGTTATATGGTGAATTTGATAGATTTCCTTTAACAACCATTTATGCTGCTGAAAACGATATTACTTATCCTGATCAAAAGTTGACTATTGAGAAGCTAAAAGAATCAGAAGTAGAGGTTAAAGTAATTACAGGTGAAAATATGCCTCACATTTGGCCGTTATTACCTGTGATGAAAGAAGCGGAATTGTCTTTTCAATTGATTGTTGAAAGCTTGAAAAATAAAGTTACCTCTCATCAGAAAGAATAGAATAAGTAAGAGATCAGATATAAGATGGAGGAAGTAGAAAAAGGAAGTGTCTACCATGATAAACACTGTAGGAAGTCGTCAAGAGAAAATAAGATTGGCATATTTAGTATGCTTATCGGTTTGAATTTTTTAGGACTCGCTGCTTTTTGGTTGAAGGCAATGGATATTGATAGCCCACCTTCAGAAATGAGAAATACCATAATTTTTTTCGTACTAGCAATTGTATTTCTTAGTCTTATGAAGTTTGGTATTCGTCCTTATGTGAAAAAAAGAAAGCAGTTTGCTGAATCCTTCTTTTCACATTTAAAGAAAATATACTTTGTAGAACGTGAATATGTTTTAGTCCAAAAGGATGATAATTATGGTTTGTTGGATACAGAGTATATTTCATTGATGCCATGTATTTATTCTAAGTTAGATTTTAAGAAAATTGATAGATACATCGTAGTGGAGAAAGACGGTAAAGAAGGCGTATGCAATGCTTTTGGAAAGAATATTATTCCTACAGAATATGATGAAATTGTAGAATATGATATTATGAAACGATGTTTTATATGTCTTAAAGGCGATAAGGTTGAAAGAAGAGACAAAAGAGGGCGTATTTTATCTGACTTACTTCAATGATGAATAAGAAAGTGATTTTTTTGATGTTACTGCAAGTCTTACTATTTCAAACCATATTTTCTTGCAGGCAATATATCCCAAAGGAGGTGACTAATTATCAATACTTTGATAAAGAGCTTTCAGATACGTTAGTTTCAGAGCCATTAATAGCTATTACCAATGAAGATTACCTCAGATATGGTGTAAGTGTAGCATATATCAGCATAGAAGGTGATACGATTATTCCTTTTGGCAAATATGCTTATTTCGGAACAGATACTTTAAAGCATTTCGCTTATGTGATGGAACACCCGAATGATAGTACGTATGGAAGACAGGTTATCATTGATAAAGATGAGAATACCCTTTTTGATATCGTAACCTATGACATCGGTCCCGATTATTTCAATGAAGGATTAACTCGAGTATCAAGAAATGGAAAAATGGGTTTCGCTAATATTTATGGGCAGCTAGTTATTCCATGTCAGTTTGATTTTGCAATGCCTTTTTATGATGGGAAATCAGAAGTTACTTATACAGCAAGAGAATATTTGGATGGAGAAGACCATTTAAGGATAGAAAGCGAGGAGTGGTTTGTAATTGATAAAAAAGGAAATATAATAGAAGGAGAAAAATCCCAAAGGTAGCGTAGCCTATGGGATTTTTTCAAATACACTTCTTTGAGTGAAGTAAATATTTATACCGCTTTTTCTTCAAGCTTTTTACTGATGATTGCCAAATCAAAAATAAGAACTGTCATTACACCTAGGGTATAAGCTAGGATATCGTACCAATCAAAAGAATGCCCAAGAGTGAGGTTTGTAAATGTATTTTTTTGAATTCCTAAGCGATTTAAAATGTCAATATATTGACCAAATTCGATAAAGTAGGCGAATAGTAAGACGCTAATTCCAAGAACGATTGGCCTAATATTGATTACAGCTCTAGGAAGTGCATACATTAGAATGACAACCAAGTAATCTCCAAATGTCGGTCTGAGAAAAGTGTCTTTGAGTATTGTTGCTAGTAATACTTCAAAAAGAAAAACTCCGAGTGCTAAGCCTAAAAAAATCTGTTTCTTATTCATTTTTGCAAGTTTAAGCGAACAAGTTAAGTGTTAGATTTGATTCGTGCTTTATTTTTAGAATGAAATTATCCTAAGGTTTAGCATGAGAAACAAAGGTTCTTTCTAGTTTGTATTTCCCGATATACGGAATGTTATCTCCACCAATATAAAGATGCCCGTCAAACTCTTTTACCGCTCCTGCTTCAGGAATTACGTTGCCTTCTAGGTCAAAAAGAGCATTCAGAATTTCACCTTCTGAACTGATGTTTAAGATCATTCCAAAAGCCTGTTGCTTGGGTTGAAGAACTTCTGGAAGTCCGTAAATCAGCTTTTTAAACCCTGTTTTAGCATGTACATTATCAAGCGCATCATTTCGACAAGTAGAAAAACCTAACCAAAAACTACCATCTTCCCGAATAGAGATTCCGTTTGGAAAACCAGGGAGGTTATCCATAAATACTTCTGACGTCCCTTGTTTCTCACCTTTTAGCCAATATCTGATAATTCGGTATTTACTGGTTTCGGTCATTAAAAGGAAGTCTTCGTTTTTTGAAAGGACAACACCATTCCCAAAATAAGTACCATTGATTAGTGTTCTTACTTTCTTGGTGTAAGGGTTGTATTGGTAAAGTCCTCCTTCGGCTTTCAGTTCCATGATCAATTTCCGGCCATATTTGACAGTGTATGGAGAGCTACTAGAAGTATTCGAAAAGTAAATCATACCGTCAGAAGCGATATCTAATCCATTTGGAATTAGAAATGGCAATTGTTTTTCATTTTTTTTGGCTAATACCGTTACCTCTTTATTTGGACTGATACAGATTAAACCTTCTTTGTGGCTTAATGCAATCAAATTATTGGCTTTATCGAAATGTAAACCAGCTACCCAAGAGCCTGCGTCGTAAAAAATTTCAACTGTTCCTGTCGGAGAAATTTTCAATATTTTTCCATCACTAAAATCATTTACTCCTTTATGTACTCCACAATATAAATTTCCGAGATCATCAAAAATGATATCTTCTGGCCCTACCCAAGTTTTTAATGCTATTTTTTGAGCAGAAAGCAATTGTTGATTTGTGCTTAACTCATTTTCGAATTTTGGCTTTTTCGGAGGATTCCATGCTGAAGGTTCTAAGGAGCAAGAGGTGAAAAAAAGCAAAAGCAAAAAGTAATAGCTGTGTCTTTTAAGATTTGTCATTTGAATCGAATTTTGTTTTTGACAAATCTCGGAGTAAATAAAGGAAGTCTCGTTTACCTATGTAAAGACTTTAGTAGTTGACCGTATGTAAGTTTTTGCGAAGCCTACTGAGTTGAGTAGCTGAAATTCCTAGGTAAGAAGCAATGTGATATTGAGGGATGACTTGTTCTAGGTTTGGAAATTGTTTTCTGAATTTCAGATAGCGTTCGGTTGCATTTTGAAGTGCCATTTCTAGCTCTTTTTTCTCTTTCTCAAGAAAGTAGAATTCAGCTATTTTTCTTCCTAAGCGTTCTAGGTCATGATATAGTTCATACATTTTTTCAAGTTCATTGAAGTCAGCTATCCATATTTTACACTCAGTGAGTGCTTGTTGAGGAATTAGATTAGGTGTTTTGGTCAGAAGAGAGGTGTAAGCCCCGATCAGACTCGGAGCGACAAAGAATTGCTTGTTATATTCTTTGGCTTCGTTATTTGTGAAAAATGCACGAACACAGCCTTCTTCAAGAAATGCTATTTTTTCAGCATACTTGTTTTCTTCAATAAAGAATTCTTTTTCATTGAGTTGCTCAAAAGTGAAGAGCTGAGATACGGCAGTCCATGTTTCTTCAGAGATAGGAGATATAGTAGATAAATACGATTTGAGATTTTCCATGGAGAAGAAAAAATAGTTTAGGGTATTGAAATGTAATTATAAAAATAACTAACAAAAGGATTTTGTAAACTAGACTGTAAGGTGTCTATAAAACAAAAGAGAAACAACCTAACAGGTTGCTCCTCTCTAAAAATTAAACAGCTAGATCTGTTCTAAGTACATGATGTGTGTTTGTAGCGTTTGAATTATCTCTCTTGTTTTTATTTCTTTTACACCTTTCACTGCAATATTTTACTTCATCCCAATCTTTTGCCCATTTCTTGCGCCATGTAAAACTTCGGTTACATACGGGACAAATCTTGGTGGGAAGGTGTTGCTTTTTCATTGTTTATACCTTTTTGAATTCGGGCACTTCGTGAGGTCGAGCGTAAGGAAATTGACCGACTTTCTCCAATGCGTAATAAGCATTTAGTCCTCCTATACCTACATCTTCAGTACTACTTAGGTCTATAAGTCCTTTTTCATCTACAGCATGGTCTGGTACAATCAAGTGTTCAATCTGTCCGATGACCATCATCGTATCATTGATTGGAATCGGAATAGTTTCTAGGTAACGCATACCTAATTTCACCTGACTTTCTTTGACAAAAGGAGCTTGAAAACCTTCTATATATTCTTCTGTGAGTTGGCATTCTTCAAATTCTGATAATTCTCTTTCAAACTTAGCAGAAGTGTAATGTGCCTTATCGATAAATTCTTGATGGACTCTATTGATCGTAAATACCCCCGTTTCTAGAATATTCTCGTAGGTATGACGACACACTTCATGTTGTGGTCTGAGAATAAAGCCGAGTAATGCAGGATGACTTCCTAGGTGAACTACTGAGCTGAAGATGGCCAGATTTGAACCATCGTTTTCCGAGTAAGTACCGATTAGGTTGGCAGGTTTTACTCCTGTTATCGAATTGATAAGGTTCAGTCGCTTAACACGTCCTTCGTTTTCTATGTCTTCTTTGGTTAAATGCATCGTAAAAATTTTGGTTAAGCTTCAGCGAGTTGTTTCAATTCTTTTCGACATTTCTTCCAATAAGCGAAGAATGATGGGAAGTAACCTTTAGGACTAAACATCCAATCTCTAGGCTCTTCTGTTCCTTTGTAGTGTTGGTTGAGTGGGTGTTCTTTATAGACTATATCATTCAACTTATATTCTTGTTTCATTTCAGTGAATTCACCTATATAGACTTGAATACCCTCAATGTTATCGGATAGTGAAAGTATGAAATCAATGCTTTTTTGTGAAACAGGATACTGTTCGAAAAGGCTAGGCTCCAATAGCAGTATTCTGTTAGCTTTCTCTTCTTGATGCCATAGTGGATCAAGGTTATAGAAATTATAGATATAAGTTGGTAACTCAGAGTCTACCTCAATTTGTTGTTTTTCGGGTAAAGGTGTTTCAAATTTAAAAGTACTTGTATCTATTAATTCATTCGGAATATCAACATCATGCAAATCCTCTTTGGGCATATCCAAGTATGTGCCATGTTGTTCGGTGTAACAAAACTTGTTGATATTTGCCTGTTCTGCATAATATTTCTTTCCGCTGTTAGCTCCAGCAACCCATTGCCAACTAAGGGCATTGCTCGCCCAATCTGCATCTAATAAGTTGTAATACATCCACTGTGCAGGCGCAAACCAATGACTCTGTCCAATGTTACAAGCAATTGCGGCAATGTACATACGTATATGATTGTGAATGTATCCGGTGTCATAGAATTTAATGATTGCATGATCTACTGCCGCAATGCCTGTCGTAGCTTTCATCAAGGAGGTGGGGATATCATGATGAGCTACTTTTTCTTGTTGCTGTTTAAGATCGGTATTTATTTGATCTCCTTTGGCTACCCATATTTGTTGCCAATAGTCTCTCCAAGCCAATTCTTGGATAAACTTCTCTTGATGATAGAGATTGTAGCCTCTATCGATCAAGCTTTGCAAAACTTGTTTTGTAGATATGACTCCTCTAGAAATGTATGGTGACAAATAACTTACATTTCCATCAACATAGTTTCTGGTACTAGAATAGCCTACAGGATCAAGTGTCTTTACTTTTTGGGCAATATTTTGGTAATCTGTAGAGAACATTTATCGTTTAGAAATCTTGTTACAGCTAATGATGCGTTGTCTATTGCATTTAAACCTTTTAATTTCGGGATTACGTTTTTTCGAGTGTTTTTGACTTTTACCTTCTCCAACTCTTTTGCGCCACAACCTAAAACTACTTGCTTTCAAATTAGCTCTCATGAACTTAATCACATCGCTTTCGGATAGGTTGAATTGATAGTCGATAGCTTCAAAGGGAGTTCGGTCTTCCCAAGCCATCTGAATTATCCTGTCAGAATCTCTCTCACTCAGAGATGTAAACTTTGACATACGAAACGTAAATTACTTTTGAACTGGGATTTCATTGAACTTACCAAAGCGTTTTTCAACGGCTATCCATCGGTAAGCAAAGATTTCATTGAGTTTACTCTCAATAAATAATGAGTTGGCAATAGCACCAAGAAATCCCATAGGTGGTTGATAAGTAACAATGTCTTTCATCAAAACGCCACCATCAATTGGTTCTATATGATGCTGATGATGCCACATGCTGTAAGGGCCAACACGTTGTTCGTCAACAAAGAATTCAAAGTCTTTGACATGAGTGATCTCAGTTACCCAATCCGTTTTAATACCCAAAAGAGGACTGACTTTATAACTGATGATCATTCCTGGGTACATTTTTTCACGGAGCATTTTTGAGGTGATATCAAAGCCCATGTAGTCGGGCGTGATTTCCTTGAGATTTCTTGGGGAGGAAATGAAATCCCAAACCTGTTCAATGCTTGCGTTAACTTTTTGTTCTCTGTAGAATTGATAGAAAGCCATGAGAAAAGTTAGTTTTGAGTTGGTAATGCTTCAATTTCTTTAAGTACTTCCATTGCTTCCGCATACTTTTGGTCTCCCTTCATGCGGTTACTTTTGGATAGATCATGTGACTCTTTCAGTAACTTTTCGTATTTCTTTTGGAGTATCTCCGCTTTTGATTTTTTCTTGAATAGACCGAACATGCTTTTGGGATTTATTTTGTTTAACTAAAATTCTTAATCCTTAAACAATGAGTTTTTCAAAATGTTCAGAACTTTGTCGAAAGCTTTTTAATTTTTCTCAAAACTGTCTGATTATTATCTGTTTTCGCTGAAAAATAGATTTTTTCCCCGTTTGTCTTTGTGATCAACAAAATAGGCTTCCTTACTTTATTAATCACTAGTTTTACTTTTTCTCCATCTTCCGTCTTATAATAACCTTTGTCAATTTCTCCAATGGAAAAGCCATTTGCACGTAGTGTGATATTGGGTAAGTCGTCAATCAGAGAAATAGAAGCGATTTCATCATTTTGTAGTTCTTCACCATAAAAACCTTCAACAATAATTTGATTAGGCTTTATGACAATATGATCTTCTTTCAGACCGAAAGCGAACAAAGTAGTGACAGTAGCTAGTGTGATGACGAGTACAACAATACTGATCTGATACCAAGGCGTTTTGAGTGAGTTCGAGAACTTTTGATGACTCTTGAGTATGAAATAAATGTAGCAAAGTATAGGATATACAGCCAAGAATAAACCAAGTGCTTCTTCACTAATAAAGTATAGTCCAATACTCAAGGCTAAAAATGAAATACCGAGGAAATGATGAAAGCCTTTGAAGAAAGGAAGGAAGGCTTTTAAATCAAAGTTTTTACGTTCTTCTTCAGACATTGTATTATATCCTGAAAGAAGGTATTTCGCATTAGATTCATTTATAAGTGAACCTATTCCTAAAAAAAGTAGACTAATGAAAACGATAAGATAGATCATGTGGGTGTTTTTTGATTTGTAATGAAAAGATAGAAGTTTCGGGGTTTTTAGCGTAGTGAATTGTTGAAATTATTCAAGTAATTCAATTCTAGAAGATAGATTGTTGTATAAAATATCTCTTATGAAAATCTATCTATTCATTTACGTTTTCCTTTTACTCACAGTTTTTGAAGTTAAAGCGCAAAAGAACTGGGAGTTTAAAAAAGAGAAGGAGCAAATAAAGGTCTATCTAAAAGATGTTGAAGGTTCAAAGCTGAAAGCATTTAAGGGAGAATGTGATATCAAAGCTCCAATTTCTAACTGCATAGCTTTAATTCAAGATATTCCGTCTTTAGCTGATTGGATGCCTAATACATCATTTGCCAAATTACTTTCAAATAGTGCCGATTCACTTTTAGTTTACTATTCTGTATCTGAAGCACCTTGGCCACTCAGTCCAAGAGATGGTATTTATCAGTATGTATTTCAGTATAACAAATCGGAAGAACTCTTAGAGGTTAATATAAAATTGGAGGCAAATAAATTACCCGAGGAAAAAGATAAAATTAGAATAAGAGTAGGTGGAGGCAGATGGCTTCTAAAGAAAATTGATGATTTTTCTACAAAAGTAATCTTTGAGTTTCACGCAGACCCTGCTGGTGATATCCCTTCTTGGTTGGCAAATAGTGTAGTTGTGGATACTCCAATAGATACGCTCAAGAATATGAAAAACTTAGTGAATACGGCTAAGTATACGAATCAGCATTTTAGTTTTTTGAATTAGTTGAATGCCGTTCAGTGTGAAAATTTTCAATTTCAGTTTGGGTATATGTCATTCTAGATACCTTTTTCAACGGTTCATTTACACCTTTCATAAGTTTGTATAAATCCTAAGAAACAAGTAAGGAAACCATTCTTTTTCTAAATCAAGATGATCGATTTTTAGCATTTGAAAGGTTTCCTTTAAGTTTGGAAAATAAATGAATGAACATTCACTCATTATATTACACATTTCAAGAATAATGAAAAAGAAAGGTTTATGGTTTTTGTTGGTTCTATTGCCAATGAAGCTATTCGCTCAAGAACTTGATCGTAACTTTTTTGTGGAGAAAGCACTCGAACGTAACTACGAAATCAAGATTCAGAAGAATAAAGTAAAGGATGCTCAGATTGATAGTAAAAAAGCAAAGGCAATGTACATTCCTAAAGTGGGCTTGTCTTCGGCTTATTTATATACACTGAACAGTTTGAGCATGGAACGAGATATCAGTGAATATCAGGATGGATTTAATCATTTGATTGAAAATGGAGGTGAAGCCATAAATGGTGTCATGGATGGGTATCAACAGTACCTTCAAGGAGCCGCAGCGAAAGACCCAAACTTAGCAGCAGCATTAGCTGACCCAAGTACACAGGCATTGATGGGACATACACAAGGTTATTTTTCTCAAGTGGGGGGAGAACTGATGGGAAGTTTGAGTGGTATGTTTCCTTCTACATTGTCATTAGCGCTGAACGACCAACACCTTTGGTTCTATGATCTTCATGCAGATATGATCATTTTTTCAGGAGGTAAAATCCCCGCATTATCTAAAGCAGCTCATGAAAAGTCTATGGCTTTAGAGGCAATGGTTGAAAAGAAAGAGATTGATGTGATCAAAGAGACACTTGATTACTATGACAGACTAGCGGTAGTTAATCAATCACTTCAAGTATTGGCAGACTCCCGAAAAAGATTGGACAAACAAACAGAATTTGCTCAAAAAGCAGTAGAAGTGGGTTTAGCTACAAGCTATGACTTGAATAAAATCAAGATTGCAGAACAGGAGATTAAAGCGAAAGAGATTGAGCTCAAAGGAAGTCAATCTTTATTATATGCAAAACTTCAACAGTTGACAGGAATTCCTGTAGAAGAAATTAGACAAGTACAACCCAAACTTGAGTTGTGGTGGGTAAATATAGATGAAACGAACACTTCAGCTCGTCCAGAAATTAGAGCATTAGATCATTCTGTAATGGCATTGGAACACAAACACCATTCAGAAAAAGCCGAATACTTACCAAAGGCAAAAGCTTTTGCTCATGTGATGCATGGTGGTTCAGACCTTACGAAGATTGAGCCATTTGCTTTTGTAGGAGTTGGTTTGAAATGGGAGATTTTTGACGGTACAGTTCGTAAAAAAGATATTCAAAAGTCTCAATTAGAGCTTGAAAATATGCAAGCTCAAAAAATGCATGCTGAAGAAATGGTCGCATTAGATTTAGAGAAGAAGTATATGGAATGGCAAGTGTCAACTCAGTTGGTTGATCTTCAAGAAGAGAAAGCTGAGGACGCTAAAGAAGCACTTGTTATTCGTAAACGTGAACTCGAAAATGGTCTAGCAGATACAAATCAGTTATTAGAAGCTGTGACTGATTTTGAAAATGCACGACTTGACAAAATTCAAACTTTACACCGTCAGCGAGTGGCAGCAGCATCTTTGCTAGAAGCAATGGGAACTTTAGATGCCGACCATTTACAATAATCAATTATTTGCCAATTTTTGAATAAGATACAATGAAAAAGATATATACAATCCTGTTCGCAATAGCAGCTTTGACAGCTTGTCAGAATACTGAAAATGAAACTTTCTTCAAAGGGAAATTAAAAAGAGAAGTGTATTCTGTTGCCTCTAAAGTTCCAGGTCGAATTACAGAGTTGAGAGTTTCTGAAGGGCAAACAGTTCATAAAGGAGATACCTTGGCTATGGTTGATGTACCAGAAGCAGAAGCAAAACTTCAACAAGCAGAAGGAGCGGTAGCTGCTGCAAAGGCTCAGTATGAAATGGCTTTTAAGGGTGCTACTAAAGAACAAATAGAGCAAGTAAACGCTGCTTATAATGCTGCCAAAGAACAATTCGGATTTGCAGAAAAAAGTCTGAATAGGGTGAAACAGATGTATGATGAAAAGCTCATCACAGAACAAAAGTATGATGAAGTACATACCAAATACTTGATGGCGAAAGCAAAATTAGAAGGGACTGAAGCAAAAAAAGAAGAAGTAGAAAGTGGTGTGCGTTCAGAAAAGCAGCGAATGGCTTTAGGTACACTTAGAAGAGCTGAAGGTGCTTTGCAAGAAGTGAATGTTGCATTGGGAGAACGTTATTTGATTGCGCCAGCAGATATGACTTTGGAGACTGTTGCACTGAAGGTTGGAGAATTAGCTTTGCCGGGCTATAACATTTTTGTGGGTTATGCTAAAAATGAAACGTATTTCCGTTTTGCAATGGCAGAGCAAGATGTCGCAAACTATAAAATAGGAACAAAGATTACGGTAACACCTGCTTTCGGAGAGCAGAAGCCAATTCAAGGAAAATTGGTAAGTATAAAAGAGCTTTCTAGTTATGCCGCACGTAAGTCTATGAACCCAAATTACGAAGTAGATCAGTCTTTGTATGAACTGAAAATTGTTCCTACAAACTTCAAAGAGACAGAAGGTCTGTTGACAAATACAACTCTAATCTTGAAGTAATAAAATCATTAGTCCTCACTTAAAAAGTAGAATGTATGGAAATGATTTACAACTTTGGTCGGCTGATGCTCAGAGAGTGGAAGATGTTTCGCTCTAATAGTGTAGCGGTTGCTATTTTTATAGGAGCGCCAATAGCTTACGGATTATTGTTTGGTTTTGTCTATAAACAAGCCAAAGTAACAGATTTACCTATTACTGTTTTGGATTATGACAATACACCGCTAAGTCATAAGGCTATTGAAATGTTGGAAGATAATTCCTATTTGGAAGTAGTTGCTTTTCGTGAAAATGAACATGAGAAAATAAAGGACTTGAGTAGTAATGATATTGTAGCTACAGTGACAATTCCGAAAGGCTTTGAAGCCGATGTCATGCAAAAAAGGTATCCCGAAATTCAAGTAGATATAGATGGAGCAAACGTTGTGACCGCAAACTATGCGAATATGGGTATTCTGACTTCTTTAGGTACGCTAAAAGCAGGAGTTGAGATTACAGCCCTGAATAAACAAGGAGTACCGATAAATACAGCATTGGAACAATATGAACCTTTCAAGATAAATACTGATAGATTATATAATGGAAACTCTAATTACTTGACCTTTATGTGGCCAGGAATTATGGGGACGATTATGCAGCAAGTATTCTTGATTGTAATGGCACTTACTTTTGCCAAAGAGTTTGAAGAAGACTCGTTTGATGCATTGGCAAAACAAGCGAACCACAATCCTCTGATGCTTCTCACTGTGAAATCTATGCCTTATTGGTTGCTGGGCGTATTGCTTTGGGGTGTTTTACAATGGCAATTCTTCCCAATGTTTAATATGCCTACTATAGCTCATGAAGGAGCTTTATTCTTATTGGTTTGTGTATTTATGTTGTCACTCACAAGCATTGGTACACTTTTCAGTTGGATATTTCCTTCCCAATTGAAAGCAACAGAATTTTTGATGGTTATAGCTACGCCAAGTTTCATTTTATCGGGTTTCTCTTGGCCTCTTTCTGAAATGCCTTTAGCCATCCAATATGTTGCGAACTGCATCCCATTGACACATTTCCTTACAGGATTTAGAAAAGTTTTATTCTATGGAGCAAGGATTGATCAGATTACAATGGAAGTGACAAACCTTATGATTATAGGTCTTGTATCGGGGCTATTGTGTTTGCTTTTGGTTAGTTTAAAGACCAAAAGAATGATGAAACAAGAAAATAGTTAGAAGAAAAGAAGAACCATAAGAGTCAATCAATTCTTGTGGTTCTTTTTTTAACATCTTTGTCCAAATAAAAAGATGATTTTGTTGTAACCCAATCACAGCAATAGCCGTCTTAAGGAGTATGTTTTTTAATAATGTCAAATTAATCAAACGATTCAACATCAAAAACTTATCCTCATGGACAAAGAAAGAAAAGACAAAATCCAAAATCTAATCGAAGAACTAATTGGTGAAGCTATGGATGGCTTCAAAGAACAAGGTCGAAACAAAGGTGGCGGATTTGCTAGAGATATGGCAGACTTTGCTTACGAAATGGAAAAAGAGTTCGGGAAGAGGGGGAGAAGACGAGGCAGAAGGAATTGTGCAGATGAAGAAACCATCGTAATTGAAGACGAAAAAAATGACGCAAAATCTTCTAACGTAGATGTAGAAGTAAATGTCAAAAAAGATGATTCAGAAATTTCTCTATTGAAGGCTAAAATCGAAGCTTTAGAGGTACAACTTGCAGAAAAAGATGAAGTCATTTCACTTCTAAAAGAGCAAATGGCGACACTCAAAGGTATTATAGATTCAAAATTGTAATAGCATAATTAGTTTTACTCATATATACTCTTCATTCATTTGAGTTTCCCTCATTGAATAAGAATTAGAACCCATTCCAACTTTGGAGTGGGTTCTTTTTATTTTGGACGTATGGCTCATTTCAGAATATTCACACAACTATACTTTTGATAGCTTGTTAGCCTGTTCATAGTCTTGTACCTTTGTGTAAGGAATAAAGAATAGCGTTATGTATAAATTAGAAGATAAGGTTTATCCCTGCGATACAAGTTTGACAATGCGTTTTATTGGAGGAAAGTGGAAGTCTGTTATCCTTATACATTTACTTGATGGTACAAAAAGGTATAATGAAATCAGAAAACTAATTCCAACAATCACGGAACGTACGCTAAGTTTGCAATTGAAGCAACTAGAGGATGATAAATTGATTATCAGAGAAGTTTATACGGATAAACCGCCATTAAAAGTGGAGTATAAACTAACTGAGTTTGGAAAGACCTTGGAGCCTGTTTTAAAGTCTATTGCGGATTGGGGTGGGGTAGCTGCTGCAATTATGGAAAATATTGAGCTAGTAGAAAAAGGAGAAAAAAATAACGCTAAGGCTTAGCCCTAGCGCTATACAATACAATTTATAGATAGTTCTGATATGTTTTCTTATTGAGCGTCTACTACAGTCATTGTAACCATGTTTACAATGTCTTGAACATCTGAACTCATGTCAAGAAGCTGTACAGGACGGTTCATACCTAAAAGTACAGGTCCAAATCCTTCAACACCACCAATTTCTTGAGCCATTTTATATGAAATATTGGCTGCAGAAAGGTTAGGGAAAATCAAGACATTCACATTATTATCAATAAGTTCTGTGAATGGGAACTGAGCTTTTAACGTTTCAGGATTTAAAGCGAAAGTCGGCTGGATTTCACCATCAATAACCAAATCTGGTTTTGCTTCTTTCACTAAACGTAACACCTCACGCATCTTTCTTGGCTCTTTACCTTCTGTACTACCAAAGTTTGAATATGATAGAAGTGCAACATGTGGCTCAATATCAAATTCACGCTGTACGGTAGCACTCACTTGTAGTGTGATTTCAGCAAGTTGCTCGGCAGTAGGGTCACGGTAAATAGCGGTATCAGCAAGGAAAAGCGGACCTTTCTTTGTTAGAAGTACCTCCATTGATGACACTCTGTTTCCATCTTCTCCACCAATAATTTGAAGCATCGGACGAAGTGTTTCAGAGAATTGACGGCTAAGACCTGTTACAAGACCGTCTGCATCACTATTCTCAATCATCATGGCTCCATAGTAGTTTCTACGGTTCATGGCATCGCGAGCCTCAAATTCATTGACACCTTTTCGCTTACGGATATCGTAGAACATCTGAGCATATTTCTCACGATTTTCTTTATTTCCTTCCGAACGAGGGTCTATGATTTCAATACCGTCGATATCGATTTTCATATCCGCAGCTAATTTTCTAATCAAGCTGATTTTACCTAGAAGAACTGGTTTTGCCAATCCTTCATCAGATACAATCTGAGCAGCTTTCAAGATACGTGGGTCATGAGCTTCAGGCATAACAATACGCTTTGGTTTTTGTCTTGCCTTGTTCATGAGTGAGCGGATTACGTAATCCTCTTTACCCATACGTTTCTCTAGCTCTTCTTTGTATGCTTCCCAATCGTCTATTTCAAATTGAGCAACACCAGAATCCATAGCAGCTTTAGCTACGGCAGGAGCTACAGTTGTCAACAAACGAGGGTCCATTGGTTTCGGAATAATATAATCTCTTCCGAAAGACATTTTATCTTTATGATATGCTTTCAATACAGCATCAGGCACTTGCTCTTTCGTCAGACGAGCAATGGCTTTTACGGCAGCCAATTTCATTTCCTCATTAATTGCAGTTGCACGAACGTCTAGTGCACCACGGAAAATGAATGGGAATCCTAATACGTTATTTACTTGGTTAGGATGGTCAGAACGACCTGTTGCCATAATAATATCTTCACGTGTATCGATGGCAAGATCGTATGCAATCTCAGGATCAGGGTTTGCTAAAGCGAAAACGATTGGATTATTATTCATTTTCAATAGCATATCAGGTGTCATCAAGTCACCTTTAGAAAGTCCTAAGAATACATCAGCGTCTTGAATCGCATCTTCTAACTGATGAAAATCTAGTGCTGTAGCAAATTCTTTTTTATTTCCAGAAAGGTTATCTCTGTCTGCACGAATTACACCGCGGCTATCACAGATAATTACATTTTCTTTTTTAGCTCCTAAATCAATAAATAGTTTTACACAGGTAATTGCAGAAGCTCCTGCACCCGAAACTACAATTTTTACATCTTCTATCTTCTTTTCCGCAATTTCTAAGGCATTAAGAAGAGCTGCACCAGAAATAATAGCTGTACCATGCTGGTCGTCGTGCATGACAGGAATATTCATTTCTTCTTTAAGGCGCTTCTCAATTTCGAAACAGTCTGGAGCTTTAATATCTTCTAGGTTGATACCACCGAAAGTAGGCTCTAAGGCTTTCACTACTTTACAGAATTCATCAACATCGGTAGCATCTACTTCAATATCAAATACATCAATACCTGCAAAGATCTTAAATAACAATCCTTTCCCTTCCATTACAGGTTTAGAAGCTTCTGGTCCGATATCCCCAAGCCCTAACACTGCAGTACCATTGGAAATCACGGCTACAAGATTTCCTTTTGCAGTATATTTATATACATCTTCTTTATTGGCAGCAATTGCTTCACAAGGAACGGCTACACCAGGAGAGTATGCAAGTGCTAAATCTCTTTGTGTATTGGTCGGTTTGGTAGGGATAACTTCTATTTTACCAGGAGTACCCAATTGATGGTAATCAAGGGCATCTTGCTTCCTAATTTTGTCTTTAGCCATGAATTTTAGTTTTACAGTAAATCGTGTTGATATTTTCTATTGTATGACCGAAACGCTTATTCTGAACTAATTACAGTTAAGAGAGTAAGATTTATATATGGCTGATTTTAGTAAAGAATTGTGCGAGCGTTGGTCTTTATTTTTTATACAAATGATCTCATATTGAGTTAGATACTCAATACCAAAACTTGATTTTTATTATTTATTGTCAATTAAACACTATATGAGTTAGAGTTGAAGCCTCAAATCTAATAATTTTTTGTATCAAACCGCATTTCTGCAAAATTTTAAGTCTGAAAGCAATCTGTATGCTCTAGTGCAGAACTCTTTTATTGATATAAAAAGTTTCTGTAAAACTTAAAGTCTATATAGTTCTATATTTAAGGGCAATAAACTAACTTATCTGACATTTGTTATATGATGACAGACTTTTTAAACCTTTTAACCAAGTAAGGAATATGAACTTTTGTAGCCATTGTGGAAGCGATGCATTGGATTTTATTATACCAGAAGGAGATCATCTGCCAAGATACGTTTGTTCCAACTGCGGTACTATACATTATCAGAATCCTAAACTTATTGTAGGTTGTTTGCCTGTTTATGAAGGTAAGGTAATGCTTTGTAGAAGAGCAATCGAGCCAAGATATGGTTATTGGAACTTGCCCGCAGGCTTTATGGAAAGTATTGAAACGGCTGAAGAAGGAGCAAAACGTGAAGTTTTTGAAGAAACAGGAGCAACTGTGGAGATTCAAAGATTACATGTGGTTTATAGTATTCCGAAGGTTAGTCATGTGTATCTACATTTCTTAGCGGATATCAAAGATGGTTACTTTGTCGAGAAAACAGCTGAGAGTTTGGAAGTGAAATTATTTGACGAAAAGGATATTCCTTGGGACGAAATAGCCTTCCATTCAACGACCTTTGCACTTCAAAAATATTTTGAAAACCCTGAGGAAAAGGAAGTTCGTATAGGGTCTTTGGTACTTAACGAAGAATAATTTATTTTTTACTTAGAGCTAAAAACTGTTTCTGAACTGTTATTCTTATTTGATATGTCCTTGCATTGTTCTAGTTTTGCAAAAACAAAAGGTTAGGTAGATTTTACAAGATCATGTCGTCGGAAACAAAGTACATTTTCGTAACAGGAGGGGTTGCCTCTTCATTAGGTAAAGGAATTATTTCAGCATCTCTTGGGAAGTTGCTTCAAGCAAGAGGGTATTCGGTCACTATCCAAAAATTTGACCCATACTTAAACGTTGACCCAGGAACAATGAATCCATACGAGCACGGTGAGTGCTATGTAACAGATGATGGTGCTGAAACCGATCTGGATCTGGGACACTACGAAAGATTCTTGAACGTACCGACTTCGCAGAGTAACAACGTTACTACTGGTCGTATTTACTATAATGTAATCAAGAACGAGCGTGAAGGACATTACTTAGGGAAAACAGTCCAAGTAATTCCTCATATCACAGACGAAATCAAAAACAATTTTTATAAAGTTGCAGAAAAAGGTAACTACGATATCGTAATTACTGAGATTGGTGGTTGTGTAGGTGATATCGAAGCACTACCATTCTTGGAAGCGGTTCGTCAAGCTAAATTGGAGTTGGGTAGCCAAAGAGCTATGAATATCCATTTGACGCTTGTGCCTTATTTGAGTGCTGCGGGTGAGTTGAAAACGAAGCCAACACAACACTCAGTAAAACAATTGCAAGAAGCAGGTATTCAGCCAGACGTATTGGTGTGTCGTACAGAACACCCAATCGATTCGGGTATGCGTAAAAAGCTTTCATTGTTCTGTAACGTACAGCTTGAAGCTGTGATTGAATCAAGAGATGCAGAGACAATCTATGATGTGCCATTGTTGATGCGTAAAGAAAAGCTTGATGAGATTGTAATGAAGAAATTCGCTTTGCCAATGGACAAAGAGCCAGATTTGTCAAAGTGGAAGCATTTCTTAGGTAAATTGAAAAACCCTACTACAGATGTGAAAATTGTAGTAGTTGGTAAATATGTAGAGTTACAAGATGCTTATAAATCAATTGCAGAAAGCTTTGTGCACGCAGGTGCTATGAACGAAGCAAAAGTTTCTGTAGAATGGTTGAAGGCAGAGTTGTTGGTGGACACTGAAAACTTAGAAAAGTATTTAGGTGAAGCTGATGGAATTCTTGTTGCACCAGGTTTTGGTGAGCGTGGTATGGAAGGAAAGATCAACGCATGTAGCTTTGCTCGTGAACACAAAATTCCATTCTTCGGTATCTGTTTAGGTATGCAAGCTTCAGTAATTGCATTTGCAAGAGACGTTGTAGGTCTAAAAGATGCGAACTCATCAGAAATGGAGCCAGAGACGAAAAACCCAGTGATTGATTTGATGGAAGAGCAAAAGACCATCAAACAAATGGGAGGTACAATGCGTCTTGGAGCTTACCCTTGTAAGTTGAAAAAAGGAACATTGGCACACAAAATTTATGGTAAATCAGAAGTAAGCGAAAGACACCGTCACAGATGGGAATTCAATAACAACTATATTGAGGCATTTGAAAAAGCTGGTATGCTTGCTTCGGGTATTAACCCAGAGACTGGATTGGTTGAAATCGTAGAGATTGAAGATCATCCATTCTATGTAGGAGCTCAATTCCACCCAGAATTGAAATCTACAGTAGAAAATCCACAGCCAATTTTTGTGTCTTTCATCAAAGCAGCAATCGAAAATAAGAAGTAATCACTTCATAGATTAAAGACCTTTCCTCGAATGTTATGGGGGAAAGGTCTGTTTTTTTATATAATATCTCAGTAAAGTAAAACCTTCCATCTGATTTTTAGGTAAAATCATGTACCTTTGGCCTCTTGGAAGGAGAAGCTTCTTTGGAAGTCTGTCTTATCTTAGCGGATAAATAGCTTTGTAATTATCAATAAAATGGAGAATAATAAACAAACCTTAGGTTTTATTCTGATCACAGCAATGCTGGGGGTTTATATGTTCTGGTTTGCTCCAGAGCCTGTAGAACAACCAGACAATGCCGTACAGGAGACAACCTCAGTTGTGTCAGAAACAGCTACAGAAACAACAGAAAGCAACAATACGATTACTTTGAGTGATTCAGCTTTGCAAAACCAATACGGTTTGTTTGCTGAGGGGGTTCAAGGAACGGAGAAAGACATTGTACTTGAAAATAATGATGTAAAAGTAATTTTGAGTACAAAAGGTGGTACAGTTAAAGAAGTGCTTCTTAAAAACTTTACTGACCAGCATGACAATACACTTAAGTTGATTACAGAGGAAAGTAGCAATATTTCTGAAGTAGTGACTACTGATAAGTGGGGTGAAGTTGACCTAAACAAACTTTATTATCAAGTATCATCTTCAAATTCAAACGAGGTTACATTCACGCTTAGAGCAGGTGATAAGCCAGTTTTGAACAGAACTTACCGTTTGGAAAGTGAAGGTTTTATCATTCAATATGAGAATGAGTTTGCAGCTTTAAAACCATACGTGACTAAAGAAGCAGTGACATTCCGTTGGGTAGATCATATGCGTTTGGTTGAGTCTGACATGAAGCAAAGCCGTATGCGTTCTACTGTAAACTATTACGCAACAGACGATAGCTTTGATTACTTGTCACAAAACCCGACAGGAGATGATCAAGTGATTGTTGATAAGCCTTTGAGATGGGTGAGTATGAAGCAGAAATTCTTCAACTCTTCGATCATTACAGATAAGCAATTCAACAATGCAGACCTAGCTTGGACTGTAAACGAAAAAGATACTTCAGTTGTAAAGACTGGTGATGTTCAGCTTTCAGTGCCATTCGCAGATTTTAAAGATGGAAACATCAGATTCTACTTCGGTCCAAACGATTATGATATCTGTGACGAAGTAACTCCAGGTTTTGAACAAAACGTATATTTGGGTTGGGGGATTTTTGGTTGGATGAACCGAATTGCATTCATTCCTCTATTCAAAATTTTAGCTTCATATATTTCAAACTATGGTGTAGTTATTTTCATCATGGTATTGTTGATCAAATCAATCCTTTTCCCATTGACTTACAAGTCTTACTTGTCGATGGCAAAAACAAAGGTATTGAAACCTCAAATTGATGAGATCAAAGAAAGAGTAGGAGAGGATGATCCTCAGAAGGTACAAATGGAAACAATGAAGTTATACCAACAAGTTGGTGTAAATCCATTGAGTGGGTGTATTCCTATGTTATTCCAAATGCCTATTTTCTTGGCATTGTATAACCTATTCCCGAATGCCTTGCCTTTGAGACACCAAAGTTTCCTTTGGGCTGAAGATTTGACAACTTATGATTCAATCTTGAATTTACCATTCGAGATTCCATTCTACGGAGATCACGTTTCATTGTTCACTTTATTGATGACTGCTTCAACACTTATCTACACTCACCTTAATAACAAGATGAATGCAGGTATGCAAGCACAGCAAGGGCCAATGAAAGCAATGTCTTATGTAATGCCAGTGATGTTCTTATTCGTATTGAACGGATTCGCAGCAGCCTTGACATACTACTACTTCGTATCAAACTTGATTACAATTTCTCAACAAACTTTGGCTAAAAGATTTATCAACGAAGATAAAATCTTGGCTAAATTGGAAGAGAACAAAAAACGTAATGCAAGTGGAAACAAGAAGAAATCAGGTTTCCAAGTTCGTCTTCAAGAAGCAATGAAAGCAGCTCAAGAGCAGCAAGAAGCACAAAACAAGAAGAAAAAAGGCGGAAAGAAATAATCTTTCTTACTAATACACTGAAGCCCCAATAGAATTAAGTTTCTATTGGGGCTTTTTTATTTTTCAGATTAGGAGAAGTCCTTTGTATATCCATTCTGATTTTTTGAAATGTAACTGATTATTTCTGCTTTTATTTGAGTTAATTGTAATTATTTAAGCTAAAAATTATAAAAATATTAATATTTAATATCAATAATTGAAATCTGTCTTATATTTGGGTTAGCGTATTGAAAACATATTAATGTGTGACTAACTTTTATTGCTATGTTGATATCTACTACCAAAAAGAATAATGTTTTAAGAGACCTGTCTACTTTGCTGTTGAAGCACAAGCAAGAGATTATTGCTGAAAATCAGAGGGATTTAGAAGGAGCGGCTTCCTTGGATGCTACATTAGTTGACCGTTTGAAGGTTGATGAAGGTAAAGTGAAGGGAATGTCTGTTTCTGTAGATGAAGTAATGCTTCAAGATGACCCTGTCGGAACAGTTCTTCATGCTTATACACATCCTAATGGAATGAAGGTGGAGAATAGAGTAGTGCCTTTCGGTACAATTCTAATTATTTATGAATCTCGTCCTGATGTGACAATTGAGGCAGCAGTGAGCGCATTTAAGGCAGGGAATAAAATTCTTTTAAAAGGTGGTAAAGAAGCAAAGAATTCAAACCTGTATTTAGTGAAATTATGGCATCAAGCCTTAGTGCAAAATGATGTTTCTACAGACTATGTACAGTATTTGGATATTGATAGAGCAACTACACAAAAGTTACTTGCAGAAAATACACACAAACTTGACCTTATTATTCCAAGAGGAGGAGAGGGTTTAATCAATTATATCAAGTCTACTACAAATGTCCCATTATTGATTAGTGGTAGAGGAAATAACTTTGTCTATATCGATGATGAAGCGGATTTTGATATGGCAATAGATTTGGTTTTGAATGGTAAGAGCCGTTTGAGTGTATGTAATGCTATTGATAAAGTATTGTTGAATAGCTCAATACCTGAGTTGGAAGTGAAACTCGAAAAGCTAGTGACAAAAGCGAAAGAAATGGGCTTGAATGTACTAGCAGATCATACGATTGATCAATTAGATACTCGATTGAATGTAGTTGAAGGGGATGAGGTTTGGTCTGAAGAATTTTTATCCGAAAAAATACTTTTTAGTCAGATTGATACGCTAGAAAATGCAATCGAGAAAATCAATGAATATTCGGGTGGGCATTCAGCAGTAATTGTGACAAATAATAGAGATAAAGCACAGATTTTCCAGTATGGAGTTGATTGTGCTGCTGTATATCATAATGCTTCTTCACGATTTACGGATGGCGGACAGCTCGGTTTTGGTGCTGAAATCGCTATTAGTACTCAAAA
This sequence comes from Sediminitomix flava, assembly GCF_003149185.1. Classification (NCBI taxonomy): domain Bacteria; kingdom Pseudomonadati; phylum Bacteroidota; class Cytophagia; order Cytophagales; family Flammeovirgaceae; genus Sediminitomix; species Sediminitomix flava. The sequence continues at coordinate 821,347 of NZ_QGDO01000002.1, read as the reverse complement.
ACTACATTTTAGAGGTCCTGTAGGAATGGGGCAATTAGTTTCTAATAAGTGGTTTGTAGATGGAGAAGGACAAATAAGAGGCTAATGAGAAAACCAAGGATTGTACTTAAAGTAGGGACTTCAACACTAACAGCAGGAACTGACCGTATTTCGAGAGGTAAGATTGAAGATATTGCTAGGCAACTTATAGAACTGAGAGATACTTATGATATTATCATTGTGTCATCGGGAGCAGTAGCTACGGCACGTCAGTTTATCAATCTTTCCGCATGGGATTCAAATCAACTTCCCTCAAAGCAAGCTTTATCTGCTATTGGACAACCCAAATTGCTTCAGATTTATGCTGAAGTTTTTGCAGACTTTGGGTTGAAAGTAGCACAATGTCTGATGACATATAAAGATTTTGATAATGAGGAATCGAAGAAGAATACCCGTAATACAGTCAATGAACTTCTAATGCATGGTTTTATTCCTGTATTCAATGAAAATGATACCGTAGCGGTAGAAGAGTTGATTTTAGGGGATAATGACAAGCTTTCAGCCTTGGTAGCTACACTGGTGAGTGCCGAGAAGTTGATTATAGCTTCAGATGTTGAAGGACTATTTGATAAAAATCCGAATTTATACTCAGAGGCACAATTGATTCGGGAAGTACATGAATTGGATACTGTCGATCAATATATTGAAGAAAGGGAAAATGGTTTGGGTACAGGAGGAATGACCTCTAAAATAAGTGCGGTTAAAATTTGCTTCGATCAGAACATTGAAGTATTTCTATTGAATGGAGCACACCCAAATTTCCTTATTCAAAGTTTAAATGGGGAATTAGGTTTTACTCGTTTTTCACCAATTGCATCAAATTGAGACTCGTTTATATCAAAAAAATAAGGCTTGAACTTTCGGTTCAAGCCTTTCTTTTTAGTATTGATTTTATCATTAAATACCTCCAACCATAATGAATGGTGCCCAGTATTTTGGTGCATCAAATTTTTCTCTAAGCTGTTTTTTTGCAAGAACGAAAGCTGATTTCTTCTCCATGTTATCTTCTAACCAGTTTCTGTAGAAGTTTGACATGAGTTCTTGTGTTGCTTCATCTGATACTTCAAACAAACTCATGATAATGGCATTGGCTCCAGCTACAATAAATGCACGTTGAAGACCATAAACTCCTTCACCTACTTTGTCATCACCTCGACCTGTTTCACATGCACTCAATACGACAAGTTCCGTTTCGTCAAGGTCTAGGCTCATTGCTTCGTAAGCGGTAAGGATTGCTTCCTCTTTGTTAAATTCGTAAACATTCCCTTCATCCATTAAAGGACCAGCATTTGTGAGTAGCAGTCCAGAACGTAGAAGTGGGTTTGTAGCTTCTTTACCTTGAGTAAGAATATTGTCATCACTTTGGAGTTTGTCTTCATCTTCAAGGAAGAAACCATGCGTTGCAATATGGAATACTTTAGGACTTTTTACTTTCTTAACGGCTTCTTCTGTTGCTTCTTTATGGATAAACAAGTTGTTTGTGTTTCCAGATTGTGAAAGAAGGTCTTGAATCCTTTTTACCTCAGCTAATGTACCTGGAAGCTGTGTGATTCGTCTGTTCGTGTATTGATCGTACTCTTCTTCACTTAGATCATTGTAGAATACAGGATTACCAAATAATGCAATCTCGTTTACATTAGGATTGATTACTTCATCTGGTTTTTTAGCATTATCAATAAGGTCTTTGGTAGAACTAATCAGAGAAATATGATTTCGATCCAGGACATATTTTGAGTCTTCTGCTAAAAGTGCTTCCAAGTTCATTTGGTTGTAAACTCCCTCAGCCGATAAATAAATCGTATTATTCTCGTTTATTCTTTTAGCAATTGGCTCCCAATATCTAGTGTATGAATCGGTGTCTTTTAATTCGAACTCAATACAGGTTCTATAATACCCTAACCCTTCTTTTTCAAGATAATTTCCATCGGGTAATTCAACAATCTGAGCTTGCCCAGTAGGGTTAACGACCATTGCAGCATATACAACAGAGTCTGTAAATACTTTGTCAAAGTGTCTGAATCGGATCAGTTCGATTGCAGTTTCATCTTTTGCTAAAGACTTACGAACATCCTTCCAGCTTGTACGTCTTTTCTTTTTCTTAGAAAACAGACCAGAACGTTTACTTAATTCTTTTTCCAGATCATTGATTTCTTTTTCTAGTTGCTTTGGTGTTTGCTCCAGTTGTTGAGCATCATCTTGTGAAAGTGCTAACAGTTTAACAAGTTCAGCCTTCTTGTTTTCCCATGTACTGTATTGCTCAATTAGGATACTGTCATTACTAGCTAAGATTTTCTGACGTATTTTTTTAGAAGCATCCAGCAGTAGAGATTTAGTTTCCAATGTATTTGCATACATATTGGCTAACATCTTTTTATTCTTCGGATTTTGAACACTTAAATTACTGTAGAATTCGAAGTCGTCTTTGATCTTTAACCAATACTGTGTTTTTTCTCTACTGGTAAGCGCAGGGAAATATTTCTTGATAAAGGTATCGTATTGTTTAAGCGTTTTCTCGGTATACTTTCTAGCTTTCTTTAGATTATCCAAGTTGTAATAAGCTCTTCCAACATTAGCTTGAGCATCTACATAAAGTGGGTGATTCTTAGAGAAAATAGATGAATAAGTTCCTTTCGCATGCAAGTAGTGATTTAGGGCTTTTTCGAAATCAGTACCAACTTTTGTTTCAAGGTCACCCAAAATCATTTCAATATTCGCTGAATAGGTGTTTTTGGCTGTACCTAGTTTTTCAGTGAAAATTTTCTGAGCTACAAGCAATAGGTTTCTTGCTTCGTCATAGTTCTTTGTTTCTATCTCGTTAAGGGCGAGATTTCTCAGAGCCGAAGCGTACATTGGAGTGTCGCTACCTAATTGATTTTCGATGATATCAACAGCTTTCTGGAAGTATGGCTGTACGGTTTCAGGATCACTTCCTTCATACAAACTTACTAAGGCTAGTTCAGTGTAGGCTTGTGCTACTTGAACGTGATTTTCTCCATATGCCTCCGTTAAGATGGCTAAGGATTTTCTGATAAGTTCTTGAGATGTCTTATAGTCTCCAATGGCAGTTTTGATATTTGCCATCGTCTGAAGAATAGGAGATAAAGGCAAACTACCTTCACCAAAAGTTTCAAGACTAAGCTTATGAGTAAGCTCTGCCATTGAATCTGCAGCTGTATAATTACCTCTGATGTATTCTAATTCGGCAAACTGTCCATAAGGTTCGATAAGGAAACGGCTACTATCTCCGTATCTTTCCTTTCTTATTTTAATCGTTTCTTCAAGTAATTCTTGAGCTTCTGAATATTTTTCAGTGTGAATATAAAGCTGTGTACGAACGGCAATGTTAGACGAATTCGCTGAAGCTTTTGGTATACGTTTACTTAATCTTTCAGATTTATTTAAGTAGGATTGAGCTTGGTCGTAAAGCCCTAATAAGGCATTGTAACGAGCGGCTGTTTCTAATAAAGCTGCATGATCTTCATTGAAAGTTCCTCTTCGATAAGATTGATCATTAAAGATGTTTAAACCTCTTTCTAAAAGAGAGTCCGCTTCTTCATACTTTCCAATCTTGATTTCTACATCAGCAAGTTGGTTCAAACCAGATGCATACCTTAAATGGTCAGTACCGTATTTACTTCTTTTAATATCTTCAATCTCTTTAGAAAGACTTAGCGCTTCTGTAAAGTTTCCAATCATTTCAGAGAAGTTTGCGTAACCCTCAACAAATGCAGTGTAGTCTTTATGAGTCGGTAATAGCAAACCTTTTACATTCTCATTGAAATGTGTGTGGTAGATAGAATCTGCGTGATCAAACTCATTGGTGTATTGCATAAGATGAAGAGCTTGCTCTGTTTTTGTCATATGATAAAGCAGAGATTCTTCACCAAGCTGTAATTTTTGGAAATCTAAAAGTTGATTCTGATATGTTTTGGCAGCTTGCAATTCATCAGTAGCTACAGATACTTTATATAGTAGTTCAAGAACCTTTAATTTTTCTTCGTGATTGTCGGGTGTTTTTTGAATGTCATTAATCAGACGAAGTAATTTTCTTCTAGAACTTTTATAGTTTTTATTCTGATAGTCATTTAACGCATCCAGACGAACTCCAGTAGAATAATAAGGAGTTTCTCTACCATAGTACTTTGTGATGTTATGGTTGATTTCCCACCATTGTTTATTTCTTTTGGCTGAAAAAGCATGAGATGAATAATAGGAAATAATGTCTTCATGAATTTTTAAGTATTCATGATGAATAAGTCCAAGTACTCTTTCTGCTTTAAAGAGGTTTTTTTCAAATTCTTTTTTCAGTGCCAAATCATCAATCCCCTTATCTAATTGATTCATCAAATACTCATGGTAATGAATAGCGTAAGCAGGATCATTTTTCCCTAAAGCTTTCTTAATCCATTCTAGTCCATCTTTGAGCGTAATGTTAGCCAACTCATAATTTCCATGAAGTCTAAGGATTTCACCTTCCAATGTGAGGGTATGCGCATAATTACGTTTACGTTCTCTCGCAGCTCTACCTAAAACTTTCTGAGTTTTGACTTTTCCGTCAAGCAATGAAAAAATCTTCTCTTGTGAAGTGATATTCCCTTGACTTACTTCTTGAAGCCTTGGGGTAAGAAAAGATGCATCATTGTAATGACCTTTGCTTTTTGCAATACCAATTTTGGTGAGTAGATATTTTTCTTCGAATCTCTTATCCCAAAAAGCACCTTTATCTTTTATCGGGTTGATTATAGCTTCAGCTTCTTTAAGGTAAGAGTCTGCAGAGTGAATATCTGAGTATTTTAAATATAACTCAGAAGCCGTAAGCAAACTGATAGCATAAGCTAGCGGCTGACGCTCTTTATATTCTTGGAAATAGTCAATAGCTTCTGTAAGCGATACTTCAAAATCCGTATTTCCCATCGCTTGCTCATATCTTGCTTTGTATAAAGAAAGAACAGCGTATGCATATGGAGATTTTCGTTGATTACGCTTAGTTACTTTACCTTCTATTTTTTGAAGTGCTTTTGCGTATTCACCTTCTTGGTAGTAGCGTTGACTAGACTTTAATTGTGCTTTTTGAGCCATTCCAAAAAATGAATGACAGATGAAAACAATAGTTAGTAGTCGGAACAATGTTTTAGCCATAAAAATATTAAAGTATGAGTTTGGGCAGTAGTCTTTTTCTTTCAACTAAGTGTTCGAAAGTTAATAAATCTGATTTAAGAAAAAGTACAGAGCGAAGATTTCCTGTCGAAAAATCCTCTTTTTTAATGCTAGAGTTGAAATAATAGGAAATTTCAGTCGAATTTTTGTGAAAATATAAAGCCGAAGCATTAAAAAAACAGAGAGTTAGCTTGATAGAGAAAAATAAATCCTCTACCTTTGCGACTCATTTTATGAGCTTTTCAAAAGCTAAAGCATGATACTCAGCTCGTTAAAGCTATCGAAGCTTAACGGGTTTTTGTTTGTCCGCTGCTTATGAAAAGACGTGGAAAACCTATCACGTTTAACAAATTAATTATTTAATAGGATGCCTGGATTAATTGGTAAAAAAGTCGGGATGACTAGTATTTTTGATGAAAACGGCAAGAATGTAGCTTGTACGTTGATTCAAACTGGTCCTAACGTAATCACTCAGGTTAGAACTGAGGAAACTGACGGATACAACGCGATCCAAGTTGGTTTTGACGAAAGAAAAGAAAAAAGAACGCCAGCAGCTTTGAAAGGTCACTTCGCGAAAGCAGGTACTACTCCAAAGAAAAAGTTGGTTGAGTTCAGAAATGTAGAAGGTGAGTTCACACTTGGACAAGAGCTTAAGCTTGAGGAAGTATTTGAAGAAGGCGAATTCGTTGATGTAGCTGGTACTTCAAAAGGTAAAGGTTTCCAAGGTGTTGTTAAGAGACATGGTTTCGGTGGTGTAGGTCAAGCTACTCACGGTCAGCACAACCGTCTAAGAGCGCCAGGTGCCATTGGTGCTTGTTCGACTCCTTCACGTGTATTCAAAGGTCTACGTATGGCAGGCCGTATGGGTGGTAAGCGTGTAACGGTTCAAAACCTAAGAGTGATCAAACTTTATGCTGAAGAGAATTTGATTCTTTTGAGCGGTGCGATCCCTGGAGCGAGAAATTCTTACGTGATCATCGAAAAGTAATTTAAAACATGGAATTAGCAGTACTTAATATTCAAGGCGCTGAAACAGGTAGAACTGTAACTCTTCCTGAAGCGGTATTTGGTATTGAGCCTAAAGATCACGCGATCTACTTGGACGTGAAACAATACTTGGCTAACCAAAGACAAGGAACTCACAAAGCTAAGGAGAGAGCTGAAATTACAGGTTCTACTAAAAAGATCAAGAAGCAAAAAGGAACAGGTACAGCTCGTGCAGGTTCAATCAAATCTCCAGTTTTCAGAGGTGGAGGACGTGTTTTTGGTCCAAGACCAAGAAACTATGGCTTCAAATTGAACAAAAAAGTGAAAGAATTGGCTCGTAAGTCAGCATTGTCTTACAAAGCTACTGAAAACAACGTTGCAGTTGTTGAAGCATTCACTTTTGAGGCTCCTAAAACAAAAGCTTACATCGAAGTGCTTAACGCATTGAAATTCGAAGGAAAAACGCTTCTAGTTCTTCCAGAATACGATGCAAACGTATACTTGTCTTCAAGAAACGTTCCTAAAGCAAACGTAGTTGTAGCTGCGGACTTGAATACTTACGATATCCTGAACGCAGACAAAGTAATCTTTGTAGAAAGCGCAGTTGAAAAATTGGCTTAATCATTTAAAGCGAAAAAAAAGATATGCAAATCTTAATCAAACCTCTAGTAACAGAGAAAATCGCTGAGATGAATGAAAATGGCGTTTACGGATTCGTAGTGAACAAAAACGCTAACAAAATTCAAATTAAGCAGGCGATTGAAGCTAAATACGGTGTTACAGTAGAAAAAGTAAACACTGTAATCATGCCAGCTGAAAGAAAAGTGAAATATACGAAGACAGCTATCCTTGAAGGCAGAACTTCAGCTTACAAAAAAGCTTATGTTACTGTAGCGGAAGGTGATATCATCGACGTATACGAAAATCTTTAAGCGATTTGAGTGAACGGCTATTCCTCACTAGAGACTTAAGCCGTTCTTTAAATAAATTAGTTTTTCATTGTTGTGTATTGTTCCTAACGAGGGACAGTAATAGCAAAATTATCTTTAAAAAATGGGTGTTAAGAAGTTAAGACCAGTAACTCCAGGGCAACGTCATAGAATTGCCCCTACATTTGAGGAGATTACAAAAAGCACACCGGAGAAATCTCTATTGGCTCCAAAGAAACGATCAGGTGGTCGTAACAACACTGGTAAAATGACTGCTCGTTATATCGGTGGTGGACACAAGAAGAGATACCGTATCATTGATTTCAAAAGAAACAAGCACGGTGTTGCTGCTACAGTAGTTGGTATCGAATACGATCCAAACCGTACAGCTCGTATTGCATTGTTGGAATACGCTGACGGAGAGAAAACTTATATTATCGCACCAGAAGGTCTTCAAGTTGGACAAACATTGATGTCTGGCGAAGAAGCTACTCCTGATGTAGGTAATGCTCTTCCATTGTCGAAGATTCCTGTAGGTACAATCATCCACAACATCGAGTTGAAACCAGGTAAAGGTGCTTCTATGGTACGTTCTGCAGGTGGATACGCTCAGTTGTTGGGTAGAAAAGGAAAGTATGCAACTATCAAGTTGCCTTCAGGTGAAACAAGATTGGTTCTAGTAACTTGTTACGCAACAATCGGTACAGTTTCTAACGGAGACCACATGAACGTTCGTCTTGGTAAAGCAGGACGTAGCAGATGGTTAGGTGTTCGTCCAAGAACAAGAGGTGTGGCAATGAACCCAGTAGATCACCCAATGGGTGGTGGTGAAGGTAAATCTTCAGGAGGTCACCCACGTTCTAGAAATGGTCTTTACGCTAAAGGTCAAAAAACTAGAAAGAAAAACAAGTACTCTGATAAGTTGATCGTATCAAGAAAATCTAAGAAATAATGGCTAGATCATTAAAAAAAGGACCATATATTGATTTCCGCCTTGAAAGCAAAATCGAGGCGATGGATGCTTCAGGAAAGAAACAAGTTATCAAAACTTGGTCAAGAAGATCAATGATCTCTCCTGATTTCATCGGACATACTTTTGCCGTACACAACGGAAACAAATTTATTCCTGTTTATGTAACTGAAAACATGGTAGGTCACAAATTAGGTGAATTTGCTCCTACTCGTAACTTCAGAGGTCACATCAACAAAAAAGACAAAGGTAAGAGATAATGGAAGCAGTAGCTAAATTAAATAAATGTGCGATCGCTCCACGTAAGATGCGTCTTGTAGTGGATTCGATCCGCGGAGCAAAAGTTGTTGATGCTTTGAACATCTTGAAGTTCGAGCGTAAAGCAGGTGCTCCTCTTGTTGAAAAACTGTTGTTATCTGCAGTTGCAAACTGGGAAGCTAAAAACCCAGATGAGTCTATCGAAGATGCAGATCTTTTCGTAAAAGAGATCTTCGTTACTCAAGGTAGAACTTTGAAAAGATTCCGTCCAGCTCCACAAGGTAGAGCACACAGAATCCGTAAAAGATCTAACAATGTAACATTGGTGATCGATTCAGCTTCTGAGTCTTTGATCGATATCCAAGTGAAAGACGAAAACGAATCAGATAACTAATAAAACACAGTTTCAATGGGACAAAAAGTAAATCCAATTGGTCTTAGACTAGGATACATCAGAGGCTGGGAGTCAAGCTGGTTCGGTGGTAAAGACTTCTCAGACAAACTAGTTGAAGACGAGAAAATCAGAAAATATCTTGCAGCTCGTATTCCTAACCCAAGAGCAGGTATCTCTAAAGTGGTTATCGAGCGTACGCTTAAGCGTATCACTTTGACTATTCACACTGCTCGTCCGGGTGTTGTGATTGGTAAAGCGGGTGCTGAAGTAGACAAGGTAAAAGAAGAATTGAAGAAATTGACTGGAAAAGATATCCAAATCAATATCTTCGAGATCAAGAGACCTGAAACGGATGCGAAATTGGTAGGTGAGTCTATCGCTCAACAACTTCAAAACCGTGTATCTTACCGTAGAGCTATGAAGCAAGCAATTGCTAACGCTATGCGTCTAGGTGCAAAAGGTATCAAAGTTAAAGTTTCTGGACGTCTTGGTGGTGCTGAGATGGCTCGTACTGAAATGTATAAAGAGGGACGTATTCCTTTGCATACTTTGAGAGCGGACATCGACTACGCTTTGTCTGAAGCTTTGACAGTATACGGTATCATCGGTATCAAAGTTTGGATCTTCAAAGGTGAGGTTTACGGTAAGCGTGATCTTTCATTGAACCCAGATGCTGGTAAGAGAGATAACCGTCGTGGTGGTCAAAAAGGTGGTAACCGTGGTGGCCGTGGTGGCAACCGTGGTGGTAACCGTGGTGGCCAACGCAACAAAAGAGGTGGACAAAAGAAAGGAGAATAATTCTCACTTTCTCATCTATACAAAGCCCGAACATTATTGTTCGGGCTTTTCTTTTATATGATTTTTTGTGTACTTATTTGGACTGTAATTCAACTTTTTTGAGACTTTTCCGTAATTCATCAAAGGTTTAGATCGATTACGATTAGATGTTTATGTGGTTCTTAAAACTTATATCTCGATTACCCTTGTGGGTATTATATCTCAAAGCTGATTTTTTATATTTATTTATAGCTTACATTCTACGCTACAGAAGAAAGGTAGCCCTTCAAAATATTCAAAAAGCATTTCCCGATAAGTCAGATAAAGAACATAAGGAAATTCTTAAGAAATTTTACCGTCATTTATCCGATTTAGGAATGGAAGTCGTTAAAGGAATTACCATTTCAGAATCAGAAATAGTGAAAAGAGTGAGGTTTCTTAATAAAGAAATAGTGGAAGCAGAATTTGATAAAGGGTATTCTATTATCATCATGGCTTCACATCAAGGAAACTGGGAATGGATTTTACAGGGAGGTTCTGCACAACTATCCAAGCCGATGGATGCAGTTTATAAGACTTTATCCAACAAATTCTTTGACAAGCTTATGATTTCTGTCCGTTCCAAATTTGATGGAAAGCCAATACCAATGGATAAAGTTTTTCGAGAAATCATATCTAGAAGAAGTGTTCAGAGAGGCTTTGTGATGGTTGCAGACCAAGCTCCTCACAGAAGTAGCCCGAAATACTGGACAGAATTCATGGGATTGGATACTCCATTCTTTACTGGTGCAGACAGAATAGCTGTTTCAACAAACTATCCAGCTTATTTTGTAAAGGTTTTGAAGGAAAAAAGAGGTTATTACACCGTAGAATTTGTAAAACTTTCTGAAGGACCTTACGAAAAGAATAAGCATAACATTGTCAAGAAGTATGCTGAAGAGTGTGAAAAAGTGATCAGAGAACAGCCTGAAAATTGGCTTTGGACACACAATAGATGGAAGTATACTAGAGAAAAAACAAAGGCAGAGTTAAATCATTATGAATAAGATTTCTTCAGTAAATCAGGTGTTTAAATGGTTTTGTACTACTTTTACCTGTGTTTTACATAGAGAGGAATTAAACAAAATATAACTTTTACGACTTAAAATTTATATAAATTAATTGTATAATTGTATTAATGGAGTTTATAGTAGGATTGAGTTATTTTTTGCGAAATAATCACATTTTTATAGCGAATAGTAAAGCTTGACCTCTAAGTTTGCTTGGGTATTTGTTATATTTGCATTCGAAACTCTATAGATTAAACTACTCTCTAGATAAAAGAAATCCCTATGAGCAATTTATATTATGAAAGTGCCTACAGACCGTTATTAGCATTAGATTGTGTGATCTTCGGATATGAGAAAGGAACGCTAAAAGTTCTTTTGTCAAGAAGAAAGCAGGATCCATACAAAGGTGCTTGGGGTTTAGCGACAGGGTTCTTGCATGCAGGGGAATCATTGGATGAAGCGGCTTCCCGTGTATTGAAGAAACAAACGGGACTAGATAATATTTATATGGAACAACTTTCCATTTTTGGAGAAGTTGATCGTGATCCTACTGACCGTGTAGTTTCAATTGTATATTATGCTTTGGTAAAAGCTGACCTATATGACCAGGCCGTTTTAGAAGATAAGCAGGCTGCTTGGTTCCCTATTACAGATTTACCTCGATTGATGTTTGACCATGAAGACATGATACAGAAATCTTGGGGTAAATTGAGAAGAAAATCAAGATACCAACCTATCGGATTCGAGTTATTGGCTGAGAAATTTACTTTGCCAGAACTGCAATCGCTTTATGAAGCAATTCACCAGAAGCAGTTTGATAAACGTAACTTCCGTAAAAAGATATTGGCTACAAATCTTTTGATCAAATTGGATGAAAAACAAAAAGGTGTTTCTAAAAAAGGAGCCTATTATTATACTTTCATCCCAGACAAGTATGATGAACTTGTTCAAGCAGGTTTCAACTTCGAATTGAAATCAATGGCATTTGGTCAGTAAGAAATCTGAAAAAAAATTGTCTTTAGCCGTCTCTTTTTACAGAAGAGACGGTTTTTTATTTTAAAAGCTTTTGTATTGAGGTGGTACTGCCAAAATTGAGGAAAAAAAGTGCCAATGATCAGTAAAGCTTTAGGTTGTAATTTCTAATTTTGCAGATCACAGTTTTAAATTTTTGCATATGAGCCATAATGAGACAAATCATTCAGCAGAAGAAAATAATAGTTCGCTGAATTTTATTGAGTCGATCATTGAAGACGAACTCAAAGAAGGAAAACATGGTGGGGTAGTACATACTCGTTTCCCTCCAGAACCTAATGGATATTTGCATATCGGACATGCGAAGTCTATTTGTTTGAACTTCGGATTGGCTCAGAAGTACCAGGCAAAATGTAACCTTCGTTTTGACGATACCAATCCATCTAAAGAAGAACAGGAATATGTAGATGCCATTAAAGAAGATGTGAAATGGCTAGGATTCCAATGGGATGGAGATGTAAAATATACTTCTGATTATTTTGATCAGCTCTACACTTGGGCTGTCAAATTGATCAAAGATGGTAAAGCTTATGTAGACGAGCAGTCTGCAGAAGTAATTGCATCACAAAAAGGAACACCTACGGTTGCAGGTACAGCAAGTCCGTTCCGTGACCGACCTGTTGAGGAAAACTTAGCAATGTTTGAGAAAATGAAGAATGGTGAACTACCAGAAGGAGCTGCTGTTCTTCGTGCCAAAATTGATATGGCTTCTCCAAACATGCATATGCGTGATCCTTTAATGTACCGTATCATAAATAAGAGTCATCACCGTACAGGAGATAAATGGCATATTTATCCAATGTATGATTATGCTCACGGACAATCAGATTATATTGAAGGAATTACAAACTCTATTTGTACACTTGAGTTTGAAGTACACAGACCATTGTATGAGTGGTTCTTGGAGCAAATTTATGATGGAGGAATCAAACCTTCGCAAAGAGAATTTGCACGTTTGAACTTGAGCTATACTGTAATGTCTAAGCGTAAGTTGATGCAATTGGTAGAAATTGGAGCTGTATCAGGATGGGATGATCCTCGTATGCCTACAATTTCAGGTTTGCGTCGTCGCGGATATACGCCAGAGTCAATTCGTAACTTTGCAAAAACAATTGGTGTAGGTCGTCGTGAAAATGTAATTGATGTTGCTTTACTAGAGTTCTCTGTTCGTGAACATTTGAATAAAGTGGCAGACCGTGTAATGGCAGTTCTTGATCCTGTGAAATTGGTGATTGATAATTACCCAGAAGGAGAAGAAGAGTGGTTGGATGCTGAAAATAACCCAGAAGATGAAAATTCTGGAAGTAGAAAAGTACCATTCAGTAAAGTTCTTTACATCGAACGTGAAGACTTTAAGGAAGAAGCTAACCGTAAATTCTTCCGTCTGACATTAGGTAAAGAAGTTCGTCTGAAAAATGCTTATATCATCAAAGGAGAGTCTGTAGTGAAAGATGCTGATGGAAACATTACAGAAATTCACTGTACCTATGATGCAGATAGCCGTTCAGGAAGTGGAACAGAAGCTTCACAACGTAAAGTGAAAGGTACGCTACATTGGGTGTCAGCAGCTCATGCTTTAGATGCAGAAGTTCGCCTTTATGATCGTTTATTTAATGATGAAGCTCCTGACGGACACAAAGAGAAAGATTTTAAAGACTTCTTGAATCCTGATTCTTTGACAGTCATTTCAAACGCGAAGATTGAGCCTAGTCTTGCAGAGGTAAAACCATTAGATAGTTTCCAATTCCAAAGAATGGGTTACTTCAATGTAGATAAAGATAGCACAGCCGAGAAGTTGATCTTTAACCGTACAGTAGGTTTGAGAGATAGCTGGGCAAAGAAAAAATAATTACTTTTTAGAGTAAAGAATGATAGCCTCCTTAATTATTTAAGGAGGCTTTTTTCATTTCCATAGAAAATGTGTTTTGGCATACGGTAAAGATTTTAATCTATTAAGTCAGAATTGAACAATAGTTAGAAATTAAAAACTGACAAATTGAATGTCGATGATTCATGATGTCTGACAGCTATTGAATGAGCGATGACATTATGACACAAAAAAAAGTTTTTTTTCTATTGGCACGTGCCTTGTTCTAGGAGTCCATGTATCTGAATAGGATACTTTGTTTAGATTTAAAATATTCACTTTATATAACGCTTAATTAATCATGGGAAAAATTATTGGTATCGACTTAGGAACTACCAACTCATGCGTTGCCGTAATGGAAGGTAACGAGCCAGTTGTAATCCCTAACTCAGAAGGTAGAAGAACGACTCCTTCAATTGTTGGTTTCTTGGATAACGGAGAAAGAAAAGTTGGAGATCCAGCAAAACGTCAGGCGATTACAAACCCTACAAAAACGGTTGCTTCAGTAAAACGTTTTATGGGTAAAAAATATTCTGAAGCAAACAACGAGATTGGACAAGTTGCTTATGGCGTTGAAGCAGGTCCAAACGATACTCCACGTGTAAAGATTGACGACAAATTATATACTCCACAAGAGATTTCTGCAATCATTCTTCAAAAAATGAAGAAAACTGCTGAAGACTACTTGGGAACTGAAGTTACAGAAGCAGTAGTAACTGTACCAGCTTACTTTAACGATGCTGAAAGACAAGCAACAAAAGAAGCAGGTGAGATTGCTGGTTTGACAGTAAAACGTATCATCAACGAGCCAACAGCAGCAGCTTTGGCATACGGAATGGATAAAGCGGATTCTGACAAGAAAATCGCAGTATTTGACCTTGGTGGTGGTACTTTCGATATTTCAGTATTGGAATTAGGTGATGGTGTATTTGAAGTACTTTCTACAAATGGTGATACTCACCTTGGTGGAGATGACTTCGATAAAGTAATCATCGACTGGTTGGCAGAGGAGTTCCAAAAAGACTTCCCAACAATCGACCTAAGAAAAGACCCAATGGCATTGCAACGTTTGAAAGAAGCAGCTGAAAAAGCTAAAATTGAGCTTTCTTCAGGTTCTAATGCTGAAATCAACTTGCCTTATATTATGCCAGTTGACGGTGTGCCTCAACACTTAGTAAAATCACTTTCAAGAGCAATGTTCGAGCAACTATCTGACTCATTGATCAGAAGATCAATGGAGCCATGTAGAAAAGCCTTGAGCGATGCAGGTCTTTCTGCTTCAGATATCGATGAAGTAATCTTGGTAGGTGGTTCTACTCGTATCCCTAAAGTACAAGAGGAAGTAGAGAAGTTCTTCGGTAAGAAGCCTTCTAAAGGTGTTAACCCTGATGAAGTAGTTGCAATTGGTGCTTCTATCCAAGGTGGTGTATTGACAGGTGAAGTAAAAGACGTATTGCTTCTTGATGTTACTCCACTTTCATTGGGTATCGAAACAATGGGTGGTGTATTCACTAAATTGATCGAGGCAAACACTACAATTCCTTCGAAGAAGTCACAAACATTCTCAACTGCAGCTGATAACCAGCCTTCAGTAGAGATTCACGTTCTTCAAGGTGAGCGTCCGATGGCTAACGATAACAAAACAATTGGTCGTTTCCACTTAGATGGAATTCCACCAGCACCAAGAGGTGTGCCTCAAATTGAAGTAACGTTCGATATTGATGCTAACGGTATTTTGCATGTACTTGCTAAAGACAAAGCAACAAACAAAGAGCAAAAAATCCGTATCGAAGCTTCTTCAGGTTTGACTGACGAGGAAATCGAGAAAATGAAGCAAGAAGCGAAAGCTAACGAAGAGGCTGATAAAACAGCTAAAGAAAGAGTTGAGAAAATCAACGAAGCTGATGCTTTGATTTTCCAAACAGAGAAGCAATTGAAAGAATTTGGTGACAAACTTTCAGAAGGTAACAAAACAGCTATTGAGTCTGCTTTGAACGAATTGAAAGAAGCACACAAATCTCAAGATCTTGCTAAAATTGATACTGCTATGGAATCATTGAATGCAGCATGGCAAGCAGCTTCTCAAGAGATGTACCAAGCTAGTGGTGCTGAAGGTGCTCCTGGTGCTGATCCAAATGCAGCAGCAGGTGGTGCAGGTGCTAATGGCGCAGGTGCTTCTTCTGACAAAGATGATGATGTAACTGATGTAGATTTTGAAGAGGTGAAAAACTAATTCGAATTTTCATAAAGTTTACTTATAAAAGTAATAAGCAGCTAGTATGTATATACTAGCTGCTTTTTTTATTGTATTATTTCTGTTTTTTCGCAGAATAGTTAATTCAGTTAACAAAAAATTTATATTCATTAATACTTTTTAGATTTTACTATTGACGTAAAACTGTTACTGCATAACATTGAATACACTTGTTTTTTTGTGCTTGAATAGATTGTTTGAGATGAGGTTTAGTGTCAATCTTATTGTTTTTTGTTGTTTTACTATTGGTGAGTAAGTGTTATTGAATCAGCGTTAAAGGCTGTTTAGTTTTGCAATGTTTTCAAATGAAATTCAATTTATTCTTAAAGACTAAATAACTTTTTCTAACTGATGAAAAGATTTATCACACTTTTTCTAATCTTTTTGACGCATAATCTATTTGCGCAAAATGCAAGTATCACAGGCTTGGTATTGGAAGAAGGAACTGGCGAAGCAATTATTGGTGCTTCAGTAGTAATTAAAGGAACTACAATTGGAGCGTCAACAGATCTTGAAGGAAGATTTACGCTTCAAACTAGTCAATCTGGACAGATAACAATTCAAATTTCTTCTGTGGGAATGACAAAACAGGAGAAGACTGTAAGTGTTAATCCTGCAGAATTAAGTAAAATAGATTTAGGGGAGATTTATTTGAAGACTGATGTCATTGGTCTAGCAGAGGTAGAAGTACTCGCATCTGTAGCAATTGATCGTAAAACACCAGTTGCTGTTTCTACTATTAAACCAGAGTTGATTGAAGAAAAACTTGGTACTCAAGAGTTTCCTGAAATCTTAAAATCTACTCCTGGTATCTACGCTACCAAATCTGGTGGTGGATGGGGTGATGCACGTGTGAACATTCGTGGTTTCAACTCAGAAAATGTAGCTGTAATGATTAATGGTGTACCAGTAAACGATATGGAAAATGGTCGTGTATACTGGTCAAACTGGGCTGGTCTTTCAGATGTAACTCGTACTATGCAAGTACAAAGAGGACTTGGAGCAGCTAAAGTAGCTGTACCTTCTATTGGTGGTACAATTAACATCCTAACAAAAACTACGGATGCTGAGCAAGGAGGAAAGGTATTCTACGGTGTTGGTAATAATGGATATCAGAAAAAAGCATTTACAGCTTCTACAGGATTAAATGAGAATGGCTGGGCAATGACTGTATCAGGATCTCACACTACTGGTGATGGATACATCGATGCTACGGCTTTTGAAGGATGGTCATACTTTGTAAATATCTCTAAGAGAATCAATATGAACCACCAATTGTCATTTACTGCTTTTGGTGCGCCTCAAGAGCATGATCAAAGATCAACTCAACAATCAATTTCTGTTTTTGAAGATCCAAACTTTGGAACGAGATATAACTCAGACTGGGGATACAAGAATGGTGAAGAGTTTAGCTTAAGAAGAAATTTTTATCATAAGCCTCAAATTTCATTGAATCACTACTGGACTGTTTCAGACAGAACAGATATTTCAACATCAGCTTATGTATCTTTTGCACAAGGTGGTGGTACAGGAGCATTTGGATCAGGAAGTAGTAAATTCTACTCAGATGAGTACAAGATCAATGGACAAATTGACTTTGATAAAATTGTTCAAGAAAATATTGCAAATGGAGCAAAAGGTTCTGATGCTGTCATTAGAGCTTCAAGAAATAACCACAATTGGTATGGAATCCTTTCATCTTTAAATACTGAACTAGCATCAAACTTGACAATCACAGGAGGTCTTGATTTGAGATATTATAAAGGTGAGCACTACAGAGAAGTTGTTGATCTATTAGGTGGTCAGTATGTAGCAGATGATAACGATATCAATAACCCAACAAAACTTGCTAAAGTAGGTGATATTATTGACTACAATAACGATGGTGAAGTAAGCTGGTTAGGACTATTCGGACAAGCTGAGTATGAGTTGGATGCATTATCTGCATTTTTTGCAGCATCAGTATCTCAAACAGGATATAGAAGAACTGATTACTTCAGATATGAAGATTCAGATCCTATTCAACAGTCTGACTGGGTTCAATACTTAGGTTATATGGCAAAAGGTGGTGCAAACTACAACTTGACTGAAAATCATAATGTATTTATGAACTTAGGTTATTTTGAAAAAGCGCCAATTTTTGATGTTGCATTCTCTGGATTCCAAAATAACGCGTTTGTTGATGCTGAGAATGAAAAGATCTTTTCAGCTGAATTAGGTTATGGTTTCAAGTCACCATACTTGAATGCAAATGTGAATGTTTATAGAACGCATTGGATGGATAAAGCTCAAGCTGAGAGAATCCAATCTCAAGAAATTGATGAGTTTGTAAATATCACTGGTGTAAATGCAATTCACCAAGGGGTTGAATTAGAATTGACTGCTAAGCCAGTTCAAAAAATGAACGTAACTGGTATGGTATCTCTTGGTGATTGGAGATGGGGAAATAACATCGAGAACAGAGAAGTTATTTTATCTAATGGAGAATCAGCAGGATTTGTAAACATCTTTAGAGAGGGTACTAGAGTGGGTAATGCTGCTCAAACAACAGCTGCCTTAGGTGTGAGCTATGAATTGATGAAAGGATTTAAAGTAGGATTTGATTACAACTACTTTGGTCAAAACTACGCTGACTTTGATGTCGCAGCAAACTTGACTTCAAATCCACTATCTGAGGCTGAATTAGCGGAGAAAAGAGCTGAAGGTACTGCAGAAGCTTGGCAAATGCCAGATGTAAACTTGTTCGACTTGAGTATGAGCTACAAGTTTAAAATTGGTGGATTAGATGCGAAACTTTTAGGAAAGGTAAATAACCTGTTCGATACAGAGTATGTTGCTGATGCTCAAAACGGTTCTGGAAATGACTGGCAATCGGCAAGAGTATACTATGGTTTCGGAAGAACTTGGTCTACTTCTCTTTCTATCAGATTCTAATCTAAATTGTAACCTTTTATAAATTCAGAAATAATGAAAACTAAATATATAAGCCTAGTTGCTTTCTTCGCGATGTCCGCATTATTTGGATGTGATCCAATGGAGGATATTAAAGATGAACTAGATATTCAATCTGAGGAAAATACTAAAGCAACTGAGTATAAATATGCTCGTGATTTAGCTCCTGATTCTTATACACTTACTGATGAAGATTATGCATTATCTTCTAATGAAAATGTTCAAAAATATAAGAACTTTTCTTCTTCAGCTTTACCAGAAGAGTTTTTGCCAGAGATCTTAAATAAAAGATTCTATGGTAATGCAGATCAAGAATTGTCTGTTACTTATGACTTCTATTCATCAGTATCTAAAGACAAGGAGAATGCTTATGAGTTAAGCCCTGATGATTATTCAAGAATGGGTGAGTCATATTCAAACTTTAGCTCTATTGATGAGGCTGAGTTTAAACTGCCTGTTTTCTTGACGGATAAAGCTGCGTATGAAGACTGGTGGGAAACTGGTTCTGAGCAAACAGTAATGTACACAGTATACGGTAACAGAGATGTTCGTTTCTTCAGTGTAACAGCTGAAGGAGAAACAGAATTGTTAGATTACGCTCCAAGTGATACAGTAACATTTACAGACGAGATGTATGATCTTTTACCAGTGTCTGAAAAGTATAACAACTTCTCTAATTTGGACGATGCTCACGAAGGTATTTCTTCTCTAGTATTGGATCATGGTTATGCGGCTGGAAATTATGCTTGTATCGTCTTTACTAATGATTATTACTTTGTAGCTCGTTTTGATGGACAAGCTTGGGGGGAGGCAACTTCAGTAGGTGCTGTTACAGAAGTTTTGAGTTTCATTGAAAATAAAGAAGACTTTACTGCAAGTACTTGGGAGGCTGATAACGCAATCAAGTTAACTTTGGGAAGTGCTGATTACGATCTTTCTGATGCTACATCTCAATATCAAAACTTTGATACTAGAGCAAACGATGTATCTCCTAAGAATGAGGCAGAGCTTGTTGAAATGATTGGTTATATCTTGGATACTAATTATGACGCAACAGACGATCAGCCATACATTGTTACTTATGCTTACTACAACGGTTCTAACGGAATTGATAAAATCCGTGTGATCAGAGTAGGTGGAGTTTGGCAAGAAGATGTAAAATAAAAGCCTTTTAAAATCCTTCAATGGAGACCTCTTCATTGAAGGATTAGAAGCAACAATAGATTACACATTAAGTCCAAATACAACCTGAAGATAGGAATGTATTATTGCTTAATGATTTAAGCAGGGCGAGCTGAGTAAGGAGATTTTTTGAGTGTTGTTCACTCATTATATAGGTGTTAGTAGATAGGTATCTCCCCAAAAGCTAGCCCTGCTCAATAATTTTTATTCGCAGCAGATTAAGAATTGAATTATCTAAGTGCCAGTAATTTTTACTGGCATTTTTTATCTAAACCAGTACGACAATGAAGAAGCTATTACACTTTTATATTCCATTTTTATTATTCATTACTTCGATTTCATGTATTCAAGCGAGTACTCCAGTGTCTTACACACTCGTTGAGGCTGATTACGAAATGGTAGGTGACGGATATTATGATAACTTTTCTTTTAATTCAGAATTAGATAGTATCTGGGTTCGTCAGAAAATCGCTTTTATTTTAGATGCTCGTTTTGACTCTGCTCAAGATGGTGATCGAGTAGAAGTATCTTACAAATATTATGAGGGAGGAGTAAAGCAAAAGAATGAGATTTTCCAGTATTCGGATACCGAATGGACATCTGAACAAGGATCACATGAAATTCCGATGCTAGGGGAAGGTGAAGATGTGGGTGTAAAAGTCGTGACTTGGAATGTTGAATGGTTAGGTGCTGAAGATAAGTCTAGAAGCACTGATTCTAAAGAGTGGCAGTTGAGAGCTACAGCTTCCCAAATCTTGAGAATGGATGCGGATATTTATGCGCTTCAAGAAGTAGTTGTAGATGGTATTAGAGGAGATAATTTACAACTTTTATTAGATCGTTTGAATGATAAAAGTGAAATTCAATGGGCAGGATTTTATAGTGCAAGACATTCATTTAGCTGGAAAGGTGATGATGAGGATTTTCCTGCGCAGAAAACAGCCTTTGTTTATAAAACTGAAAATGTTAGCCTAAAAAAGAGTTATAACCTATTTGAAGAAAACTTTATTTCAGATTCTGAATATGAACTGCCAAACTATGATGGGAGTGGACATTCTTTCATGTCATCAGGAAGGCTGCCTTTAGTCATGGAGGCCGATGTGACAGTTGACGGTGTTACCAAAGAATTGGTCTTGGTAAATCTACATTTCAAATGTTGTAGTAATGGAACTGAGCGAAGACAAGCTGATGCAAATTACCTATACAATAAACTTCAAGAAAAATACCCAACAAATAATGTAATTATACTAGGTGATTATAATAATGCTACCTACAATGGCGCTGAAGGACCAAAGAGATGGGGATGGTATGAGGAGCAAGCGTATTTTTATGCTGGAGGACAAAATGATGGAATTGACCATTTCTCAATTTCTGATGAACTTTTAGACGAGTTTGTGAGTGTAGAATCACCTTATTTTACAGAAAGTGAAGTTGGAAATATATCTGATCATGACCCGCAATTGTTGCTACTTTCTATGAATGAAACAGTTCAAAAGATTGGATATTTTTCTTCTTCTACTAAAGCTGGAAATGAAACGGAGGAAACAGAAGTAGCATATGTCGTACGACTTCATTCTGTACAGGATGAGAATGTATCAGTCCCTTTAGAAATTACAGGTGAAGGACTAGCAGACGCTGATTATACACTTTCGAAAGAAAGTTTTGAAATCACACAAGGAGTTTTGTCAGATACGATTTTCTTGACAATTCAAAGAGATGATGAGGTAGAAGGAACTGAAAAATGGACTGCTTCAGTGAGTAGTGAAGATGTATTATTTTACGGTGAAAACTCACAAGTCTTAACCGTTGAAGATTTACCTCAGATAAAAGTAAGCCTTTCATCTTTAGAATTAGAAGAAGGGAAGGATGATCAATTAAAATTATTGTTGGAATCTACTCAATATGTTCGAACAGAGATTGGTTTTACATTTGAAATTCCATTTAAAGAAGATTTTGGTTTGAGTTTGAGTCAAGATTCTGTCTTCATCAAAAAGAATAATAAAAAAGCAGAAGTGATCATTACTCTCACTGATGATAATGAAATAGAAGAAGAGGCAACTGCTGAAATTACTGTGAGAGCAATAAGTGATCTTCAATACATGGAAGGAGACTTGACTTTCGAGCTTGTGCTAAAGGATAATGATAAAGAAGAAGATAAAATAACAGGAATTGATTTAAGAGATGCTGATGAGTTTACTTTTTCAATCTCAAATAATCAGCTTTTTGTCGAATCTTTATCAAAAACAAGAGGGCTGATGAATGTAGTTTTATACTACCTCAATGCTCAGAAGGTATTAGAAAGAGAATTGGATTTAGCTCCAAAACAAAGGGTTCTAGTTTCTGAAAAAGAACTTCAGAATGACCAAGTTTATATCATAAAATATGAGCTAAATGGAGAAGTAAGAAGCCTAAAAATAAAGGCATAAAATAAAATTGAGGAAGATGAGTAAAGTGCTGCACGCCGTTTGGTGTGTCAGCACTTTTTTTATGTGGTTAGTAAGTTTTCTTTTTCTTTAGGGAAAAGAAGGTAGTCAAAAAGATATTCATATGGGAAAAGTTCTACGATTGAATAGCCATTTGGCATTTCTCTCTCGAACTGTTCTTGCATAAATAGAAGACTATCTTTGTCTGATTTTTTACGTTGGAAGTATTTGATTACATAGCGTAAAAAAACTAAACTCCTTTGGTCGGAGCTTTGCTTAAGGTAACGCTGTATATACATTTTTAAACTATTACCATCCAACTCTTCCTCTGTGAAAATACTTCTTACCAAATAAGATATGATGGTTAACTGAAGGTTGTAGCCTCTTTTATCTTTATTGTTTGGCTTGCAATTTTCAGTAAGCTGATCAATGTTAATTGCATTTTGAATTTCTTCATCAGAAAATTCAAGATCAGAAAATATGTGTAGATAAGTTTTTCTTAACCCCCATGCACTTTGATCTTTAGGACTAAGCATACTGAAATGGTCTGTTGCATAAACCTCATTAAGTACTTCTAGCGCCTTCTCATAGTCACCTGTTTTGAGTAGCAGTTCAAAGTGTAGGTCTTGAACTTCATATTTATTAAATGCATCATAATCGGTAAGTTCAAGGCATTGTTCTAATAATAAAAATGCATTAGAAATATCTCCCTTCATCAAACTGCATCTTAAGCTAAACAGGTAATAGATCAATTGATGTTCTGGAATTGCCATGAAATGGTTTTCCTCAAAAATGGTCTTGATATTCTTAAGGTGTTGCTCTAAAGCATCAATATCTGTTTGGTGATAGGCTGCATAAACATTGATACTCTCGTAGTAATACGTACAGTGAATTGAAGATTTTACTTCACAGCTTTTCTTAATGGATTTTGTAAAAGACATGGCTTGTGAGGCCAACTCAAAAGAATACCCTTTATTCCATTTATTCATAGCCTGAAGCAATTCCAAATGACGAAGGTATTTTTGCTCACAGTTATGTTTGTGTTGATAATGTTCAACTTTTTCTTGTGCCTGTTCTAACTGTGAAACCTCTCCTTGTATGGAATAAATTCGGGTTAAGCATTGGTAGCAGTCTAAAAGAATATTGTTTAGTTCAAACTTCTCAGCTTTCCGAATAACTCTCCATAATACCTTTTCTGCATTGTGGTATATATTGTTATTTAGGAGCAATTTGACGACGACAATCTCTTGTTGACATTCGAATGAAATATTGGTGTATAATTCGGTGTCAAATTCGATAGGCGTAGAGGTCAGAATAAATCGAGTTAATCTTTTATTGAGATTCTTCTTGAGCATTAAATAACGCTTATCACTCTTATCAGTATCATAAATTAATTTGGCGGCTTCTTCATCTGTTTTTATGGTATTGTCTAAAATCCCTTTAAAAAGTAAGTACATTTTTGATCCTTTTGGGACAAAGGGATCAATAGTTTTAGTCTTCGACTGTTGGTAAAGGTAGACCAACTCGTTTAGTTGATTCATCAGAGTTTAAGAATTGAATTGTATTCTGATTATAGTGATGTCAGGTTATAGTAATATGAAAATTTAAACAATAAATTATAAAATTGCCAAATATTTAATATTTACGATAAAAAAAAGAGCTTGAAATTACTTCAAGCTCTTTGAGTTTAATTGGTATTCTGTTTACCTATTTATTATCCAATCGCTGATGTCATCTATTACATATTGAGCAACTTCTCCTTTTATTTTATACTCTTCTGGGTAACTTATTCCTTCCCCTTCCATAAGGAGATGGTTGAGTTTTGGGTATGATTTAAATTTAACGTTTTCGCCATCTTGTAATTGATTTTTCCAAATGGAATAATCTTCCATAGTGACTTGATAGTCTCTCTCTCCTTGAAGGATCAGAATAGGTAGTTTAAGCTTTTTTGCTGTTTCCACTTGATCGTATTTAACTAAGTATTTCCAATAACTAGAGGAAAGTCCCAAAGGAAGTTGCTGACGAGTAAATTCGTTATCATCTAGCTTTTCCAGATTTGCAATTTGCTTTTTCAAGTCTTTGACAAAAATTTGTTCTCCTTCATCTATTGTGCCATCAGCTCCTAAAATATGCTCATATTGTTCAACGAGTAAATCTTGAAGTGGTCTAGCATTTCCTGCAAGCATTACTATTCCCGATACTTTATCTGTAGATGTTGCAATTTTAGGCGCAGCCATAGCCCCTAAACTATGACCAACTACATAAACTTGATTTGGATCAATTGATTGGTTGGATTTTGCTAATTCTACTGCAGATAAAGCATCTTCAATGGTTTCTTCTTCAAGAGTTAATTCATCAAGCTTTAGCTTTGGACTACTGCCATAAACTTTAGTTCTTTTATCGTACCTCAGCGTTGCAATCCCATGTTGAGCGAAGCCGTATGCCAAATCTTTGAAGACGGTATTCTGACCAATGGTTTCATCCATATCATTCGGACCAGAGCCATGAACCAAAATTACAACGGGCACTTTACTTTGCTTTTTGGGCAAACTAAGAATTCCTCTAAGCGAAAATTCACCTGTTTTAACTTCAATTTCTTGTTCACTGAAAGTTTCGTTGTTGACAAGTTCAAGCTCTTTTTTAGTATGAGGAACAAAGAATAAGCCTTGTATTTTATTTTCATTATCGAATGCCAGTTTCAGGTCTAAAGTAGCATTTTCAAAAAATAAGGGTTCAAATGTAGAAGTGAAATCACCTTCTTTTTTATCCCAAATGTCTCCTCTATTTTTTAGTTTTCCCACTTGCATTTGTAATTGTTGTGCTACCATTCCTAGTTTTTCGGCAGGCATTTGGGCTAAAATAGTTGGCGAAAAGTCTTCGGTCGCTTTCTCGAAATTCTGATTGAAATAAGCGTCTGAAAAAGCTTTGGCTTTCTGTAGGTGAATATCTTGTGAAAAGGCGCTGTTTCCAAGTCCAAATGTAAAGGCAATAAGCATTACTAATTTTAGGGTTTTTATTGAGTTCATGATAAAAAATTTGAATACATATTTAGAAGTTTATCTAAATATCTAATATTTGAACCAAACAAAAAAACGAATTCCCTATTTTTCAATATGCATTTCTTTCTGATTTATAAATAATAAGTGGAGTTTTTGATTTGAGATTGAGTCAGAGTCAAAGTTTAGAAGTAAAGTATTGGGTAAAATGATGGTCCAAGTACCTTTTTCTTTCACTTCATTGCTGTCTTTTAGGTATTGGTAGGCTGTAAACTCGTTAGCTTCCAATATTTCTATAGCATTCAAATAATGAGCCTTTCTGTAAGAATAAGGTCGAGGTTGGTAAATCGTATAACTTTGTGAATTAGGAGAAGGTGTTTCTACCCAATGATTATATAACAGGTTTTCAGTTTGAGGTTGATTTAGATAAACGAAGTCTGTTTTACAAGAATAGAGAGTTGATACGAGAATGAGAGTGATGAGAAATAAAATGTCTTTCATTGGATAAAAGGGGATTTTAAAAGTATAAACCTTTTAAAACAAAAGAACTCATCTCGAATCGAGTGAGCTCTCATTGTAACAATTAAACCAAATAATCCTTAAATATCCTGCTTAATATCTTGATAGGTGAATTAAGCTATAAATCTAATGTAGAGAAGATATCCTAGAGATGCTGTTGTATTAGGTGAACGCAATCTTATTTTCGATAAGTGAATTAAAAGGCGAGATAAACATTGGCTATGAAGAGATGAAACGGGTAGTAGAAATAAATAGAATTATAACAATTCTCAATTAAATCCTGTTATATAAGGTGGAATAAGAATAATAGGATAGATTTAGAGGCTATCACATTTGAAGATTTATCAAGAAAAATTATTTAGAATTATTCTTTTTTTTGAAAATCAATACTGAAATGTTAATATTTTTATATAAATAGCGAAAATAATAGAGATTTAATTGATTAACTATCAAGAACAGCATATACAACCATAAGCTTTTTATGAACACTTATAACGATTACATCAAGGAGATCGAAGAGCGTAAAGCACAAGGTCTTCACCCGAAGCCGATCGATGGAGCAGAATTACTTAGCGAGATTATAGCGCAGATCAAAGATTCAGCAAACGAACACCGTAAAGATTCTCTCAATTTCTTTATTTACAATACCTTACCTGGTACTACAAGTGCTGCTGGTGTAAAGGCAAAATTCTTAAAAGAAATTATTCTTGGTGAGTCTGTTGTAGAAGAGATCACTCCTACGTTCGCTTTTGAATTGTTGTCACACATGAAAGGTGGACCTTCTATTGAGGTTCTACTTGATTTGGCTTTAGGAACTGATGCCGCAATAGCAGCAGAGGCAGCTAAAGTATTGAAAACTCAAGTATTCCTTTACGATGCAGATACAAATCGTTTAAAAGAAGCATACGAAGCTGGAAATACAGTAGCAAAAGACTTATTAGAAAGTTATGCTAAGGCAGAGTTCTTCACTGAACTTCCAGAAGTAGATGAAGAAATCAAAATTGTTACGTTTATAGCTGGTGAGGGAGATATCTCTACAGATTTACTTTCGCCAGGTGCAGATGCTCACTCAAGATCAGACCGTGAACTACACGGACAATGTATCTTTGAGCACAACAAAGAAATGCAACAAGCACTTTCTGACTTGAAAGCACAACACCCAGACAAGCGTGTGATGTTGATCGCTGAGAAAGGTACAATGGGTGTGGGATCATCAAGAATGTCAGGTGTAAATAACGTGGCATTATGGACAGGTATTCAAGCAAGTCCTTATGTGCCGTTTATTAATATTGCTCCAATCATTGCGGGTACAAACGGTATTTCTCCAATCTTCTTGACTACAGTAGGTGTAACAGGAGGTATTGGGATTGACCTTAAAAACTGGGTGAAGAAAAAAGATGCTGAAGGGAACACAGTTCTTGACGAAGCAGGCGAGCCAGTTTTAGAACAAGCTTATTCAGTTGAAACAGGTACTGTTTTAACCATCAATACAAAAGAGAAAAAACTATACAACGGAGATAAAGAGTTGATGGACATTTCAGCTTCATTGACACCACAAAAAGTGGAGTTCATTAAAGCTGGAGGTTCTTACGCTGTTGTATTTGGTAAGAAACTTCAAACTTTTGCTGCCGAAACATTGGGCGTTGAAGCTCCTGTAGTTTTTGCTCCTTCAAAAGAGATTTCTCATGAAGGTCAAGGTTTGACGGCTGTAGAAAAGATCTTCAACAGAAATGTTGTAGGTGCTACTCCAGGTAAAACACTACATACAGGTTCTGATGTTCGTGTAAAAGTTGACATTGTAGGTTCTCAAGATACTACAGGTCTGATGACTGCTCAAGAATTGGAGTCAATGGCTGCTACAGTTATTTCTCCAGTGGTAGATGGTGCTTACCAATCAGGATGTCACACAGCTTCAGTTTGGGATTCAAAAGCGCAAGCGAACATTCCTAAGTTGATGAAGTTCATGAACGACTTCGGTTTGATCACTGCTCGTGACCCTAAACATGTGTATCATTCAATGACTGACGTTATTCATAAAGTATTGAATGACATTACGGTAAGTGATTGGGATATCACGATTGGAGGTGACTCTCACACAAGAATGTCTAAAGGTGTTGCCTTTGGTGCTGACTCTGGTACAGTTGCTTTGGCACTTGCTACAGGTGAAGCTACAATGCCAATTCCTGAGTCTGTGAAAGTTACTTTCAAAGGAAGTATGAAGCCTTACATGGATTTCCGTGATGTAGTTCATGCCACGCAACAACAAATGTTGAAGCAATTTGGTGGAGACAATGTATTCCAAGGTAGAGTTATCGAGGTACACATTGGAACACTAACGGCTGACCAAGCATTTACATTCACTGACTGGACTGCAGAAATGAAAGCGAAAGCTTCTATCTGTATTTCAGAAGATGAGACACTAATCGAATCTTTAGAGATTGCTAAGTCTAGAATCCAGATCATGATTGAGAAGGGAATGGACAACGAAAAGCAAGTTCTTCAAGGATTAGTTGATAAAGCGAACAAGAGAATTGAAGAGATCAAGACAGGTGCTAAACCTGCATTGACTCCAGATGCTGACGCAAAATACTATGCTGAAGTTGAGGTAGATCTAGATCAAATTGTTGAGCCAATGATCGCCGATCCAGATGTTTATAACGAAGATGTTTCTAAGCGTTATACACACGATACAATCAGACCTCTTTCTTACTACGGTGGAGACAGAAAAGTTGATTTAGGATTCGTAGGATCTTGTATGGTTCATAAAGGAGATATGAAGATTCTTGCTCAAATGTTGAAAAACATTGAAGCACAACAAGGAAAAGTAGAGTTTAAAGCTCCGCTAGTAGTTGCTCCTCCGACTTATAATATCGTAGATGAGTTGAAAGAAGAAGGCGATTGGGAAGTATTGCAAAAATACTCAGGTTTCGAATTTGATGATGATGCACCTAAAAATGCAGCTCGTACGAAATACGAAAACATGTTGTATCTAGAGCGTCCTGGTTGTAACCTTTGTATGGGTAACCAAGAAAAAGCTGAACCAGGTGACACTGTGATGGCTACTTCTACGCGTCTATTCCAAGGTAGAGTTGTAAAAGATTCATCTGAGAAAAAAGGAGAGTCTTTACTTTCATCTACTCCAGTAGTAGTGCTTTCTACAATCTTGGGTAGAACTCCTAACCTAGAAGAGTATGAAGCAGCAGTTGAAGGTATTAACTTGACTAAGTTTAAGCCGTCAAGCAAATTGCTAATGAAGTAATCATTTCGATGAGCTAAAATATATTTGAAGCCCGAATCACTCGATTCGGGCTTCTTTCTTTTTTGTGACATATGTCATATTAATGTAAATGAAATATGGATAATCAATCATACTTAACAAATGATGAGCAACATCTTTAGAAAAACTAAAAGTCTGTAACTTTTCAAAAAAATAATTCTATCAATTTTATATTGTAACTTTATAGTTCAGTATTAACTATTCTATTGGGGTAAAGCCTATCATTTAACCTTACAAGCGTGATGTTATCTAAGACTTGCACATATGCCATCAGGGCTATGATATATGTGTGCATTGAGAGTATTCAAAATCATAAAGTAGGGGTGAAAGCAATTGCAGAAGAAATTCAAAGTCCTGAAGCCTTTACTGGGAAAATACTCCAAAATTTAAGCAGACGGGGGTTGATCAATTCGACCAAAGGACCGAAGGGGGGATTTTATTTAGACGAGTCTCAACAGCAAGTAAAACTTTTAGAGATTGTAACTTCATTGGAAGGAGATCATATTTTAACCAGTTGTGGTCTGGGCTTTGATTTTTGCTCAGATGAACATCCTTGTCCATTGCATTCTCACTTTAAAACTATCAAAGAAGATTATATCCGAATGTTAAATACGACTTCTATTTCAGACCTTAGTCAAGGAATTGGTACTGGAGCGTCTTATTTGCATTTATAAGCTGTGTGAAACGAATACTTTAGAAAAGTATCGAAATAATATATCACCTCTTTTAACTTTATCTATCAACTTTTTCAAAACATTTATTTATAATCTAACCACCACAGATTTACATTAAATGTTTTAATTGTTAGAAAGAATTAACATTTATGGAGCGAAAAATATACAATGTGTAAGTTGTTAAACTTCGATTGTATAGCTGGGATTCTATGTCCTTAACTAAAGTAATGTTCTGTAAATCAAGTGTTAATAAGCGTAGTTGTTACGTCTTTATTTTTTTTCAATCCTCTCAATTATTTACCCGTGACTTTTGTCATTGAAGACTGGTGATGGAAGTTGCGGTTTATTTGGCTCTCATTATTAACATTTGTCTAATAAAAGATAATCGCATCTTTTAATCGCTAATCGAAAAGTTATGAGCCGAATAATTTTATTTTTCATTCCACCTCCGAGATGGAGGCTGCCAGTAATCTTAGCGTTAGGGTGTATTGCAGGTTTAGGAGGCTACACCTTCTATATCTCTAGAGCTTGGTCTTATATCTCAGATGATCCGAAAGCGTGTATCAACTGTCACCTAATGGCTCCAGAGTATGCTACTTGGCAACATAGTTCGCACAAAAATGCAGCTACATGTAACGACTGTCACGTTCCGCAAGACAATGTATTTTCTAAATACTTCTTCAAGGCAAAAGATGGTCTCTATCACTCTTCTATGTTTACACTGGGTTTAGAACCACAGGTGATTCGCATGCATGAAGCAGGTCAAGATGTTGTTCAAGCCAATTGCCAACGCTGCCATACACATCAGAACGAGGCTGTTTCTACAATGGGAGTTGATGTAGCCAAAAGAGCACATGGCGAAGGAAAACTATGTTGGGAGTGCCACAGAGAAGTTCCTCACGGTCGTGTAAAAAGTAAATCGTCAACGCCTGCAGGAGTGAGTGCTCCTTTATTGGATAGCCCGACTCCAAAATGGTTAAAGGCTGCTATGAAGCCATCAACATCAAACGAATAGCAGTGATTTCCTACCAGACTAAACACATTAAAAAATGAAGAACTTAAACGAATCTATCACAAAAAAGCCTATCCTAGGTTGGCTTTTATTTTTCCTAACGCTAGGAGGCGTCTTTGCTTTGGGAATGTTAGCCTCTTCTGTTTCTGAAAAAAGAGTAGAAGCAGCTTTGGCTGGAAATATTCACAAGCATGAAATCAATTCTTTAGAACCAAGGAATGAAAAATGGGGTGCAAATTACCCAAGAGAATATGAAACGTATTACGAGACTTTAGATACTACTTTCCGTTCAAAATACGGTGGAGGTGCTATGGTTGATATGTTGGAAGAAGACCCTCGTATGGTTATTCTTTGGGCAGGGTACGGATTCTCTAAAGACTATAACCAAGGGCGTGGACACACTTACGCTGTAGAAGATATTCATAATACATTGAGAACAGGTGGACCAGAGCACGAGCATGACGGACCAATGCCTGCTACTTGTTGGACATGTAAATCTCCAGATGTTCCAAGATTGATGAACGAGCTTGGTGTTGAGGAGTATTATAAAGGAAAATGGGCAAGACACGGTGAAGAAATCGTAAACCCTATTGGTTGTGCCGATTGTCATGATGAGAAGACAATGGCATTGAAAATCACTCGTCCTGCTTTGGTTGAAGCATTTGAACGTCAAGGAAAAGACATTTCAAAAGCTTCACATAACGAAATGCGTTCATTGGTTTGTGCGCAGTGTCACGTTGAGTACTACTTCGATAAAAACCTTCCAGGTAAAGAAGGAACTCCATACCTGACTTTCCCTTGGGACAACGGCACGTCTGTCGAAGATATGGAAGCATACTTCGATGAAAGAGAGTTTTCGGATTGGACACATAAATTGAGCCGTACACCAATGATCAAAACACAACACCCAGACTACGAACTTCACCTTACAGGTATTCATGGTC
The DNA here is from genome assembly GCF_003149185.1 of Sediminitomix flava. NCBI lineage: Bacteria > Pseudomonadati > Bacteroidota > Cytophagia > Cytophagales > Flammeovirgaceae > Sediminitomix > Sediminitomix flava. The sequence goes on along the minus strand of NZ_QGDO01000002.1, from coordinate 789,655 downwards.
AGAAAGGTGTTTCTTGTGCAGACTGTCACATGCCTTACAAAACAGAAGGTGGTCAGAAGTTCACAGACCACAAAATTCAATCTCCACTTAACAACGTTGCAAACTCTTGTCAAGTTTGTCACAGAGATTCAGAAGGAGACTTGATCAAGCAAGTTTATGAGCGTCAAGACAAGATCAAAGAAACAAGAGATGAGTTAGAAATTCTTTTGGTTCGTGCACACATTGAGGCTAAAAAAGCTTGGGATTTAGGTGCTTCTGAAGCTCAAATGAAAGCTATCCTTAAAGACATTCGTCACGCACAATGGAGATGGGATTTCTCGGCTGCTTCTCACGGCGGTTCATTCCACGCACCAGTTGAGGTAGGTAGAATTGTAAGCACAGGTTTGGTAAAAGCTGCTGATGCTCGTCTGAAATTGTCTAGACTTCTGATCAAACTAGGATTTGATGGAGAAGTACCTTACCCAGATATCTCTACAAAAGAAAAAGCACAAGAGTACATCGGACTTCCAATGGAAAAACTAATCAAAGAAAAAGAAGACTTCAAGAAGAACCTTCTTCCAAAATGGTTAGAGGCTGCAAAAGAGAGAGAAAGTAAATACGACGATCAAAATTAAAAGCTAATCAATCACGTTAGCGCATCAACATATTCACAATCAAATAAAGCTGGCAGTTTAATCAGCTGCCAGTCTTTTCAAGACTTTTTATATTATGAAGAAGATACTAGCGGTACTTCTAATTTTTGTATCGACAGCAACTTTTGCACAGGAATTTAAACTTTCAGGAGATTTCCGTGCTCGTTACGAATACAGAGATGGTTTCAAAGCTCCAGTAAGTTCAGATCATGTCCCTGCAAGCTTCATTTCTCAGCGTGCAAGAATCAATATGAACTATCTGAACAAAGAACAAAACCTGCGTTTCGGTTTCTCTATGCAAGACGTAAGAACTTGGGGTGATGAATCTCAATTGGTAGATGACAATCAATTGGGAGTACATGAAGCATGGGGAGAAATTCTGTTTACAGATAAATTCTCTTTGAAAATCGGACGTCAAGAATTGGTGTATGACGACTCTCGTATTTTGGGTAACGTAGATTGGGCAATGCAAGGACGTAGCCATGATTTGGCATTGTTCAAATACGAAGGAGATTTTAAATTTCATGCAGGAGCAGCGTACAATGCAGACGGTGAAACTTTAGGGAGAGAAATCTACAATACCAACTACAAAGCAATGCAGTTTGCTTGGTTCAATAAAAGCTTCAGTGATCTAAACGTAAGTGTTTTATTCTTGAATAACGGTATTGAGTATAGTGAAGTTGAAGTAGACCCTACTGCTGCAGATTTAGGAATTGCTTATAGCCAGACTATCGGTACAAGATTGACTTATAGCAAAGATGGTTTTGCTGCAAATGCGGCTTATTACTACCAAGGTGGTAAAGATGGAGCTAACAATGAGTTGAATGCTTACTATGTAGCTGGAGAAGCTTCTTATAAAGTAGGGAAGTTTAAAGTATTGGCTGGTACTGAGGTAATGTCAGGTACAGACCAAGATGCTACTGATGGTGTAAATAGATCATTCAATCCATTTTATGGTACAAACCACAAATTCAACGGTTTGATGGATTACTTTTATGTAGGTAATCATGCCAACAATGTAGGGTTAGGTGACTATTATGTAGGGACAGCATATAATAGTGGTGCATTTACGACAGGTGTGAGAGCACATTTCTTTAGTGCAATGGCAAACCTTGTGCAAGAAGGTGAAGTACTAGATTCAAATTTAGGTACGGAACTAGACTTTACAGCTTCATACAAATTCTCAGATGCGATTACTTTCCAAGCTGGTTATTCTGTGATGAATGCATCAGATGAAATGCTTGCATTGAAAGCTACGCCAGAGGCTAGTAGTACAAATCATTGGGGATGGGCAATGGTCGTGATTAAACCTAGTTTACTCCACATCAAAAAATAAAATAAAAGTGGCTCTTCTTCATATATGGAGAAGAGTCACAATTCAGAGTTATCCAAACAAAAAATCTAGACTATGAACGCAGTAAAAAACAGGCTAGGTGAAGATCAAATACGAAAAGAAAAAGTAGTCAAACCCCTTTGGGCATTTCCATGGGAATATAGAGAGTCATTTTTAATTGCTTTCGGATTAGTAGTGACAGGATTGTTATTACAAATATCAATAGGAAAAGAAGTCGAAGCTTTCAAATATCCGTTTAATGTGATATTGATGGGAGGTTTTGCAGTTCTGACAATATTGATTCATATTTTATTTAAAACTAACCCAATTATCAAGTGGTTACGTTCGGTACCCGCTTCTATTAGCTCAATTGTAGCACTGCTTGTGTTGGTTTCGATTATGGGAACAATTCCTCAAGCCAACTTTACACAAGGAGTGGAAAAAGATATTTTTGGCTTTTCGCACATGACGACTAGCTGGACTTTTCTGATTACAATGTTGTTTTTCCTCACAACACTAGGGTTTACAACTGTCAATAGAATTTTCCCTTTCCGATTTAAGAATGTCGGATTTATTCTTAACCACTTAGGTTTATGGATTGCTGTTGTAGCAGGAACTATGGGAGCAGGCGATTTACAGCGTTTGAGCATGGATCTTTACGAAGGTCAACCTGAGTGGAGGGCTTACAATGAAAAAGGGCAAATTGTAGAAATGCCAATTGCCTTCAAGTTGAATAATTTCTTGATGGAAGAGTTTACTCCAAAACTAGCCATTGTGAACAACGAAGAAGGTAAACTTGTAGAAGGTCAAAATAGTATGGTCATTATTGAAAAAGGAAATCAATATGAGCATGCTGGTTGGGAAATTAAAGTAGAAGACTATTTATACGAGTCAGTAAGAGTTTCTGTAGGAAATTACCAACCTGTAAATGAAGAAGGAGCTGCACCTGCGGCAAAAGTAAGTGTGACAAACCTTTCAACAGGAGAAAAAGTAGAAGGTTGGGTAAGTTGTGGAAGTTTCAGAAGACAATATGAAGCTATGCGATTGAATAACGATTTCTCTCTCGTGATGACAACTCCAGAGCCTAAGAAATATGCTTCTGATGTCACAGTCTTTACTCATGAAGGAACTCAGTCAGAAGAAAGAATAGAGGTCAATTATCCTTTAGAAGTTGATGGATGGAATGTCTATCAGTTAAGCTACGACAGCAATTATGGACGTTGGTCTAAATTAAGTGTCGTTGAGCTTGTAAGAGATCCATGGCTACCTGTTGTATACATCGGAATCTTTATGATGCTTTTCGGAGCTGTCGAAATTATGTGGACTGGTTATCAAGAGAAAAAATAGTAGGTTATGAACAACTGGGTAGATTTTCCAATATATGCAGGTGTTGCATTTGCCTGCTGGTTAGTAGCAGTAACAGTACAACTGTCTGCTTCGCCAAAAAAAGATATAATTATTCAATTAGGAAGTTGGTTAGGAGTTGCCGTAATGGGCTTATTTATTGGGCTCCTTTGGAATCATCTTGATCGACCGCCTATGCGTACTTTGGGAGAAACGAGACTTTTGTATTCTTTCTTTTTACCGTTGGTGGGGTTATTTACTTATTACAGATGGGGTTATAAGTGGTTGTTGAATTATGCTTTGGGGATGTCCGTGTTATTTTTAGGGATTAACTGGATGAGTCCTGAAAACTTCAACAAGACACTAATGCCAGCGCTTCAGAGTCCTTGGTTTGTGCCTCACGTAATTGTTTATATCTTTTCTTATGCAGTATTGGCTGCTTCTTCTTTAGTAGCTTGTTATGGACTGTATCAATATTATTACAAGAAATTTGACTATAACAATCTTAAATTAGCCAATAACCTTGTTTATCTAGGTTTCGGATTTTTAACTTTGGGATTATTATTTGGTGCACTTTGGGCAAAAGAAGCTTGGGGACATTATTGGACTTGGGATCCTAAAGAAACATGGGCATTCCTCACTTGGATGGCATATTTGGTGTATATGCATTTAAGGTACAGACACCCAGAGCAAGTAAAAGCACCTTTATGGTCTTTAGCACTAGCATTTTTAGTATTAATGATCTGTTGGTTTGGCGTAAATTACTTGCCGTCAGCTCAACAAAGTGTACATACTTATACTCAATAATCATAACACATAAGCAACTATTGAATTTTCATATAAATGACGATTTCAAACCATGCAGTCCATCAATTATTGGTGAAGGAATTTGAGGAGGAAAGCATCAATAAAGTGGAGGAAAGATTAAAAGAAAAGTTGGCGGAAATTCAGAGAAGACAACTTTTCAAATATAAAAAAGAACTTAGCCAAGAAGCTTTTGATTTAGCAATACAAAGTAGCGAAGCTTTTACAAATAGAATTTTTGACGAATTGATTTATGAAATAAAAAGTAGTGCAAATCCTTTTCAAGTGATTAAGGATTTGGAAACTGTTTTTGATTTATAAATCACATAAGACTCTCTTCCTTAGGTAAGAGAGTCTTTTTGTTTAAGTATCTCGTTATATAATATTATTTAATAGGTGATTTACATCAATTAGTATGAGTGATAATAATATTAAATTCTCAATATTTTGTCATCAAAACGAATAAGTGTTTAAAGTACCTTTGGGTATCCAAAAAGAAAAAAGATCTCTTTTATAGAGGTCAGGTAAAGGAAGCTAACTAAATCAGAATTATTACCAAAAACACGAATACGTTATGACTATTATAACTCAACTTTATGAATGGCTAAACAATCCAGTTGTTCCAATTGCGAATCTTTTACTCATTTATTTTTTCGCAATTCGTAAAATGGTGAAAGGAACGTTCTTTAATGATGAAGTACGTCGCGTAACTAAAAAAATTATCAAAATCATATTTCTGACAGGAATACTCGGAGGGTTCTCTTATATGAGTATTGAGAATAATACCAATATAGTGTTGTTTAACCTTATTGTATTGTTCTGTGACGGTATCTGGTTTGCTATTGCGGCAGGGAAATTTACCATGGATATGGGCTCTGAAGAGTCGTATGAGAAGCACCACGGGCAGAAAAATAATGTATTAAAGAAGAAGTTTTCTTCAGTAGACTTTAAAAGCTATAGAAATATAATTACAAGTATGGGTTGGCTAATGAGCCTCTCAGTTATACTTGTTGCGATGGAGTATCCTTCTTATGAAGAGAGTGATCTAATGGAGCTTACAAGTGATAGAATTGTAGAAAGTGATGCCGATGTAATTCCTCCTCCAACACAACACGCTGAACCTCCGAAGCCAAAGGTTACCGTTCCAGAAATTGTAGAAGTTCCTGATGAAGAGGTGATTGAGCAAGAGATAGAAATCGAAATGCCTGACTTCGAAGAAGACTTTATGGTTGAAGAAGTGGAAATTGTAGAGCCTTTAGAAGTAGAGGAAGAAGAGGTTGAAGAAATCTTTGAAGTAGTAGAAGAACCTGCAGTGCCTAAAGGTGGTATGAGAGCCTTTTTAGGTTGGATTGCTAAAAATATTGCTTACCCAACTCAAGCAAGAAGAATGGGTGTTGAAGGTAAAGTATATGTTCATTTTGTAGTAGATAAAACAGGTGCACTTACAGATGTTAGGATTGCGAGAGGTATTGGTGCCGGTTGTGATGAAGAAGCAATCAGAGTTGTGAAAAAAGCCCCAAAATGGACTCCAGGACGTCAAAGAGGTAAAGCAGTGAAGCAACGTATTATTCTTCCTGTAAACTTCATGATGGCCAAATAAGACTTGTGTAATGTAATGATGAGGTTCGCTGTATTCATTTCCAGTGAGCCTCTTATTTGTTCGCAAAAAGTTTATACAATTCAGAATGGTATTCTGATCAGCTCAAATTCTATAATCAATTGTTAATATTTGGTATCAGTTTATTCAAATGGGTACCTGTTCACATTGTCGCTTTGCATCAATTTGTAGGATTTTTACTTTTGTATGTTGATGTAGAAGTGTCGATAAGACAAAGAAATTTTGAACTTTGTTTTCTAGGATCATGCTGAGAATTTGTATTGAAATTCTATGTGGTGCTATGTAACTTTGCCCACATTCAGCTAAAAAAATGACCGAAAAGCATTTCTAAGAATCTTTACGGATTTAATTCGTTTAGATAATATAGGTAAGTATATCGGATGTGTTGTATTATATAGTTCTTTCTAAAAAGTATAAACTATGATTATTAAGTTTTATGAGGCATTGGATACTCTTGGTATCCCTCTCATTAACTTCATCCTTTTGATAGTTTTTATCGGCTTCCAAGCTAAAGACGGTAAACTGACAGAAGGAGGGGCTATGAGTGTATCAAAAAGAATTGCTGGTTATTTGGTTGGTTTAGCTTTGCTAGGTGCTTTTATGTATCTAAAGGCTACTCAAGGAACTTCTTTGCAGTTATTTAACCTAATTCTTGTATTTGTAGATTTCATGATCTTCTCTATTTTCATCGGTCAAATGATTATGAAGACTGGTGGTGAAGAAGAGCTTGAAAAGCACCAAAATGAAGGTTCTTCAGATGTATTAGAGAAGAAATATTCTTCTGCTGACCTAAGCACTTACGGATTCTTGTTCGCAGGTCTTGGTTGGGCTTTGAGTATTGGAGTTGTTCTTGGAGCAATGGAGTACCCAAGCTTTGAAGAGCAAGTATTGATGGACCTTGGTGATCTTGATGTAGAAGCTGAAGAGCAAATTGAAGTTCCTCAGACTTTCGTGAAGCCACCACCACCACCAAAAATTACTGTACCTGCTATCGTAGAGGTTCCAGATGAAACTGAAATTGAGGAAGAAATCGAGATTGAAATCCCAGAATTCGACCAAGAAATGGAAGTTGAGGAATTCGTAGAGCCAGAAATGGAAGATATGGAGGAAGAAGTGGTTGAAGAGATCTTTGAGATCGTAGAAGACCCTGCTGCTCCTGCTGGAGGTATTCCTGCCTTCTTGGGTTGGGTTGGTAAAAATATCAAGTACCCTGCTCAAGCTCGTCGTATGGGTGTTGAAGGAAAAGTTTATGTTCAGTTCGTTGTGGACAAAGACGGTTCTTTGACAAATGTACAAGTAGTAAGAGGTATTGGAGCTGGTTGTGATGAAGAGGCTGTTCGTGTAATTCAAAAAGCGAAACCTTGGAAACCAGGTAAACAAAGAGGTAGACCAGTTAAGCAGAGAATTATCTTGCCTATCAACTTTAAACTTGGATAATCAATTCGATTATAAATATAAAGCCTAGCAGAAATGCTAGGCTTTTTTGTTTTGTGGGTTAAACGGAGTTTTTGGGGTGTAACTAGAAAGTTTTTAGCAGACCTCAGTTGCTTTCTTTAGCACTCGAGGGTAATTCCTAATTTCATCAGGATGATCTCTAAGTGTCATTCTGTAGAAAATACCATTGTCATCCAAGATACGAGCAATATTCATCGCTAATGGATAATCAATATCGTAATGTTTTGTTGATCTGATTAAATTATCTATCGTCTTTAACTGAATGGTAGAAGGGTAGATTTGTACTTCCTTAAGGTTTTCAATTTTTACTTTCGGACTACCAGATATTTTTAGAATACCATTTTTGACTCTAACAAATCCTTCAGGTAAATCAGGAATGAAGTAATTCATTAAGTATAAAAGTGATATTATATAATTGATCAAGACAAAGCCTTGTAGACCTTCAAAATAATGCATTGTAACAGCGAAAGAAAAGAGAGAAAAGGTCTCGAAATAAGGGACCATAATTCGTTCTCTTCTATATATCGGTAATTTCTGTTCATTCTTTACAAAGCCTTTCCTAAACCTTATTTTATCATAAATCATATAGCCTAGTGCAAATAGGTAGCTTAATGATAAAATATATATAAAGTAGAAATAAGCAGAGTCTGTATGTCTTAAGAACGGTACAGGAAGATAAAAACTGATGTAACCCAAGGTTAATAATCCCTGTTGAACCGCTGAAGAAATTCTCATTGGCTTGAGTTTAAAAAGCTGTGAAATATATAGGTTGAAGTCAAATATAATAAAAAGAATTTCTTATAAAAGTGGTTTTTTGCTATTTCATTTGATTAATTTTCAGATAGTTATATTTATAGGAGTATTCAAAGATGTAACTATATTATTAGAATGTTTCAAGAAGTGTTTTCTCTTTTACCCTCTGATTTTTTATTTACAAAGACATGATTTTCCTACCTCTTCATTTGATCTAACAAAAATCTTATTTTTCTCCTCTTAAGCTTTATTATCTTTGTGAGTGATCAATAATCCTTAAAAATTGATTCTTTAGGAGTACTTAAGCCATAAACGAAGAAATCTTTAAAATGCGAGCATTAATCTTATTATCATTTATCCTTTCACTTTTTCATATTCAATCTGCAAATGCACAAGCAGCTTTAGAGGATGAGAGTAAATATCTTTTCCCAATGTACCCCGGACAGCGACATTATTTTTCGGGTACTTTGGCTGAATTGCGTGCTAGTCATTTTCATGGAGGTTTAGATATTAAAACGGGAGGTAAAATAGGTTGGCCAGTATTAGCTGCAGAAGAAGGATATCTTTCAAGAATCAGAGTTTCGCCTGTAGGGTATGGCCAAGCAGTATATTTGATACATCCAAATGGAGAGACTACTGTATATGCTCATTTAGATAAATTCATTCCAGAGTTGGCGGAATTTGTACTGGAAGAACAATACAAGCAAAAGAAGTTTGCTGTAGATATTGCTTTGCCAAAAGATAAATACCTTTTTGAAAAAGGGGAAAAAATAGCTTACTCAGGAAATACAGGGTCTTCTGGAGGTCCTCATCTTCATTTTGAGGTGAGAGATTCGTTAGAACGTCCGATGAATCCTGTGAAATATAATTTCAAGGAAGTAGTAGATAATACTCCCCCTACACCAATTCGATTAGTTGTAAAACCACTAGATATTCAAGCAAGGGTAGAAGGTGCTTATGGTAGAGAAGATTATTTGGCAACTCCTACGGGAAAAGGAAAATATAAAGTACCAACAGTTAAAGCATTTGGTACTGTTGGTTTAGAATTACAAGCATACGATAAAGCTGAAGGAGCTTATAATAAATATGGTCTCAATAAAATAGAGGTATTGGTAGATGGGGAAATGGTTTATCAACACGTTTTGGAATATATTCCTTTTGATGACAACCGTTATATCCATGCTTTTACAGATTATAATTCGTGGGATAAGTATAGAAGAAAGATTCAAAAGCTATATCATGACCCATCTAATAAACTGCAGATTTATCCTTCAAAAGAATTGAATGGTCAAATCAAATTAGAAAAAGGACATACTTATAAGACTGAAATAAGAATGTATGATAGTTTTGGGAATATGAGTGTCTTGAAAGCTGATCTCTTAGGCGATGTTACTGATGTGAAATCTTCGAGTAAACAAAGTCATATTAGCTATGTGTTAGACCGAAATATTCTCAAGATTAAAGGACCAAAAGCTGAAAAAGCAGAAATAGGAATGCAGTTCTATAGTGATGAAGCTTTAGAAGCTTATGAAGATGGTGAAAACTCAGTATTCTTATGGGATATGAGAAACGGCTTACCTTCTTATATCAAAATTGGTGATGAAGCATTAAATACTTATTTCACTCAAATGATACCTGCTGGAGTAGAGTATAATTACTATGGTACTTTTGCAGATTTCCATTCCAGTGAAAAAACTTTATTTGATACCCTTTATCTGACTGAAGAGAAAGTCGGAGAGGTATATAAAATAGGTAAATCAAATCAGGTTTTATTGAAATCAATGGCCATTACATTAACGGATCTAGATTCTGCCGATGTGACACCTCACACCTCTGTTTATAAGCAAGGACGAAGAGGAACTTGGAGTTTTGTCGGAGGTAAATGGGATGGAGAAACCATGACATTCCATACACGAGAGTTGGGGAAGTTCCGTTTACAGGAAGATCGAGAAGCACCAACTGTAAAATATATAGGCAGACCAAATGGAGAATTGGCATTGAGAGTGGAGGATGATATTTCTGGCATTAGAAGCTACGAAGCAACTTTAAATGGAGAATGGATTTTGGTGAAATTTGATCCTAAAAGAGATCGAATGGAGACCGAAAGAAAAGATAAAAGCATTCCTTTGAAAGGAAAGTTTGTCTTGAAGGTTGTTGACGGGCAAGGTAATGAGAAAGTTTATGAAAGAACGCTTTAAATAAGACAGTTCTTTATAAGATACTATAAAGCGACTTCTGAGTAATCGGAAGTCGCTTTTTTTATATTCTGAACATCAAGAATTCCGAGTCGTTCATCAGTCAATTCTCGTCAAACATCGATTTATTTTATCTTCTTTATGAGAATCTATTATTTTTAATCTTAAGGCAGCGAAGTTTTGTATTTATTTTTTGAGACTGAATATGATAGGCTGTTGATTTTTCGTCTTTAAAAACCAATAACTAATAATTATGGCAATAGCGAGTAGCACTGTTGAAACTAGACAGGTAAAGGAAAGCCCAGAAGGAACTAATTATAGAGTGCCATTGACCCTTATGGTTATTCTATTTTTTATGGTTGGCTTTATTACAGTATTAAATGATGTCTTGATACCGAGTTTGAAAAACGTATTTTCTCTGAATACTTGGCAAGCCATGCTCATTCAGTTCTGTTTTTTTGGAGCGTATGGGGTTATGTCAATACCGTCGGGATTAATCATTAAGAAAATAGGATACAAGAAAGGATTAGCATTAGCACTGACTATTATTGGTATCGGTTTGTTATTGTTTGTTCCTGCTTCTATTACGGTAGTTTACAGCTTCTTTCTATTCGCCTTATTTACCGTAGCAAGTGGTTTGGCTTTACTTCAAGTAGCAATCAACCCCTATATTATTGCTTTAGGGCCTGAGAAAACTGGTGCATCTCGTTTGAATTTGGGAGGTGCAATGAATTCTACCGCAACTACGATAGGTCCAATCATTGGTGGTGCATTTATTTTGAAAGAACTGAGTTTAGCAGATTTTCAATCGCTGCATCCAACTTTAGAACAAGCGAAAGAAGCCTTGAAAATGGCACAAGCAGCCGCCGTTCAAGGGCCATACATTGCTTTGGCACTAGTTACTATTGGTATTGGAGTTGTTTTGTTCTTTTTGAATTTACCTCAAATTTCATCAGAAGAAGAGTCAAAAGAAAAAGCAGAAGGAAGTGTACTTGCATTTAGAAACCTACTTTATGGTGCGGGAGCGATCTTTTTCTATGTAGGTGTAGAAGTTGCGATTGGTTCTATTTTGATCTTGTATTTGGCTGAAGAGTATATGGGCGGAATCAGTGAAAAATTAGCTTCTTCGCTTTTGGCTTATTATTGGGGTAGTGCTATGATCGGTCGTTTTGCGGGTAGTTATCTAGGTCAAAGATTCCAAGCACAGAAGATGTTGAGAGTAGTCACTTTGGTGGCTATAGCATTTGTAGCATTGAGTTTTTCTTCATTTGCCTTAGAAAATTGGGTTAGTATACCTGCTATGGTTATGGAAACCACAGGTGGATTCTCAATTCACTTTGAACAAACAACAATTCCTTATGCTGGTCTTTTCTTGATTCTTTGTGGATTGTGTAATTCGGTGATGTGGCCATGTATTTTCCCTCTAGGAATTTCTGGTTTGGGCAAACATACTTCATTAGGTTCAGGAATTATGTGTACCATGATTTGTGGTGGTGCATTTATTCCATTGGCTCAAGGATGGTTAGAAGGTGAAATTGGTTATACATGGAGTTTCATTCTTCCATTGGCTTGTTATTTCTATATCCTTTTCTTTGCAATTGAAGGATATAAGCCGATCAAGTTGAAGCGTAGCTAAAGATTAGCCATATATAAAAAATATAAGACTGTTAGCGTGAAACCTAATTAGGTGGAAAAGAGTATTTATCAGTAAATACTTTCTCCTAAAACGCTAACAGTCTTATTCTTTTATGGAAGAAAAACAACAGAAAAAATTAGCTCGAAGATTAGATAAAAAGATTTCTGCCAATGTTCAGAAACTAGGTTCTAAACTCGTTTATCAGTTGCTGAAAATGTACTATGCCGCAATTGATAAGGATACGCCCGTTTGGGCAAAAAGTATCATTTTTTCTGCTTTAGTCTATTTTGTTCTTCCTTTAGATATGATTCCCGATTTTATACCAGTCACAGGTTTTACCGATGATATTTCTGCTTTAGGTTTAGCCTTGGTACAAGTAGGTTCTCAGATCAGTGATGAACATAAATCTTTGGCTAAAAAACGAACTGAAGCTTGGTTTGGCTCCTCAGAAGTTCTCGAAATTGAGGAATAAATTTGCTTACATCCCTAATAAACTATCAGTCACTTCAAGAAGGGCTTTGTTCTTTGCTTCATCATAAGCATCTGGATGTGCCGTTCCATAAATTCCACGATCATTGTCAAAATATTTCCCACTCATTGAGCTGTGTTTTTCTCCAACAGCCAAGTCATGAAGAATATCAGCTCCTTTATCTGCCGAAGACCAAAACTGTCCGTAGGCTTCTTTTACCATATTTGTATTTAACAATGAGCCAGGATTCACAGGAATAATAATGATATCTTTTTCCTTTTTTGCCATATCAAAACTCCACATTGTGAGTGCAAGTTTGCTCTGAGCGTAAGTTTCTCCTTCCGATTTCGAGCTTTTTCCTTCCAATACATTTAATGATACAGGTGATTGCGCCGCAGAACTTAAATTCACAATTCTTGGAGTCTCTCCTTTACGGATAATTGGTAAAAGGGACGTGGTCAGTAAATAAGGTGCAAGATAGTTGACTACAAATCGCATATCTAAACCATCTTTGTTTGTGGGTTTAGGGCTTTTATAAACACCAGCATTGTTGATAAGTACATCCAATTTTGTGAGTTTACTCGAAACTTCATCAGCCAACTTTTTAACCGTATCCAAATCTGACAAGTCTGCTGTAAATCCATCAATGCTCTCATTGTTTGTCAAGTCTTTAATCTCTGAAATGACAGCTTCAAGTTTTTGCGGATTTCTTCCGTGTAGGTACACTTCATGCCCTTCTTTAGCAAGTTTGATTGCAGTCAGTTTTCCAATTCCGTCTGTACTTCCTGTGATGAATATGGTTTTCTTCATGATTTTAGTCGTCTTTCAAGATTTAAGAAAAGGGTCTATCCAGTGAAATTAGTATTCAATGATAGACCCAATATATGTGTTACAAAGTTTCAGCCGAAAATAATTCCCTTTTACCAAGCATATGTATTGTGTACTTTTTGTTTGGTGATTGGGTTTGTTTCGATTTCATGATTAATTCTATTGAGGAAAGAGGCTTTCAAGTCTGGAAAATATCCTCGCATAGGAGCAATATTATTTCCGTGATCGCCCCAATACACCGTCTCAAAATTCATGTTTTCAAGAAGATATTTTTCTTCATGAAGAATTTGTAGAGGTGTTGCACGTACAAACTCACCACTTTCCACTTGTTGTTCAAGTTTCGTGTTGGGCTGAATAGCCAAAGCCATTGGTGCAATTTCTTCGGGTTGAAGGATGTTCAATAGTTTAACCGTTTCCTCGATATGTTCTTTCGAACGTTCTTTTCCTCCCATTCCGAAGATAAAAGATGCCAATACTCTGATACCCGCAGCTTTCGCATTAGCCATTCCTTCCACGGCCTCTTCAGGAGTCATGCCTTTTTCAATTCTTTCAAGGGTTTCTCTATCTCCAGATTCCAAACCGATGTAAGCCATGTCCAATCCAGCTTCTTTCAGAAGTTTAAGATCTTCTACAGATTTGCGCTTAAGGTCGTTGAAACTGCTGTAAAGAGAAATTTTCTTACACTCAGGGAAAGTCTCTTTGATTTTGTTGAGCACTTTCAGAAGTGTAGCTGTTTTCAATACCATTACGTTTCCATCAATCAAGAAGATTGAAGGCACATAAGGATAGTATTTTCTTGCTTGTTCGATATCCGCAAATATGTCTTCTACTTTTCTGACACGGAATCGTTTGTCTGAGAACATGTCACAAAATGTACATGTATTGTGCGAACAGCCTAAAGTTACTTGGATCAATAAGCTGTTAGCCTCTATCCAAGGGCGGTATACTTTTCCCTCGTAATTCATCTTTTTCTCCTTCTTTTAATTTTTTGACAATACAAAGGTCGAGAATTTCAATACTGATGTTGTTGTATGAATATTGGTTAGTGTTGTATACAAAAGGGTAGTTTTTGTTGTTTTAAAGTTGTTAAGACTGTTTTGTATGTGTGAAATACTTGTTTTTGTAATTTTGAGAATGAAATATCCAATATTTATACAATGAAGACTGAGTCTGTTCAAAGATTATTTGAAATTCATGTTGAAGAGCTTTCAACTTGGGAGAAAAGACCGCACAAACACAATTTCTTTGAGATCGTGTTTGTAGAAAAAGGGTCGGGCTATCAGTGTATCAATGAACATGAGTTTCAATATCAGGAAGGAAATATATTTTTGCTTCCTCCATTAGATTGTCACTCATTTAAAATAGAAGAGACCTCTCGTTTCTACTTTATCCGATTTACAGATCATTACTTTCAGAAAAATGGACTCACCGATTATTCTGCTTGGTTTGATCGGATTACTTATATCATCGCCAACTACAATAAAGTGCCGGGCGATATCATTTCTTCGGAAAGAGAGCGAAGCTTCATCATTCAGAATATAAAATCCATTTATCAAGAATATTTGATTTCAGATACGTATTCTGAAGAAATTATCTCGGGAATAATGGTGGCTATTCTCAATATTTTGGCAAGGTGTATTGAGAAAAAATATGTGGATAAAGCCAATGAAATGGATAGTCGTTTTGGTGAAATTCTCCGATTTATCAATACAAATATTCTTGATTATGAGAAATTGAGAATCCCATATTTGGCAGATAAGTTTGGCATCTCGAAGACTTATTTCTCAGAGTATTTCAAGAAACAGGCAGGGCTTAGTTTGGCTGACTATATTCTGAAATCCAAACTCAGAATTGTAGAAACAAAAGTTTTACATACCGATTTGTCACTGAAGGAAGTCGCTTACCAACTCAATTTTACGGATAGTAGTCACCTTTCTCGTTCTTTCAAAAAAGTATATGGAATGACGATTAAGGAGTTTAAAAATGAGAATAGATGTGTGGCTTAATGAAGTGAGGACTTATCGAAATTGCTACTACTATTCTTAGAGCTACTCTAAGAATTCATAAATGAAGGGAGAGACGGACGCAGTTTTTTAGACTCGACATTTTAGTGAATTTTTCGAGTCTGAAGACTCTTGCTTTCATCTATCAAACCTTAGATAACTTCGTAAACTCTAAGGATAGTCTCACTTATTTTTTTGTTCGAGTACTTAAAAAGAAAAAGTCTTCAGATTTAAATAATGGTATATTCAAATCTGAAGAACCGTTTTATTTTTCCCACTGTAAAAAGCAATAATCTTGATGCTGTACTTTGGTATATTCTGGTAATTCTACGGGTTTTGAAAATAGAGGGCAATCTACCACTACGGTATGATATTCTCCATTTTCACCACAAGCGTCTATTCCCATTTCTTCCAACTCAGCCACTAATTCTTTTGTGATTTCTCTGCCTAAGAATTTTTCGCCCATCGTCGTATTACAAGAGGTGATGATGGCTTTTATTCCGCTATCAATCATTTGGAAGACCAATTCTTTACGGCTTTGTTGCCATAACGGTAAAAGGGCTTCTAGCGATGCGGCATTACAAACTTTTTCTTCCCATTCTCTGTGTGGCTCTAG
Source organism: Sediminitomix flava (assembly GCF_003149185.1). Lineage (NCBI taxonomy): Bacteria > Pseudomonadati > Bacteroidota > Cytophagia > Cytophagales > Flammeovirgaceae > Sediminitomix > Sediminitomix flava. Next base: position 773,969 of record NZ_QGDO01000002.1, on the reverse strand, counting down.
GTCAATATCACCAAACACGACAGCGTTTACATCATGTTCAGCTTTTAGTTCTTGAAGCGTTTTGATGTAATTTTTTTCATATTCTGCCCAAGAGGCTGGAACTGCTTTAAGTGGTTTGTTGATAGCTGAAGCTTGCTGATTGAGGAGATAAGGTGTCAGACCATGCGAACGAGAAATTTTACCATTTTCATTCATCATGTTTAGAAGTACTTTTAGTTCGTGCCCTTCTTTAACTGCTTGCATAAGAGCGAAACAACTGTCTTTTCCTCCACTCCAAGAACTAATTAATTCCATTATTCAACGGGGATAATATCACAAAAATAAAAACCTGATTTTTTATCGTTTTTCGGATGAGATTTGTCGTGAGAACTGTAGCCTGCATCGTCTTCTTTTTCGGGAGCTTTGTATTCTCTGAAAGTCACATCACCCAACTCATATTTCAATGGATTTTTGAAGATTGGTCCATCTACGATACAAGTGTGGAATTCTCCGTTTTCACCACAAGGGTCAACATTTTTAGGAAGGTCTTTCAAAAAGTCTTTATCAATGACTCTGCCTGCAAATTCTTTGTCCAACAATTCTGAGTTGATACAAGCAACTACAGTTTTAAAACCAAGATCGATGAACTCATGAACAAGCTCTGTTGTATCTCTTTTCCATAGCGGATAATGTCCTGTCATTCCTGTTTGAGCCAGTTTTTCATCTCTGTACGCCTTTAGGTCTTCCAAGAAAATATCTCCGAAAATACTATGTGTCACTCCTTCTTTCTGAAGTTCTGTCATTACCTCTTTCATGGTGTTGTCATACACTTCCATAGAAGACATTTCTGGCAGTCTGATTTCTTTGATAGGTAATCCGATAGCTTCGCCTTGTGCTCTAAGGATTGAGGTACGAACACCATGCATTGAAATACGATCATACTTATCACTAACCGTAGTCATGAGGGCTTGAACATCGTATTTTTTCTCTTCTAAAATGTAGTGTAATGCTAAGGCACTGTCTTTTCCTCCGCTCCAGTTAAATATAGATTTTATCATTTTCTTTACTTCAATTTCATTGGTAAACCCGAAACCATAAAGATAGCCTTATCTGCTCGTTTTGCTATAAATTGATTCATCCATCCTTGTAATTCAGTGAATTTTCTTCCCACTTCTGTTTGTGCATGAATTCCCATTCCTATTTCGTTGGAAATAATGATGATATTGGCTTTTTGAGCAAATAGTTTCTCTAGCTCAATTTTTCCTTTTTCTAGACTTTCTTCCACATTATTCTTTGTGTCCAAATACCAATTGGTTAGCCAAAGTGTCACACAATCTACGACTACAGTTTTACCTTCGAGCTTCAAATTACCTAAGTATTTTTCTTCTTCAATACTCGTCCAACGTTCGTCCCGTTCGGCTACGTGTCGTTGAATTCTTTTCTCGAAATCACCATCCCAATGTCTTGCTGTAGCCACATAAAATGGGGTGTCAGCTAAGGATAAAGCTAAATTTTGAGCATAGCTACTTTTTCCCGAACGTTCACCTCCTGTGATGTAGTAGATCATGATCTAGAGAGCTTTAAAACAGGGAATTGTCTTTGAGCTAATTCAAAACTGCCAAATAAGATGGCTCCAAAAATGAAGTTACCCATGAGCATGCTTTTCATAAAAGGAATGGCTAGTGTATAGCATTTGATAAGTCCTTGAATATCTCTTGTGTAAGGAAGTCCTGTGGTTACGTCTGTTCCACCTCCGAGCCAAACGCCAAAGTCGACAACAATCCAATGGGTTAAGGCTGCTGCAATTGCAGAAATAATGACACTTTTAAAACTCACTTTTTGGATGCATTTCCCGATTAAGACCATCAAGAAAAAGCCTCCGTAAGTCCAGTACCAACCGCCGTAAAGTAAGCCATTACTATATTCTGCATAATAGGTTGTCATCATGACTACATCGCTGACAAATAACGTGAGGATAGGGAAAAGGTATGCTTTCCATTGTTGTTGAAAATAAGCTCCTCCGAAAAGTGCCATTGCTCCAATTGGAGTGAAGTTGGCTAAAATACCAGCGTCTTTGCCATTAAAAGTAATTCTCCATATGCCTACAAATAGAATGATACAGAGTAAAACAAGAAAGCGGATATTGATTTGTTTTTTCATGATTTTATGTGTCTTTGGTGTAAAAAAAATGTAGAACAACTCCAAAGGAATTGCCCTACATAGGGGTTATATATTAAAAAGAATAATTAAGTCTGAGATAGAACGATCGGCCTCTAGTGGTGTAGCCATAGATCTCCTGATAATCTACATCGAACAAATTGTCAACGCGTAATGTAGCGTTCAATCCATCCATGATATTATAGTTTGCTGTGAATCCTGTAAGTGTATAGCTATCAACTTCATTTTGACCCAATGCACCCCAAGGGCCAAGACTATTGTCGTAGAAAATGTCATTTCTTCTACCAACGTGTCTGATATCTGCAGATAATCTTAGTTTTTGGATTGGGATATATGTTAGACTTGCATTGAATGTATTCGATCTTCTAACTAAGCCGTTTACTTCAACTTCTTTGGTGAGGAAGTCACCTGTTGAGTAAAGTTGAACATAATAGTCATTGGTAAAATCAGAGTAGCTAGGGTCGTATTTCAAGTCTCCTTCTGTATAACTGAAATTCCCGGTAAGAAGAAGTTGATTTGATAACTGAGATCTTAGTGTTACTTCAATACCTTTATTAGTTTGCTCACCAGCGTTTATGTATGTATCCCCTCTGCTGTCATTTCTCATCCAGTCATTGCCTAGCTCTTCTATAGGAATTTCTTTATCCCACAAATACACATACTCAATAAGGTTGTCAACAACGGTTTGATATGCAGAGATTGTAATTTCTGTACTTTTACCTATTTGCTGTTTCACACCAAGTTCAAAAGAAGTAGAAGTTTCAGGTTCTAGATCAAGATTACCCCTTGTGACTTCCGAAATGAAGTTTTGATTTGGAGAGTAAAGACGATATAATGCCGGAGCATTGAAACCTGCTCCGTAAGAAGCGTAGACTAATGTTTTATTGATTTTATACGAAGGATTGATTTCGTAAGTGAAGTTATTTCCAAAAGTGCTATGGTCATTTAATCGACCACCTAGAGCTAAATTGAAACCTTTAAGAGAGTTGGAAACTAATCCTCCGTTTAAGGTAGTGTGTAAAAAGGCACTGTTAATAGTCGCTTCAATCCCTAATGAATCCAAGTTACTTTCAGATTTATAATCCCAAGCAGAGCTATAATAATATGTTCTACTCGTCATCGTTTCTTTGTAGTTCGATAAACCTGCAATAAGTGAGATGAAATCACTTTGATATCTTAACTGAAGTTCATTATTCAGAACACTTCCTTCATATTCACTACTTGAAAATGTTCCATCTGTATTGCCTTCTGTATCTACAACTGATGAATCATCAAGTGCAAGACGTGACATATCTGTATAGCCACCAACAAAGTTTAAGTTTAGTTTTTCACTAAATCTGTATGCCAATTGGTAGTTGATCAAATCTCTTTTGAAATCTACAGTGTAGTTATCATCATCTCTGTAAGCACCGTCGTCAATGTCGGAGATTTGATCTGTTTTCTTATAAGAAATGAAAGCATCCCATTTATTGTCTTGATAACCTACTTTACCAATGACATCCAATTTGTCGAAGTTGTCTTGATCTCTGTTTTTGAAAATATCCGCTTTCACGGTATCTACAGTGGCGTCAAGTCCTTTTACATTCGTATTGTAAAGTTCGGCAGTAGCATAAAAGCCATTACCTAAAGAGTAGTTTAACGCAATATTTTCAGTAAACTGACTTGTAGACTCCCCAAAAGTACCTGCTTCGGCACTCACATTACCACTTAATCCTTTCTTTCCACCTCTTTTGGTAATTATATTGATTGAACCACCAATCGCTGAAGAACCATAAAGTGTGGAGTGCGATCCTCTCACAATCTCGATACGTTCGATATTGGCTAAAGAAAGCTCTGCTAAGTTTATTCCATTATCGACTGAAGAAGGGTCTGTAATTCTTACCCCATCAATAAAAATACTTGTATGCTCTGAGTTTGCGCCTCTCAGATACATGCTTTGCAATGAACCAGGATTTTGCCCTGTTCCGACGATGTAAATACCTTCTTGCTGAGAAAGTAATTCTGCGGCATTATTATAAATCGAATTCTGAATATCGCTGCTATTGAGCACTGTTATGCTTCGTCCTATTTCATTTGGGGCTTGCAAAATTTTTGAAGCAGAGATTACAACTTCATTCAGTTGTTTGGTTTGGAGTGAATCACTGTCTTGAGCAAAACTGGATAATGTAGTTGCTCCTAGTGCTAAGAATGATAAGGACAGTTTTTTTGTCCAATTGGTTTTAGTGTTCATAGTATTTGCGTGAATAATTTAACTATGAACTTTCTGGTAAGTGTATACAGGAAGGAAATAAGAGCAAAAGAAAATCTGCCCCAAAATTCATGTTCCTCATTGCTTTTTACCCGAAAGCTCTGATTAGAAAAATGATTTTGGCAGGTCTTCTGACTTACTCTACTTTAGGACTCCTTCCCATTCTGTTTAGAACAGTGGATTGTTGTCTAAAGCTTATGTTAGAGCTTACAGCTGCGGGAACAGTTCCAGATTTACACTGGATTCCCTTTTAAAATGAGGACTTGTGAAAAGGACTCATTACCATAATCGTTGCAAGTTTAAGCAACTTTTTGGGAATAATGAGAATGAAAATATTATTTAATTAAGAGATTATTGTCATCTTATAATTGGTAAATGCTGTTAAATGTGTGTGTTGTCAGTTCTAAATCCTCAACATATTTGATTATAAATAGTTAAAAAAGTGGTATTATTCGGTAGAAAAAATCAGATACTATAAGTATGAAAAAAGGATTGTATCAGTTTGTAGTTTTATGTTTCTCAGTATTACTCTTGGGAGCATGTCAGAGCGAGCAAAGCAAAGAGGTTAAAGAAGTAAAAGTATTCTCAAAGTTTGAAGACCTTGAAGCATATTATCAGCCAAAAAATGATAAAGTGAAGGTGATTAACTTCTGGGCTACTTGGTGCAAGCCCTGTATTAAAGAATTGCCACATTTCAATGCATTGGTAGACACACATGCCGATGATGTAGACCTACTTTTAGTAAGTCTTGATTTTGCCGATCAGATTGATAATAAGTTACTTCCATTTATGGAAAGGAAAGGGATAAAAGCAGAAGTTGTGTTGTTGGATGATCCTGCCATGAACAAATGGATCAATGAGGTTTCTGAAGAGTGGACAGGGGGTATTCCTGCAACTTTGATTTTGAAAGGAGATCAGCAGTATTTCTTTGAAAAAGAATTCTCAAAAGAAGAATTAGAACAAACACTTAGTGAGATTATTCAATAAATTTTTTCCTACACAAAAATGAAAAAGTATCTAATGTTGGTTTTGGCTGTGAGTTTCTTTGCAGCTTGCCAAGCTCCGAAAACAGAGGAAGCTAAAGAAGAGAAGAAAGAAGAAAAGACTGTAGCCATGTCAACCGAAGCTCCAGCAGCAGAAGGTTACAAAATTGGTGATGTAGCTACTGATTTCAGCCTAAAAAACATTGATGATAAAATGGTTTCTTTGGCTGATTATCCTGATACAAAAGGATTTGTAGTGATTTTTACTTGTAATCACTGTCCTTATGCTAAGGCTTACGAAGATAGAATTGTAGCTTTTGACAAAGCTTACAAGGAGAAAGGTTATCCAGTAATTGCGATCAACCCGAATGACCCAACGGTACAAGAGGCAGACTCTTTTGAGTTGATGAAAGTAAGAGCTGAAGAAAAAGGATTCACTTTCCCATATTTGATGGATGAAGGACAAAAGATTTATCCGCAGTATGGAGCAAAGAAAACGCCTCACGTTTATGTATTGCAAAAAGAGGATAAGGGCTTAGTTGTGAAATACATCGGAGCAATTGATGATAACTTTAAAGATGCTAGTAAAGTAACAGAAAAGTATCTTGAAAATGCAGTAAATGCATTGTTGGAAGGTAAAGAAGTAGAGGTAGAAACTACTAAAGCAATTGGTTGTTCAATCAAGACAGCTAAAGCTTAAAAGCTATTTCAAACTTATAAAATAGAAGCCATCTCAATTAGGGGTGGCTTCTATTTTTTTAAATAAATAATCCCCCCAAACAAAGTCTGAGGGGATTCATAACAAATGCTAAACAAACAACTATAATAAATATCTTAAATGCTTTTTTTCAGCTTCTTTTTCTCTCGTTTCAACTCTGCTTCACGCAGTTTGATTAATTCCATAATTTCTGCCGGAGCTCTTCTCAATTTGAGTAGTTCTCTCATGGTATGCATGTATGGCGTGATGTGTTTGTAGAATGCTTTGTAACCTCCGCACAAATAGGCAATGTTCTCACCGTCTTTGGTCTTGTTCCAACGGTGTTTTGGACAAAGACCGTTACAAACTTGCAGATAATCACAGTTTCTACATTGCGATGAAAGACTATCTTGTTTCTTATTACCGAATTGTCTTTGAACATGAGATGTTGCCATCTCGGTAAAGCTTTTATCTCTAATGTTTCCTAGTTTAAACTGAGGGTAAACATAGTGATCGCAGGTATAAACATCTCCATTGTGTTCTAAGGCTACGCCATCTCCACAAGTTTTGGCATGAACACAGGCAGATGGATTTTTTCCGACCCAACCTTCTAGCGCTATGTCAAACTGTTGAACAAAGATTTTTCCTACATCCTGACGAACCCATTCATCAAAGATTTTATTGAGGAAGTTACCCCATTCTTCAGGTTTTATACTTTCTTCTGTTACTTGTGTTTCACCTGCATAATCATCAGCTACTTGTTTAAGAAGAGCTTTTTCATCTGTTGCATGACGATCTTGAACAGGAAGAAACTGGTGCCATTCGCTTCCAATATGTTTGAGGAAACGGTAAACACGCAAAGGGTGCTTTACATTTTTACTATGAACTACTGTAAGTGTATTGAAGCGTACATTATATTTTTTCAATAGTTCAATAGACTTCATGATACGATCCCATGAGCCTTTTTCCCCTTTATTTACGCGATAACAATCATGTAAATCTTCAGGGCCATCAATAGAAACTCCCACCAAGAAATCGTGTTTAGCTAAAAACTTAGCCCACTCTTCATCGATTAAAGTTGCATTGGTTTGGATGGTATTTTCGATTTTTCGACCATCCGAATATTGTTCTTGTAGCTCAATAGCTTTTTCATAATAGTCAATTCCGAGTAGGGTAGGTTCTCCACCTTGCCACGTAAACTGAACTACTGGATTTTCTATGGGTTGAGAAGAAATATATTCTTTGATATATCTTTCCAAAATCGCACTAGGCATTTTGAAATGCTTTGGCGTTGATTTTTTGTCTTCGTAGATGTTTTCTTTTTCTAGGTAATAACAATAGGTACACTTTAGGTTACAAACAGGGCCTATTGGTTTTGCCATCACATGAAAATGGGCTTTACTCTGATTTATTTCTTTTTCTGCAGTGAGAAAATCAAATGTTTGAGTCATGTGCGTTTGTTCGTTTAGGTTCAAGGTTGTTTTGTTTATTTTTCAAATGTCCACTTTATAGTGTGTGATCTGTATTCTGAAAGACGAAAAAAATATCCCAAAAGACGAAAAAGACTTAAGAAGTAATAATGTTTAAAATTTATTATCTTTTATAGAGTAACGTTATAAAAAAACAGCTCTGAAAATTTGATTTCAGAGCTGTTTGTATTTTTAGTGAAATAAGAATTACAAGTCTTTTGGAACGAAGATACGTTTGATATTTACAAACTCCTTAATTCCTTCTTCAGCCAATTCTCGTCCATAACCCGAACGTTTTACTCCTCCAAAAGGAAATCTAGGGTCAGATTTTACGAGATTATTAATAAATACATTTCCCGTTTCTATATTTTGAGCAAAGAACATGGCTGTTTGTTTGTCTGAAGTCCAAACAGAAGCACCAAGCCCATATTCACTAGCATTCGCAATTTGGAGCGCTCTTTCTTTGGTGTCAAATTGAGCGACACACATCAGAGGACCAAATGTTTCTTCTCTGAAGACGGTCATGTTATCTTTCACATTTGAAAGCAATGTAGGTTCAAAACTAGTCCCATCTCTTCTTCCTCCAATTTCAAGTTTTGCTCCCTCTTCCAGACTTTCTTCCAATTGTCTTTCTAGGTTTTCGGCCAAATCTATACGTGCAAGACAGCTAAAGTTAGTATCAGCTAAAAGAGGATTTCCAACTTTCAATTTTTCAATAATTGCTTTTGCCTTTCTCACAAATTCATCATAAACTTCTTGGGCTACCAAAAATCTTTTGGCATTTATACAAGCCTGTCCTGCATTTGACATTCGAGATTGAACAGCCACTTTTACTGCTGTATCAATATTTGCATCAGCCATTACAATGAAAGGGTCACTCCCTCCAAGTTCTAGAACAGATCGTTTTATATTTTTACCTGCAAGCATAGCTACAGAGGCTCCAGCTTTTTCACTACCAGTAAGTGCAACACCTTGTACGTGGTCGTGCTCCATGATTGTTTCAACTTCTTCTACATCAACGATCAAAGACTGAAAGACGCCCTTTTCAAAGCCAGCTTCTTCAAATAATTGTTCAATCATTTGAGCACAGCCAAATACATTTGGTGCGTGTTTTAGCAGTACTACGTTTCCTGCCATTAGAGCCGGGCTTGAAAATCTGAAAACTTGCCAGAATGGAAAATTCCAAGGCATGATTGCAAGTATACCGCCAATGGCATCGTAGTGAATATAGTTGAACCCAAGTTCATTCGTTACCTCTTTTGCTTGTAGAAATGATGCAGCATTCTCTGCATAAAATCTACATACAAGAGCACATTTGAGAATTTCAGCTTCGGCTTCCTCTCTTAGCTTTCCCATTTCTAAACTTATGAGTTCGGCTAGTTGCTCCTTGCGCTCCTCAAGAATAGATGCTAAGTTTTGAAACAATTCAGCTTTTTGTGAGAAGCTTTTACGCTTCCAAAGCGGAAATGCGGTTTCACTGTCTGCCAGTTTTTCTAATAGCTGTACTTCATCTAGTTTATCATATTCGGCTATTTTTTCTCCAGTGAAAGGATTTATACTCTCAAACTTCATAAATGTTAGTCGTTAATGCTGAACTGTTATAATGTTATATTTCGCCGTGTTGCTGTAAAATTTCTACAAATTTATTCTTGAAATCTTATAAAAGAATAGGTTCACAGATAAACTGTGAATTATCATATTTGTTTAACTAACATTTTCATATTTGAAAGAAGTTTTTTTTATGAGAATATCACAGACTGTGCGGAAGCATTGATAATGTTTCTGATAACACGGTGTCTTGTCGAAATATTTTCATTTGAGCTTAACTCTATGGATAAAACACAATCTATAAAAGTTTGGTTACCTATGTAGTTTTGCGGGATTTTTGCGATACTATCTATGCAGTAGAAGTATTGTTTTATTAATAAGATTTCGACTACTTTACTGTCGTACAGATCCCAAATTCGAAAGTTTTACCGTATTGCACATGGACTTCAAAAGGTTGTCAACCAAAGATAAGGCACTTAAAATAAACCTTGATAACACAATTTATGGCTCATTGGCCGAAATCGGAGCGGGGCAGGAAGTTGCTGCCAACTTTTTTAAGGCAGGAGGAGCTTCGGGAACGATTGCGAAAACAATGTCAGCCTATGCAATGGCATTTTCGGATGCCATCTATGGTCCTGAAAAAAGCGGACGCTATGTTTGTCAAAGCCGATTGGAAAAAATGCTTCACAGAGAGTATTCGCTCTTGGAAAAGCGTCTTCCAGAAAAAGCAGCAAACACTAGATTTTTTGCTTTTGCCGATACTATAGAAGCACTAAACTACAACAGAACAAATGAAGGACATGGTTGGCTCGGTTTGAAGTTTCAACTCACGCCACAAAGCGAACCAAACCTCTGTGTGATTCACGTAAAATTGAAGGATAATGACCCTATCATTCAACAGCAAACAATCGGTATTATAGGTGTCAACCTTATTTATGCTTGTTTCTATCACTCAAATGATCCTGAAGAACTGATGCTTTCTTTCATGGATGAGCTGAATAAGCATAAACTTCAAGTAGACTTCTTCTCACTTACAGGTCCTGACTTTAAAATTGATAACCGTCTTTTCAGTTTGAAACTTGTGAAGCATGGTTTGTCAAAAGCGACAATGTTCGGCCCTGATGGTAATTTAATGATGCCAGCAGATGTACTTTATAAAAAGAACATTTTGGTATTGAGAGGGCGTTTCAGACCAATCACACATATCAATCTTGATATGATGGAGCGAAGCTTGGAGCAGTTTAAACAAGAGCCAGACGTTGATCCAGATAATATCATCACTATTGCGGAGCTGACACTGAATAACCTCAGAGTTAAAAATCAAGATATTGATGAGCAAGATTTCCTTGACAGAGTCGATTTATTGACTTCGATGGGACACACCGTACTGATTTCTAATTATCAAGAATATTATAGATTGACCAATTACCTTTCAAGATTTACGAGAGGTCGTAAGATTGGGGTTACAATTGGTGTTTATAACCTTGAATACATTTTTAACGAAGAGTATTACAAGAATCTGAAAGGTGGAATCTTAGAGGCATTCGGTTATCTGTTCGGTAGAAATGTGAAGATGTTTGTTTATCCATCATACAGAAGAACAGTTGAAGGTACAGACAATTCGTTAATCCTAACAGGCGATGACATTGCTTTGTCTCCTCATCTGAAAAACCTCTTCCAAACGATGAAGGATATGAACAAGATTGAGAATTTGGAAGGCTGTAACACTGAACACCTTCATATTATCTCAGATGAAATCATTGCGAAAATTCAGAATAATGAAGAAGGTTGGGAAGAGATGATTCCTGATGTTATTGTGAAGCAGATCAAAGAAAAATGTCTGTTCCAATACCCTAAGCCAAAACCAATAATGAATCTAGAATAGGTATTCAAAGAATATAAAAAAAGGATCTTTCTTAGCGGAAAGATCCTTTTTTAGTTTTGGATTTTACTACTCTTTACTTTTTCAATCTAATGACACAGAATGTATCAGATTGTGAAGTTTCTTTACCAACACTGATATTATCTTCGCTTACTCCTTGTTTGATCAGTCCAAGTTTTACATCATTTGCCATACTTGTATTCCCGATCACTTCTGCTTCAATATCTGGGTAAGACTTCAGAATAGAAGCAATATTACTGAGCTGCTTGCTATCTGGTCTTAATACATCGCCACTAACTTTGAACGCCATATCCTTCAAATTAGGATTGTAGTCGTTGATGAAGTTTAGCATTTGGCTTTCAACACTAGATTCTCCGATAAGCATGTCAGTACCGTCTTTCAACTCAATTTCTACCAGATTTTTAGCAGACTGACCACCCCTTGTTTTAAATTCATCTTCAGAGAAATCTGTTGTAGGAGATGGGCTATTGAGGAAGGTTGTCCATACGAAAATACCTAAAATTGCCACTCCAGATGCAGCGAGGGTCTTTTGAAGGAAACCATTTTCTTTCTGACGTTTTCTACTGCTACTACTGGTAGATCTTGGTGCATTACGAATGCCGAATTCAGGAGGAACACCATCAATATTGATGTCATTCTGAACTTCCTGTTCCATTTCTTGCTCTACAGCTTTCACATGATCTGGAAGTTCTTCTTCCGTACTTGTCATGATTTGCTGTGCTTCATCTAATTCTGAATCGATATCTTCCTCAAGTTCATCGACAATATTTTCATCTATTACTTCAGAACTAGAGTATAATGACATTCCTTGAGGAACGAGATCTTTGACGAAGTCTTTTTGTCCGAGAAGGAGTGTTTTCAAACCAGTGGCATCTAATCCATTGTTTGAAATTTCCTTTCCTAAGCTCCCTAAAATAAGAGGTGTTATTAAATTGAGAATGCTTCCTGCAGAACCACTAGATAGACCTGTTCGCTCAGTAATCAGATTGATGACACTTTCTATATTTCCTCCAAAAAGATTTGATACCAATGATTTTCCTGAGCTAAGAATACTTTGTAAACCATCTGAATTACCAGAGGTAAGTGCACTAGTTAGGTCTGAAATCGTACTTTCACCTAAGTTATTTCCTTGAATTTGGTCTAGAATTTCTTTTGCCCCATAGCCTTCTGAGGCCTTGTTAGCGAGGGCAGATACAATAGAAGGGCTAACGTCTTCAATAGCTTGTTGAACTTGTCCTTGATCACTCCCGATCTGTGAGGCAACCAATCCAGAAAACTGATCACCAACTTGTTCTCTTAAAACATCTAAAAGGTTAAAAGCCATAGCTATGTAATTTTAAGATTAGATAAGCTTGAATTATAAGGAGAACAAGTGCGGTTTTAAAAAAATTTATTTTGGATTTGAATTCTAGTCCAAATGGGGAAAAAAGACGAAAAAGGGTTTCTTTCTAAGAATAAATAGAAAGTTTATGGAGAATGAAAATGGTGAAAATGGGTAATAAAAAAAGGATAACTATAACTTTAGCTATCCTTATTTCTTACTGAATTTCTAATTCAGACCTTAAAACTTTTCTTCGTATTTGTGACAGTAAGGAGTGCCCCCTGTGCCTTCATAATAATCTTGATGATAGTTCTCTGCAGGCCAGAATTTATCGAACTCTGAAACTTCAGTGACTACATCATAACCTTTGGCTTTCAATTGAGCAATGAGCGTGACTGCAGTGTCCTTTTCTTGTTCTGTTTGGTAGAATATTGCCGAACGATACTGTGTCCCGATATCTGGCCCTTGACGGTTAAGTTGCGTCGGGTCATGTGTTTCGAAGAAGAGTTTTGCAAGCATTTCATAGCTAATCAAATTTGGATCGTATTCAATTTTGATGGCTTCCGCATGTCCTGTATTCCCCGAACAAACTTCTTTGTAGCTCGGGTTATCGGTTGTTCCGCCTGTGTAGCCTACAGTGGTCGATTTTACTCCTTTTACTCTTGATAAGTAGTATTCAGTACCCCAAAAGCAGCCCGATGCAAAAATGGCTTCTTTTGTTGTTTCCGCTGCTTTGGCAGGGATAAAGTTCATTGATACTGAATTGACACAGTGTCTTACGTTTTTGTCAGTAAGTCTTTCACCTTCAAAAACATGCCCTAGGTGTGCGCCACAAGAATTACAGAGAATCTCGGTTCTTCTACCATCTGCATCTGTTTCTCTACGTACTGCACCTTCAATTTCATCGTCAAAGCTTGGCCATCCACAATGAGAAGCAAACTTATCCTCTGATTTGTAAAGTGGTGTATCACAACGTTTACAGGTGTAGACTCCTGTTTCAAAATGCTCGTTGAAACGCCCTGTGAATGGACGTTCCGTCCCTTTGTTCACAATTACATATTCTTCAAAGGGAGTTAGTTTGTTGAATTCTTTTTGACTCATGGCTTTCGAATCATTTTTAGTGCTTGTATTCTGTGAACAGCCTATGACAGGAAGCAACAACATGAGAAAAAATATTATTTTTTGCATAGCAGTTGATTTTTGGTGCTTTTGCTTAGGCATACGTCATATTCAGTGAATTGATATTCAGTCTAAGTAGCTTTGGCGTTATTTATTATTATTTAACGAAGTGTGAATTACTCTTTATCTTTATTTTTGAGTTTCAAACTCGCAGTCAATTCATTTAATTCTTTCACCTTGTGTTCAAAATCTCCTCTAAGCTGATTACGGAAGTACTCCAAATGATCTAATAATTCATTGGTTTCATGCGGTAATCCTTCTTCCAAGATTTCTCTCAAACGTTTGGCAAAAGTTGGCGACTTTCCATTTGTAGAAATACCTACTTTCAAGTTACCTCTAGTAACCACAGAACCTAAGTAGAAATCACATAGGTCAGGTGTATCTGCTACATTGATGATTTTGTCATACTTTTTGGCTACCTCATAAATTTCAAGGTTTGTAGCCCTATCGTTTGTAGCTGCCAAAATGATCTGAGCTTCTTGAATATCTTTTTCTTCCCAAGCCCTTTCTTCAACCTCAATAGCTACTTTTTTTTCAGCAATAAGATCGGTAACATCGGTGCTTACTTCTTTAGAAACTATTTTGATATTTGGATTGGGGCTGTTTTTGAGAATGAAAAAAAGTTTTTCATGACCGACAACTCCAGCTCCAATGATTAACATTTTGAGACGGTCTAATTTTAGAAAAACTGGGTATAAAGGATTCTGTTCCATGAAATAAACTGTAACTTTGTAATCAATTAATTGGATTACATAAATATAAGATGGATTCGACAGCTATTAAACAAGAAATACTAGAGAAGTGTTTAGAGATTCATGAGCAACGTATCGCTCATGCACAGCAAGCAATGGAAAGTGCACAGGCTTCAGCCAATGCAGAAGAACGTAGTACTGCTGGAGATAAGCACGATACGAGCCGTGCGATGAGTCATATCACGAGGGAGTTGAATGCAGAGCAGTTGAATGAGTTGTTGGAAACAAAAAAAGACTTATTACAGCTTAATATTCAAGATGAACAGACAATCATCAGAAAAGGAGCTATAGTTAAGACTTCTCATGGAAATTTCTTTATAGCTATTCATGTTGGACCTGTAGAGTTTGAGGGGGATACTTATTTTGTGATTTCACCAAAAGCTCCAATCGCGAAAGTTTTGTTAGGGAAATCGGTAGGAGAATCTTTTGATTTTAATAAACAGAATTTTACTATAAACGAAGTCTTTTAATAGCATTTTTAGATGCTAGATCTAAATATTGTTACATTCTTTGTGATGGAAAATGTAGGAAAGCAGCTTGAGAAATCAGGCTGCTTTTTTTATTTCTTTTTCTATAAACAGAATAGGTTTGCACTGTAGAAGGAGAATGTTGTAAGTCTAGAGTTTTCGAATAGCAAATTTTACTTCAAATAGCTGAGATTTGGTACATTAACTATATCTGACTATTCAAAAAGTTTATATGTTACTCAAAAAAATAGCAATTCAACTTATTGGTGATTCTCAAACATTGACGCTCGCTCAGAGAATGTTGAATGGTGTCTTTTTTGGGGCTATGGTTGGAGATTTAATTGCTGTCATTTTTTTATCAATTGGAGATTTGTCCTCTAGTTTTATAAACCTTCTTTCATTTTATGTCTTTCTATCTTTAGTTGGGTATATCTGTACTCGAGTGTATCAGAAGTTTGTGATAGGACTATTTTTATATGTTCTGATGCAAGTATCAATACTTCTTTTTGAGTGGAAAGATAATAGTGGTGTAAGCGGGACGTTAACTTTGTCATTCGTTACATTTTTAATTTTGGATTATCACCTTTTTCCTAGAAAATATTCCAATCATGTACTGTTAGTTGGTGGCTTACTTTTTATGCTATTTGTTTTTTTAGAACTAACATTTCCTGAGGTCATTGTTTACAGTAATATTTCAAAATATACACACATCGTTCATTGGCTTATCATGATAATATTCAGCTTATCAGTACTCATTTTATTCCGAAATGAATATGATAAAGCTCAAATATTATTGACTAAACAGAAGGAAGAATTGAAAGAGGCTTATTTGAAAGAGAAGGAATTGAATGGTTTAAAGAATCAGTTTATTTCCATGGTTTCACATCAGTTCAGAACCCCAATGACTGTTATTCATAGTTCTACAGAATTGATTGAGTTACACACTGCTCAAAAGTTATCCATAAATGATAAGGAGAAAGTCAATAAGCAGTTTCACAGGATTTATGATTCGATAGATGGCATAACGACTATGATGGAACGTGTGCTAGCTTTTGGAGAAGTAGAGTCGAATAAAATAAACTTTAGACCAACGAAAGAAGATTTGGTGGGGCTTTTAGAACAGTTGATTTTAAGGTATCCCTTAAGCTCGGATATTCATAAACAAGCGCTAATTGTTAAGGGAGATCCTATTCAAGTCAACATTGATAAAAACCTAATAGAACATAGTGTTTCAAACCTTATTTCAAATGCAATAAAGTATGATACGCAGAGTCGCTTTCCACAAATCATTATAAACTTCCAAGATGAACATCTGGAATTATCTGTGATAGATAAAGGGATAGGCATTCCTGAAGATGATCAGGAAAAGTTATTTACCCCTTTCCATAGAGCTAAAAATGTAGGGACATATAAAGGAACAGGTATTGGTTTGGCTGTGGTAAAGCATTTCATAGAGCTACATGGTGGGAAAATCTTAATTAGGAGTAAGGTGAATGAAGGGAGTGAGTTTACCATCAAATTACCCTATAGATCGTCCATAGAATCAAAGAAAGTTGAAGCTTAAGAATCAGTTATCTTGCTAAAAAACATAAAGCACATATCATTTTCGAAAGAGTCAATTTTCGGAGGTTTAAATGATTTACCCTTAGAACAGAGAGTTCTAAATGGAATACTCATACTAAGTGGTTCTGGAAATATAATGACGCCATTAGTCCTACCAGAAGGAGGGATGTCAAGCACTTTTAGTTTGGCGCTGTATGTCACTGGAACCATCTGTGTTTTAGGATATATTGCTTCAAGGTTCTGGGATAAATTTTTACTAGCCTTGATACTCTTGACAGGAGTTCAGATCAGTATTATAACTCTTGCTTGGTTTGAGAACGGAGGCTTGAGAGGGGTTGTGCCTATATGCTTTATCGTGGTTTTGATGATGAATGTACAATTTTATCCATCTCACTATATTCGTCATCTGATTGTCGGTGCTATCGTCTTATTTCTGGCTTATGTGATTCTTGAACTTCATTTTACGCATTTACTATACGGAAGGGAAGTAACAACAGCGTTACTCATTTTTAATTTTGGAATGATGATCACGTTTTCATTTTCAATTTTACTTCTGTTTAAGTCTCAGTATAAAAAGTGGGAGAAAGAAACTTTAGAAAAGGAGAAGAAACTTGCGCTAGCACTTGAAAAAGAAAAAGAACTGAATGCTATAAAGAATCAATTCATCTCAATAGTTTCTCATCAGTTTAGAACACCAATGACCATTATTCAGAGTTCAGCCCAGCTTATTGCTTTACAAACAGCGAAGAAACTAAAAGAAGAAGATAAGAATCGTTTAGATAAACAGTTTAATCAAATTTATGATGCTATAGATTTGGTAACGAGTATGATGGAACGAATTTTGGATCAAGGAAAAATAGAATCAGGGCAGGTACAGTTCAAGCCATCATCTCAAGACCTTGTTCAGACGTTAAATAAAATAATAGGTAAATATCAATCAAAAGGTAAGTACCAAGACCTAAAACTTAAAGTACTAGGTACATCTCAAAATATTTTATTTGACCAGAATCTAATGGAGCATAGCATTGATAACTTGATTTCTAATGCTATTAAATATGACCCTCAGCACAGAACACCCGATGTTTCTATTGATTTTCAAGAAGAACAAGTCATTATAGCTATAAAAGATAGAGGTATCGGAATCCCGAAAGAAGAACAGGAAAAGCTGTTTTCACCCTTTTTTAGGGCAAATAATGTATCTAATATCAAAGGAACGGGTGTCGGGTTATCTGTGGTGAAGCGTTTTGTAGAATTACATCAAGGAACAATTAGCGTAGAAAGCGAAGAAAATGAGGGGAGTTGTTTCTACATAAATTTACCCTTAAAACCCATTAAGAAACTACCAATTTCTCAATCAAGCTAGAACCCAAAGTATATAAAGTGATTCTTAAGAAACTCATATCATTCAAAAAATTATCTATTGTAGGTGAAGTACATAAATTCTCTTTAGAACAACGTGTACTTCATGGAATTTTATTAATTGGAGGTATTGGTACTTTGGGAAGTGCTTTTGGTATGAATGAGGAAGACCTACCAAAAGCTTTTCAATATGCCATGTTTCTTAATGGAATAGCCAGTGCTTTAGGGTATTTTTTATCTCGATTTTATGGCAAATACTATATTGCATTGTTAGCTTTTACTTTTTCAGAGGTAGTGATGTTGTTTAGTGATTGGTTTCAGAATGGCGGGTTGAGAGAGATGTTACCTATTTCCTACATCGTCGTTTTGGTCATTAGCTTACAGTGTTTTCCCAAGCGTTTCTACCTTCATATCATCATAGGGGCAATCTTCATTTTTTTATCATTCTTGTTTTTAGAATTTAATTTCTCTCACCTCAGAAGTACCACAGAAGTAAGTATCTCTTTAAGAGTGGTACATTGGATCATGATGACGATTTTCACTTCTTTTATCTTGATTCTGTTTAGAACACAGTATGAAAAGTGGGAAATCGCACTAAAAGAAAAAGATGAAAAATTAGCAAAAGCATTGGCGAAAGAAAAAGAGTTGAATACGCTTAAAAGTCAATTTATATCTATGGTTTCGCATCAGTTTAGAACACCTCTGACTGCGATTACAAGTTCAACTGAATTGATTGAATTATATACGGCAAATAAGTTAGCTGAAAGAGAAAAGGGGAAAGTCGATAAACAGTTCAATCGGATACATGAATCCATTAAAAATGTGACTACAATGATGGAAAGGGTATTGGCTTTTGGACAGGTTGAATCTGATGGTGTACAGTTTAAACCTGTGGAAACAGACTTGGTAAAATTGTTGGAAGGTTTGATTGAAAAGTACCCTCTTGAGTACCAATCAGAAATAAAGAAACTTAAAGTAGTAGGAGAGCCTAAACAGTTGTTGTTAGACAAAAATTTAATTGATCATAGTATTTCAAACTTGATTTCGAATGCCATTAAGTATGACCCTCAGAAGAGGTTTCCTGAAATTATTCTTGATTTTAAGAAGGAACATGTACTGATTTCAGTAACAGATGAAGGTTTAGGTATTCCTAAAGAGGCTCAAGAGAAGCTTTTTTTACCATTTTATAGAGCACAGAATGTCGCAAATATTAAAGGAACAGGTATTGGACTTTCTGTGGTGAAACAATTTATTGAAATGCACGGAGGTAGAATTTTTGTAGAAAGTGAAGAGTATAAAGGTTGTCGTTTTAATATTTTTCTGCCTTATCAATTAGTACCTCATAAGAATACCTCAGAATACCATCAAGATTCGTCTACTGTTTGATTAAGTCATTATTCATATCGCTCAAAAAAATATCGATTGTTGGTGAAGTCGATAAATACCCTTTAGAACAAAGAGTTTTAAATGGTATTTCATTGATTGGGGGTATTGCGACTATTCTCAGCGGGTTTTTGATTGATAAATTGATACTACCAGCACCATTATATTATACTTTACTTTTTGTCGGAGTACTTATTTCAAGTGCGTTTTATTTATCAAGGTTTCAGAATAGATTTTTAACTGCTTTATTAGTTTTTACAGCATCACTAACAACTTTATTGTTTGTGGATTGGTATCTGAATGGAGGAGTGGAAGGAATTCTGTTGACCTCATTTATCGTCCATTTAGTAGTTTTTATCCAATGTTTTCCTAGAAAGTACTATTCTCAACTTATTATAGGAGAAATCTTAATTATAAGTTGCTTCATTTTTTTAGAATTTAATTTCTCACATATAAGAATCTCAGATGTCGTACCTAAAGAGCTACGAATTGTCCATTGGGTGATGATGTCTTTTTTTACAACTTCAATCTTGATTCTATTTAAAAATCAATATAAAAAGTGGGAAGAGAGATTATTGGAAAAGGAAAAAGCCCTTGCAAATGCTCTAGAGAAAGAACAAGTGCAAAATAAAGTAAAAGAAGAGTTTATATCCATGATTTCGCATCAATTCAGAACACCTTTGACTGTGATTAGGAGTTCTACCGAATTGTTAGAATTAAGCGCTTCAGCAGTAAAATCTGAGTTTGAAGAAAAAAGAAGTAGAAAGCAGTTTTCTAATGTCTACAGTGCCATTGATTCTTTAACCAACATGATGGAAGGAGTGATTTTTTATAATCGGATAAAGAATAAAGAAATTGAGTTTTTCCCAACTAAAATAAATGCAGTTTCTTTTATCTCTTCAACCATCAAAAATTACCCTTTAAAAAACGCGCTTTCTCTTGAGAATTTTAAGGTTGAAGGAACTCCGTGTGAGGTTTCAATTGACCCAAATCTGATGGAAGTTTGTATCTCAAATCTATTATCAAATGCACTTAAATTTAGTGAGCCTCTTCCTGTTATCGCGATCACCATCATTTTTAAAGAAGACAATTTAAATATTATTATTTCTGATAATGGAATTGGAATACCCCAAAATGAATCTAGTCGAATATTTGATCCATTTTTTAGGGCTTCAAATGCTAAGAATATAAAAGGAACAGGTATTGGTCTAACGATAACCCAATTATTGATTGAATTGCATAAAGGAAAAATTACAATAGAGAGTAAGGAAAATGAAGGGACAAAAGTTGTAGTCTCGCTTCCAACAACAGATTTACCTAATCTCAATTTTACCACTCTAACCCAAAGTTCAAATGAAAAGAATTAATGTATTTAGTTTCATAATAGGAACTTATGAAGAAAAAGAGTTGGAGTTTAAGATGATGAGTGGGATTCTTTTCTTTGTTTCATTAGCTAATGCACTTACTTATTTTTTAGTACCTGTTGATCAGATCAGTGAAATTTTCCGAAGTCTGATGCCTTTACAAGCATTACTATCTGGAATAGGTTATGTTTTGTCTAGGTTCTATAAAAAATATACACCATCACTTTTTATTCTAACTTTTGTAGAAGCACTTTCGATATTTTTTGATTGGAAGGAGAATGGAGGAATAAAAGGTACTTTACCTCTTACTTTCGTGACTGCTTTTTTAGTGGACATGCATCTTTATAGCCGAAAGCAATACCCATTTTTTTTAACGGGTAGTTTATTTTATTTAGGCTTATTTATCTACTTAGAAGTGAATTACTCACATTGGTTAGCACCTTCTAAAATTGATGTGGTTTCTGCGACCATTCATTGGGTACAAATGCTTCTGTTTACATCTACGGTTGTCTTTTTATTCAAAAGGAATGAAGAAAGGAGACAAAATGTATTACTGAAAAAAGAGAAAGAACTACAAGTCGCTTTGGATAAAGAAAGAGAGCTGAATAAACTGAAAAATAAGTTTGTAGCTATGGTTTCTCATCAGTTTAGAACCCCAATGACTATTATCCACAGTTCTTCTGAGATTGTAGATATTACAGTCAAAAAATATCTACCAGAGAATGTAAAAGAGAGAACCGATAAGCAGTTTCAAAAGATTTATGTTGCCATTTCTCGGATTACGAAGATGATGGAGAAGGTTCTTAATTTCGGGAAAATGGAAACCCAGCAAATCAAATTCTCACCAATTAAGTCAGACCCAATAACTTTTTTAACAGAGGTGATAGAGTCTTATCCAGTAGAAGATCGAGTGCAAAAAGTCCCTCTTCAAATAAAAGGAACATATCGTGAATTAGCTTTTGATCCATCTCTTATCGAGCAGTGCATTATCAACTTGCTAAACAATGCTTTGAAGTTTGATCCAGAACGCAGGTTTCCTTTAGTAATTTGTGATTTTAGAGAGAAAGAGTTCGCACTCCATGTTCAGGATAAAGGGATCGGAATACCATCTTCTGAAATTAATAATCTTTTTTCTCCGTTTTTTAGAGCAAACAATGCCAAGAACCATTCTGGAACAGGAATAGGGTTGGCATTGGTAAAGCATTTTACAGACTTGCATGATGGTATTGTGTCGGTTGATAGTAAAGAAGGGCAAGGCACCACTTTTACAATTGCTTTACCATACGAACAAATACATCTTCAAAACTAAGAAAGTAAAATATGATACTTTTTTAGCATATTGAGAATACGAACAAAAATGAGATTTCTATGAAATATATACTAAATGGTAAGCTGACTTCAAAAGAAAATGCAACAGTCTCTGTACGAGATTTAGCTTTAATGAGAGGATATGGAATCTTTGATTATTTCAGATGCATTGGCCTAAAGCCACTTTTTATAGAAGATCATTTAGACCGATTTTTCAATTCAGCGGCAACACTCCGAATACCGATGCCATTCTCAAAAGAAGAGGTTCATCAACAGGTTTTAAAATTGATTGAAGAAAACCAAGTAATGGATAGTACTTTTCGTTTAATCTTGACAGGAGGTTACACCGAAGAGTCTTATGAAATTGGCGAACCAAGTCTAATTATTTATAATGAACCTGCGATTGAGTGGAATATGCAAGCCTATGAAAAAGGCTTGAAATTACTGACACTTGAATATAGAAGAGATATCCCAGAAGTGAAGACTATTAATTATCTGATGGGAATTTATCAGAAAGTAAGATTAGCTGAGGCAGGTGCCGCAGATGTATTATTTCATATGAATGGGAAACTGTCTGAGCTTACTCGTAGTAATTTCTACATTGTAGATCAGAACAATGTGATAAAGACGGCTAAGGATGATGTATTATTAGGGATTACTAGAAAGCACATCAAAAAAATGGTAGAAGGAAAATATCAGTTTGAAGAAACAGACTTATACCTTGACGATTTAAAGAGTGCCAAAGAAGTCTTTATTTCTGGTTCAGGAAAGAAAATTGTACCTATCAGACAGGTAGAAGAACAAGTCTTTAATAATGGAAAAGTAGGCGAGGTTACAAAAGACTTAATTGAAATGTTTGAGGATTATTCTGAAGCCTTTGTGAGAGATTAAAGACTAGGTTTCTAAATTGAATTAAAATTTTACAGCTATTTCATTAGTAGGAATAGCTGACTTGTCTTGTTCTCTTTGTTCCCCAATATAAATTCGATCCCCTAGAAATTTAGGTTCTACTTCAAAATAAACATCAAGGAGTGCTTTAACTCGGGCAAATACTTCTCGAACTTGGACTTTGACACCTCTTTGAGCCGAAACATCTTTTGCATTATATCCATATGCTTGAATACCCGATTGGCGGGAAAGGTAAATAGCTCTCTTATTGTGGAATGGTTGAGATATCACAATAAAGCTATCTTGTCCGAAAATTTCTTTACAACGAATGACAGAATCGAGTGTGCGAAAACCAGCATAATCCATGTAAATCACATCTTCTGGAATTCCGTTTTTGACTAATGCCTGGTACATGTCTCGTGGTTCGTTGTAATAATGGGTGCGATTGTCCCCACTTACGATAAGGTATTTGACTTTTTTCTCTTGAAATAACTTGGTCGCGGCTTCAATACGATTAGTGAAATATGGATTTGAGCTACCGTTAGCTAGTTTTTTACTGGTACCCAAAATCAGCCCAACCTCTTGTTTCGGTAGAGCATCTACATCTTTGTAGATAAACGGGGCTGCCTTAAACTCAATTGTGAAGTAGCTAAATGTAATTACTCCAACAATAAGTACAAGTACACTAATAGTTGATATTAATATTTTCCTAGACCAAAGTTTGTTCATTTTATGTAATCATTACGGGCTTATCCTATGTAAGAAAACGATTAAAATGAATTAAGTTCTCTAAACATTGAAATATTATAATTAATTAGGTTTATCCACAAATTAGACACTGATGCCCTCAAATATAGAAAGCATCAGTGAATGATTAAAATGAGAAATATTACTTCGTTGATTTATAAACTGAACTTTTGTCAAATTGTTGGGCATTTGCCTCTTCATTTTTGAAGGCAAGCTTTACACTGATTGGCAGGTGATCAGATACTTCTCCAAACTCATAAAGAACTTTCCATTCCAATTGCTTAAAATGAGCTTTAGTAAAGAAAATATAGTCTAATTGTTCTTTTGGTTGGTCTGAAGGGTAAGTCATCATTTCTTGTTTTCCTAAAAGTTCTGATGGACAAGAAGAGCCTATTTCATTGTCTTTTAAGAAGATTTGAATGGCAGCTTCATCAGCGGATTCAGAGACTGGATGAGAGTTAAAATCACCGACTAAGATGACAGGAAATTCTTTTGCATATTTTTTAAACTGCTCATAAATAAACTGCGTCTGTTTTACGCGAGTTGGTTTGTCAAAAGCTTCTGTATGAATATTCATGAAAATAACTTCCTGTCCATTCAATGCTATTTTACTGATTTGTAAAAGTCGATCTAAATAAATGGCATTGTAATAAAATGGTGCGGAAGCTACTTTTTCTAAAACTACTCTTTCGTGAGACAGAATAGGGAATTTACTCAATATAGATTGCCCTGAAATAATTTTACCAAAATGTACTGTGACCGGGAGGTAAGGATAAGGCACATAGGTTTTATCCCAATTGACAGCTTGAGCAGCGTATTTCAGTCCGCTAGCATGAGCCATCTGATCAAGCTGGTCTACTTCGTAAGAACGTTTACTACCATAGTCAATTTCTTGAAATCCTATAATATCTGCATCTATAGATTTTATGACTTCTTTTGCCTTCTTAAGGTTCTTATCATAGAATTCTTGGGTAGGTCTTACAGGTTCATTGTTTGTCATACCAGATAAGTATCCAAGATTATAACTGACAATTTGTATGGTATCAGATGAATTTGTAGCATCTGAAATATCCTCAAAAACCTTTGTAGTAGCATACTCTTGCTTGGGTAAATTAGGAGATTTTGCCCAAAAGAAGAATATGATAACACTTAAAAACAGTAAGATAATGGCAACTAGCAAAGCTCTGAATAATTTTTTCATGAA
This sequence comes from Sediminitomix flava, assembly GCF_003149185.1. Classification (NCBI taxonomy): domain Bacteria; kingdom Pseudomonadati; phylum Bacteroidota; class Cytophagia; order Cytophagales; family Flammeovirgaceae; genus Sediminitomix; species Sediminitomix flava. The sequence continues at coordinate 749,429 of NZ_QGDO01000002.1, read as the reverse complement.
ATAATCTGTAAAAAATCGTCGATACAAAAACTAATCTGCAAATCTATTTACCTATTAGTTTAAAAAAGAATATTGAAAATAAAGTTTTATGAAATAAATCTTTAATTAATATAAAGTTTGCAGACAATTTAGCCCCCTATAAACTCAATAATTGGTTCTGTTGTTTCAGAATCAAAACTAACAAACCAAACATGAGACTAACAGCATTATTACTTCCTACGGCTATGCTCGTAGGTTTATCCTCTTGTCTATTTTCAAGTGACGACCCAGACCCACCATCTTTCCAATCGATTAGTGTTCCAGATAATTTTTCATGGTCACTTTCTCAAAAACAGTTTGTAAACATCGACTTTTCTGATCTAGGACTAGAGCTAGAAAACAAAAGAGTAAATGTCAGAGATGAGAATGGAAGCTTAGTCGCTGCTCAAATTATACATTCAGATTTGTCTTCATTTTATTTGGAGTTACCTATCGGAACAGGAACCCTATATCTAGACATTCCGTCACAGAATTTAGTCAAAATCTATCCCAAAAATCAATCGGGCGATTTCACTTTTGGACAGCTAGCTGATACATCTTTCGATCCTTATTTTGGAAATAAACCGAGTATAAGTGAGATGGATTCAGATTTGGATGGCGTGGTAGACTCAGAAGATGACGCACCAACTAATCCTGAATTAGCCATTAGCTATAAAATTCCTTACAAAGGTTATAAAGTGGTGGCTATGGAAGATTTATGGCCCGAACAAGGTGATTTTGATTTCAATGATCTAGTGCTCCGCTTTAACCAAAAGCATCATTTCAATTCAGAAAATCAACTTTACAAGGGAAACTATGAATTGATTTTGGATGCCGTAGGTGGTATTAATAGACATGGTTTAGGCTTTCAGTTTGTCAGAGATGAAAGCACTGCGGATAAAATTATGTACAAGTCTCTACCTTCCAATATCGTATCTGATGTGACAGGTGGAGAAACAGTAAAAATGCATGATGCTCTTTATACGGCAGGGGTTTATGTGACTGAAGACTTACATTTTATTCAATCAGAGTTTTATAATAATAATGGCGAAGGACCGACGCATACACCTGATACAACAAGGTTTGAAGTGTCATTCTCCCCATCTTCAACTATTCCTACGAATATGTGTACAATGATTTATTTGTTTGATAGGTGGGATAGAGGCAAGGAAGTGCATTTACCGTTTTTTCCGCCAACATCTGCAGCGAATGATGCTTATTTTGGAACGGAAGCAGATGCAAGTATTCCATTGGAGGATATTTGGTATAAATCATCTGAGAATCATCCTTGGGGAATAGAGATGATTATTGGTGATGAAGATTTTAAGCATACGAAAGAAGGGGTGAACATCATTTTGGCATTTCCTGAATTTAGAGAGTGGGGACGATCGGGGGGTGATTCTAATACTGATTGGTATGAAAAGTCAAAAGAAAATAATTTATTTCAAGACTAATAAAAATGTCCTCATTCAAATTTAATGAATGAGGACTCTTTTTTTGAATAAGTTTCGAATACTATTTATCTGTTCGAGTATATTGCTTCTCTAACGTATCACTCCAAGACATGCCATTTTTAATCGCTTTTACTTTTAGGGTACAATCTTTCGTGATAAAGAATGGAATGGTATATTTTCTTGAATCTAAAGACGGCTCGCTACCATCAACAGTGTAATACATTTCTGCTCCTTCATCATTACAGCTAAGATCAATTTTCAGTTTATCCTCAAAACTATCAGTATCTGAAAGAGTAAAAGGCATAAACGTTTTAGCTTCATAATTAAATGATGTTCTTTCAGTAAAGCTAGGAACAAGTTTTAGCTCTTTAGCCTCAGCGTTAGTCATTATTTCGAGACTAGTATCGGGCTTTTTTATTTGGATATAGGCATTTGTTTGTAGCTCCCCATTTAATTTTAGCTCGCCAATATATTTTTCACTTCCATCTTTTTTGATTTGTAAGTTTTCACTTTTTAGTACATCAAGTTTTGGAACACTAATACTGTAATATTGAGCAGTAGGAAGAATTGGATACATTCCGATAACTTCTGAAAGTTGAAGTGCTTCTTCTGAAGTGAAACTACCTTTTTCCATTTCTGCATATAAACTAGCAACTGATGTTGCTCCTTTTTCAGGCATTAGATCATAGGGTAGAATGAGTTTTTCTGGTTTCTCTAAAGGTTTCCCGTTTGTATCAAGAATTGCTTCATGTTGATCATTCATCAATCTTCTAAACTTGAATGCTTCTTGATACAAGCTTCTCGCACTACTTCTTTCACCTAAATGAGCTAAAATACTAGCATTGATATAATTCTGATAGGCTTCTTGAATAGGCATAAATGAAGTTGTATTTTGATAGAGTGTCTTCACTTTGGCCAAAAGCTCAAGGTCTTTTGAAGGATGAATTGCCATTAGTGTTTGAGCAGGTAAACTAGGTAATTCTTGCTTCTCAGCAGTATTAGCCCAAATACTTGAAGCGAGTTCTGTAGAAATTGAAGGATTGAGTAAGGAAATTAAAGCTACAGAATGACAATCAGTTGGTAGTGCATAAGGATTGTAAATTCCATCTTCTACAGAGAGATTTCTGTAAATAAGGTAAAGAGGATTGAAGAACTTCATTTTAAGTTCATCATTGGGCTGAAACTCGAATTCATCACCAAATAGTTTCCATGTGCTGAACGAACTCAACATTAATTGATCTGTCGAATAGGCCGTGACATCGTTCTTAAGTTGGGCTATAGCCTTTTCAAAAGATTTGGTAGAAACAGCGATATCAATATTTAGACTCTTTTTCTTTTTTTGAGGGAATTCAAAGCTAGCAGAAAGTTGTGCCCCTTTTAAAGATGTGCCAGAAGATTGTCCTTTGCCATCAGAAAAGTTAGCAGTAGCTATTTTTTTAGGTAATGAAAAAACAATGAAGTAATCTCCTAATTCATCCGTGAGTTTGATCTTTAGAAGCTTTTCAGAAGCGACAAACTCAATCTCAGAATTTTTGATACTTTCTGTAGTCTGAATATTGAATGGCAGCTGCTTTTTAGTTTTTGAAATTTTATGGATTCGTCCTCCTTGAGCTGTTGTAATAGCAGTAGTCTCTTCTTTTTGGTCTTCAGAGGTGAAGTGCAAATATGAAACACCAAAGAATGGCGAACTGCTATAAATATCTTCCTCAAAATCTAATAATAGAAGAGGAGCAGTTTCTTTCAAAGGTGCATTTTTGATACCTAGTTCAAAGCTGTTTTGTGAAATTGATCTTAGGTAAAAAAGTCCTTTATAAGTCGTGATGTAAGGCTTTTTCTCTTCTATCGAGAGTTCAACAGAACTTATTTGTCCCTTTTTTTGAGCGACTACAGATAGCGAAAAGGACATTAGAAAAGAAAAAAGAAGTATGTGTATATATTTCATAGTCTAGTTAGAATCTATTGATCTTAATTCAATTTTTATCCCTTTTAAACAAGTAAAAAGACGATAAAGTGTTTTTATGTAGGTAAAGGGATTTTAAAATAGAGTTGTCTGAAAAGCTGCTTGCTCCAATTTGAGAAGCCATTGCTTTTTGTCCAAGCCCCAAGCATAACCTGTGAGGTTTCCAGAAGCGCCAATTACTCTGTGGCAAGGAACAATGATCGCGATAGGGTTACTTCCGTTGGCTTTTCCGACTGCTCGAACCGCATGCGGATCACCCAAAATCTCCGCTATTTTACCGTAAGAAGTCGTTGTTCCATATGGAATTTCATTCAAGGCTTTCCAAACTTTTTGTTGGAATTCACTTCCTTCAGGAGCTAATGAAACACTGAATTGTTTACGTTCTTTTCTGAAGTATTCTTCCAATTCAGTTTTACATTGTAACGTGATTTTATTCTCGATTTTTTCTCTCTGAGGTTCCGATTCGGTGAAGCGCAAAGATGTAATTCCAACAGAAGAACTCTCAATTTCAATCCAACCGATCGGAGATTGTAAATATGTATAATACGTTTGGTCTTGCATAAGGGCTTCTATTTACTACTTTTTTTGTTCTCCAATCATGTGATTTTCAAATGAAAACGATATTATTGATCTACTCGAAATTCCTTGAAGTGTAAAAAGGTAATTTTTATCATTCTTAAAACTTCCTTCAAGTTGCAACTTGCTCACAACTAACGCTGTCAAAAATATGAAAATAATAAGAAACTTAACCACGTTTATCACACTTAGCCTTAGTTTGGCTGTTTTGTTTTCTTGTAACAAAGAGAGTGTAAAAAACTTTGATACAACCGTATCTTCTCCTGATGGAAAAAATAGAATTGAATTTTCGTTGAACTCGGACGGAGAACCGACTTATCAAGTATTCAGAGGGGATGTCGCAGTTATTGAATCTTCGAAATTGGGATTTGAGTTTGGCGATTCTATTGATATGTCATCCAATTTTGAATTGGTTGCTGTTGAAGAGAATTCTATTGATGAAATATGGACTCCAGTTTGGGGTGAATATGCTGAATTTACCAATAAAGCAGAAGAATTGATTTTGACGCTTACACAGAAAGGTGCAATAGCAAAAGAAATGAAGTTGGTCTTCAGGGCTTATGATGATGGTATCGCTTTTAGATTTGAATTCCCAGAGCAGGCAAACCTAAAGGAATTCGAGATTTTGGATGAAGTGACGGAGTTCAGACTTGTAGGCGATCCTACTGCTTGGTGGCAAAAAGCACAGTTTGATTCTTATGAGTTAAGATATCAAGAAACAAAACTATCAGAAATGCCATCGGCAAATACACCCGCTACCTTCAGAACGCAAGACAGTCTTTATTTGAGTATCCATGAAGCAGCACTTACTGATTTTGCTGGCATGACACTATTGAATAAAGATAGTTCGAATGTCTTAGTTTCTCAACTTGTGCCAATCAGCCCAGATAGTCCTGTAAAAGTAAAACATGCTGCGCCAATGAAAACACCTTGGCGTACGGTACAAATTGCTGAAACAGCTGGTGCATTGATCGAATCTCAGATGATTGTCAACTTGAATGAGCCAAATAAAATTGAAGATACTTCATGGATTCATCCTGCTAAGTATATGGGTATTTGGTGGGAAATGCACTTGAATAAAGGTACTTGGGAAAATAAAAACGCAGCAGATTTAGAACATCTATCTTTACAAGAACAAAAAGATGCATTTAAGGCTGGAAAAGGGATTGATAAAAAACACGCTGCAAATACCGAGAATGTTAAGAAATACATTGACTTTGCGAGCAAACACGAAATGAAAGGATTGCTTGTAGAAGGTTGGAATTATGGATGGGAGAGAGGTTGGAAAAACTTCAATTTTACCACTCCTTATCCTGATTTTGATATGCAAGAGCTTACTAAATATGCACAAGATCATGATATGTTCTTGATTGGTCATCACGAAACAGGTGGAGATGTAGGAGTTTATGAAGATCAGTTGGAGGATGCTTTCAAATACTACAATGAAAATGGTGTACCAGCGGTAAAAACAGGTTACGTAAGAGGTGAAGGACCTGTAGATATTCATGGAAAAGCATATCATCATCATGGTCAGCGAATGGTACAGCATTACAGAAGAGTACTAGAAGTAGCTGCAAAAAATAAAGTGATGGTTGTTGGTCATGAAATTATTAAACCAACAGGTGTCCGAAGAACGTACCCAAATATGCTTTCGAGAGAATGTGTGAGAGGACAGGAGTACAATGCTTGGGATGCGCAGGGAGGAAATAAACCTTGGCACACCACCGTAATTCCATTTACGAGAATGCTAGGTGGACCAATCGATTTTACGCCAGGTATATTCAATCTTACTTTTGATGAATATCGTCCAGATAACCGAGTACATACAACACTCGCAAAGCAATTAGCACTGTATGTTGTTATTTATTCTCCAGTACAAATGGCGGCAGATTTACCAGAGCATTATGAAGGAAATCCTGCTTTCCAGTTTATCGAAAATGTACCTGTGAATTGGGATGATACAAAAGTATTGGATGCTGAAATTGGTAATTATGTAGTAACTGCCCGTAAGAATAGAAATGATTGGTATTTGGGAGCAATTACGGATGAAGAAAAGAGAAGCTTAGAAATTTCTTTAGATTTCTTGGATGAAGGAGCAACTTATGAAGCGGTAATTTATTCAGATTCTGAAAAAACGGATTTGGAGAATAATCCAACGGCTTATGAAATCAGAAATCAGAAAGTGAGTAAATCAGATATTTTGAATATCGATATGAAAGAAAGTGGTGGGCAAGCCATTCATTTCAAGAAGTTGAAATAAACTTTATTTCGTCATAAAAGAACGACATCCTTCAAGTTTAGAAACTATTGAAGGATGTCGTTCTTATTTTATAATTCGTTATCGGCAGACTCTTCATCTTCCAATTTTTGAAGTCGTTTCTTATACATTCTTTCCATTTGCCACCACATAATTGTCGCACTCCCGATCATCCAAAGAATCACATAAGTTGTACTTTCAGTCAGAAAACGATCAAATGTATATGGCGGATCGTAAGGTCGATCAAAAAAGTAATGGAAGCTTCCCGATAATAAAGCGAAAATTACTCCTTGTATTCCCCCTACTTTCAATCCGTAATACCAGCGCCCTTTTTTTCTGGTTTCGCCCCATTCTTGGATAAATTTTAAGTCTGCTTTATTCATTTTTCTTTAACCAGTCTAATGCGTATTTCCACAAATTTTTATTTTTTGAGCTGAAAAAACTCATATGTCCCAATGTTTTTATGCCTAACTCTTTTGGATGGAGTGCTACAATTTCAGTTTCTGATTTAGGAAAAACTCGCACCATATCATTTACATTTTTATGATTGGCAATCCCATCGTCAGTTGCATAGAGCCACATAGAAGGACGTGACAACGTATTGTAATGATGGTTTTTGATCTCTTTTCCAAAATCAGCTTCTACATAACCTTTGCTGTTGCACCATTTACTCCATTGGCTAGCTACTTTTTTAGGAAGAGGTTCTCCCATACCAACCCATTGTGAATTTGTTTTCCCAAAAAATAAATTACTAAAAGGAATAAAGAAGTTAAGGAAAAATAATGCTGAAAACTTAAATGGATATTCCATATTACTCAAACTGCCCGAAGATGAGGCAAAACTAAACATTGATTTGAGCTCAGAAGCATTCTCCATAAGCCCAACCAGTTGTCCGCCTGCACTATGACCAACTAAGTGGTAACTCTGATTTGGAAACTGAGATTTCAACTCTTCCAAAACAGCCCTCATATCTAATACACCCCAATTCACTAAAGATGCATTTATGCTATTAATTGAACCATTGATAGAATCACCAATACCTCTATTTTCAAAGCTAATAACACCAAAGCCTTGTTCTGCAAGGAAAGTGGCGAATGAATTGTAAAACCTTCTTCGTATACCTGTAGCGGGAGCCAACATAATAGCACCTTTGGTATTTGTTTGTGGCTTATAGAGAGTTCCTGCTAGTTGAAATTGATCGGAGCAAGTGATACGAATGTCTTCTTTATGGATGGAATAGGTAGTTTCAAGCATATGTTGATTGGCATTGAGGTGTAAAATATATACCAATCTACGGAATAAATGAGTATTAAACTATCTAGTTAGTTTTACAGTTTTTCTTTTAAAGCTTGAACTTCAGCATTGAAAAAGTCTTCAAGTTTGTGTGTTCCATATTTGTGAGCAATATTATCGCTAGCCATTGCCGTCATGAAAAACTCGACAGGGCCATAAGTCTTAGAAGAAGTAAGTGCTCGCAGTAGTTTGATAGTCGTTGTTCTAATCCAATCGGGAAGATGAGTAACCTTCTTGGGTTTTCCCCATGCTTTAAGAGCTAGTTCAGCCAATTCATTCTGGCTCAAAATGTCCATTCCACCAACAGTTTCTTCTTCAATGCCTTCAATCATTTTATCGACACAGACCTTTGCTAGATCAGCCCCATGAATTGGGTTGAGTTTAAAATTCCCATCCCCGAAAAGATAAACTCTTCCGCCTTTTGCCATATTTAAGAAGTCTCTCATATCTGAGAAAAATCCGTTTGGTCTTAATACACAAGATTTGATTTTTGAAGCTTTTAATTCATCAACAAATCTCTCTTTAGCTTCAAAAATTTTAAGCTGTTTGAGTTTATCTCCATTAATGGCTGATATGTATTGGAATGCTTCTACCTCATTTTTTAAAGCTTCTTTAAGCAAATTTGAATTACCTTGATAATCCACATCCATATAGGTCATTCCATCTTTCTGACGTGTGATTCCGATACTTGAAAATACCCAATCTATTCCCTCAGTAATACCTTCCAGAGAGTCAGCTTGTGTGATTTGCCCAATGAAGAAATCATCTACTTTATCAAAGCGTTTTTTTTGACTTTCTTTCCGAATCAAAACCCTAACCCAATAGCCTCTTTCTTTCAATTCTTTCACTAAAAACTGTCCGAGATAGCCTGTTGCTCCTGCTACTAATACTTTTTTTGAATCCATTGTATTGATCGTTTTTTACAAAAGTAGTTTTCGCAGTACCGAGTTCTCTTGACGATCGTCAAGAATGCAGTTTCTTGTACACTCTTGCTTTTATGCGGCTCAATGTTTCGGGAGAAACACCTAAGAATGATGCAATGTATTGTTGAGGTACACGCTGAAAAAGCTCTCCTTGAGTTTCAAGAAGATCAAGGTATCTTTCTTCTGCCGATTTGGTGACAAATGAGGCAATCACTTTCTGACAGGTAATCAACTCATCTTCGGTGGCAATACGGGCAATGACTTCAAATTTGGGAGCTTTTTCATGAAGGTCAAGCAACTTAGATTTGGTGAAAACATAAATCTCCGTCTCTTCAATTGCTTGATAACTTTCAATGGCAGGGACATTATAAGTAAAACTTTCTCCCGCACAGATAAATTTACCTTCGGTATAAAAGAATGCAGTTTTATCATTTCCATCTACATTGTAGAAAAGCCGTACACAACCTTTTGTGACAAAATAGATTTCATCAGATATTTTTCCTTGCTCAAAGATGACCTCATTTTTCTGATAAACTCTTTGCTCAACAGTGTTTTGGAGCCAAGTAATATCTTCTGAATTAAGAGGAATATAATGATTGATGGAATTTATAAGTTCTTGCATATCCTTTTATTGTGGAGAAGAAATGGCTTTGGACAAAATCTGTAATTCCCAAAACCTTTCAATTTCTAGGTTTGAAAGAATAACAATTGTCAAATCATGTTCTAAAGCGATGGTAAGTCTAGCTCTAAAGCCTGGTTGTTCTCCCGAATGTTCTATGATTTTTCCTTCTAACCCAATTTGAGAATTAAGAATAGACCAACCTAGTCCATAGTGATTTCCCCAAGCATTAGCCTTTTCGCCACTTTTGAGGTATTGGATCTCGGTAAGTTGTTCTACAATATTTTGAGAAAGAGGATAGGTATTTTTTAAGGCTTGACTCCATTTTAAAAGATCTGAGGCTGTAGAAATGACAGAACCATCTCCATAAAATCCACCTAGCCAATACACCAAATTAAATTGAGGTAATTCTTCAGCTCTGATGAATTTCTTTGTCGTTTTATCATAGACATACCCAAGAGCAAGATTATCTCCTTTAATCGTTCGAATGTCGGTGGTGAGTTCTGCTGTTGTATGATACATTTGCGCAGGAAGAAAGAGGTTTTCTTTCATAAATGTATCATAGGATTTTCCACTTAGGTTTTCGATCAGTGAAGCAAGAAGACAGTATGAAATATTGCAGTATTGCCATTGCGTTCCTGGTTCAAATTCTAGTTTATACTTTTTTGATTGTAACATTTCAATCATTTTCTGATTACCATTGACAATCGTAGTATTCATGTCGTTAGTCATCTTTGGAAAAAACTCGGGTAATCCAGAAGTATGATTGAGCATTTGCCTTATGGTAATACCCTTGAAAGGAAATTCGGGAAAATAATTTACAAAGGCGGAGTCTATGTTGAGCAATTCTCTTTCTTGAAGAAGTAAAATTGCACTTGCGGTAAATTGTTTTGAGAGAGAAGCTATTTGGAATCGGGTAGAGTCATTGAACGATTGATGACTTGAATAATTCGCTTCCCCAAAGGAATTTTTATATAAGATATTTTCTCCTTTTGCAATCAATACTTGTCCACTAAATTTATTAATCTTATTTAGACTATCGAAGTAATTATTGACATAGGTTGCATCGATTTTTTGTCCGAAAGAAACATGTGTGGAAATGATGCACAGAAAAAGTATCCAGTTTTTCATAATCCCTAAAAAAGTATGCAGTGAAGTGAAGTTTATGATTAACGACGGTTTACGCTATAGAATTTTCAAATGTTCTAAGGCTTGAAAAACAAGTTTCTTTCTCACTGAAGAGAAGTTTTTCATGTCGAATTCAGGTTTTGGTTGTACGTTATTAGCAAAGAAATAGACCTTGTTTCCTTTTTTAATATATCCGACAAACCATCCATTATTTATATTTTTATCGGTTGACCAACCTGTTTTTCCACTTAACTGATACGCTGAATTTTCTTCGATAATCATTATTTTTTTCATGATTACCTCTGTTCTTGAACTAATTGGAAGCTCAGACTGATAAAACCGCTTTAGGAAATCGATTTGCTGAAATGGACTGATTTTAGAATTTCCTCTTAACCAAAACAAATCGATGTTTGAAGAATCGACCTCCATGTTTCCATAATCTAATTTGTCCAAGTATTCGTTCATTCTTTTCACTCCTATTTCTCTAGCAATTTCTTGATAGCAAGGAACACAAGAATAATGAAAGGCATTTCTGAAAATGAGGTCTTGTTCCCAAATCTTCATAGCTCTTTTTTCTCCATTCCACTTGAACAGTGTACTATCATTTTCAACAACACCTGTTTCTAGGGCTATGATCGAATTCGGGATTTTGAAAGTTGAAGCTGGTAAACTTCCTATTTTAGCTTTTTCAGAATCACTTGTGTAATACTTATTCTGATCTAAATCATAAATTAGGATTGCTCCTTCAAGCTTTGCTGAATCAAGTAATTCTTGAAACTTCGTAACGATGATTTCATTACTCTGTTCATTTGTGTTTTCATGAGAACACGAAAAGAATGGAAGAACAAAAAGTACTAAAAAGGAGAATCTCATTTGTGTGATTTTAGTCAGGTATTTAATGATCTGAATTTATAGATAAGGATTGAAGGATGCGAAGTTTTTCGATGTACGACTTCGATATGTACATCAATCGCTGTTCGGGGTTAAAGGAAAAGTTAGGCTTTTCTTAAGATTTTTTCCATCTTTTTACCTTTAGCTAATTCATCAACAAGTTTATCAAGATAACGAACTTGTTGAGTAAGTGTATTTTCAATCTCTTCAACTCTATAACCACAGATTACACCTTTGATAAGCTCTGCATTAGGATTGATTGTAGCTCTTTCAAAGAAAGTTTGGAAAGTCACATTTTCCTCCATTAATTCTTCAAGTTTCTTTTGATCAAAACCTGTAAGCCATTCAATCACTTCATGAAGTTCGTCTAGTGTTCTCCCTTTCTTTTCAACTTTAGTGACGTAATGAGGATAAACAGACTTAAAGGTCATATTGGCTATTCTATCGTCGTGTGTCGCAGTCGTTTTCATATTATAATCTTTTTAGTAATATTATTAGAAGATCAATTTACTTTAGATCAACCAAATTTGCTAATCGTCTTTGTTTGGTAATTTCGTATAATACTATTCCTGTGGAAGTAGCAAGGTTTAGGCTGTCTACTTGTCCAAACATTTCCATTTGAATACAAAGCTCACTTTTTTCAATGGCAAGATTGCTAATGCCATCAGATTCATTCCCAAACCAAACCGCTAATTTTTCTTGGGTATAAACTCCTTCGTGTAGAATAGCATTTTTCTTCCCTTTGATGTATGGAGAGGTTACAACCGAAGTGTAATGATCCTTTTCTAATTGCTGAAGACATTCTTCTGTAGAGTTAAACCTGTTTACTTCAGTCCATTTGATTGCTGAAACAGAATGTTTGAGTAAAGATTTCCGTTTTCGCATTTCTTCCAAATTATCCTCTAACCTTTTCTTGCTATCAACAACATAGAGTTTTTCCACTCCTAAAGCATTCACATTACGGATTACATTTCCGATGTTCATGATGAAGTTAGGTTCTTCAAGTACTGCAATTAGGTTTTTACAGATAGTGTTCGCTTGTCTAGTCATTAGAAATGAAATGTAATTGAATAATTGAAGGTAAAGATACAGAGAAGCTAAATAATTTATGGGTTGAGGGTTAAAAAGAAACCTGTAGAGGATGACTCTACAGGTTTGCCCAGTGCTAAAACTACTCCTCTATTATAAGAATGAGTTTCTGATTTTTACATTACACTATCAAAGGTTGAGTTTTCATGATAAATAAATGTTTAAATCTTACCCAAGTGTATAAAATCAACACTGAAGTGTCTCATTCAAGTAGTAGCTTTTACATTGTTTATTTTTGAAGATCAAATCGGTCAAGGTTCATCACTTTAGTCCAAGCAGAAACGAAATCATTGACAAATTTTTCTTTGGCGTCACCGCTTGCATAGACTTCAGCTAATGCTCTCAGTTCTGAATTCGAGCCAAATATCAGATCGGCACGTGTAGCTGTCCATTTCAATTCTCCTGTTTTACGGTCTCGTCCTTCAAATTCTTCTTTGGTATCTGAAGTTGGTTTCCATTCTGTGCTCATATCTAAGAGATTGACAAAATAGTCATTGGTCAAAGCTCCAGGATTATCTGTGAAAATCCCTTTTTTAGACTGATCGTAGTTGGCATCTAAGGCCCGCATTCCTCCAACTAAAACAGTCATCTCGGGAGCAGTAAGCGTAAGTAATTGTGCTTTGTCTATCAACAGTTGTTCTGTACTGTAGGTATAGTCCGTCTTTTTATAATTTCTGAATCCATCGGCCATGGGTTCTAATACCGCAATAGAAGCTACATCGGTTTGTTCTTGAAGCGCATCTGTACGTCCTGCGGTAAAAGGAACTTCAACCTTTATTCCTGCTTTTTGTGCGGCATCTTCAATTCCGACCGAACCTCCGAGTACAATTAAGTCAGCCATTGACACTTTCTTATTCTTAGATTTTGAGTTGAAGTCTTTCTGAATTTCTTCAAGTTTAGCCAATACCTTATTCAGCTGTGTTGGCTGATTAACTTCCCAATTTCTTTGAGGTTCAAGTTGAATACGCGCACCATTTGCACCTCCTCTGTTGTCAGAACCTCTGAAAGTAGAAGCAGAAGCCCAAGCTGTGCTGATCAGTTCTTGAGTGCTTAGTCCCGAACTAGCGATAGCTTTTTTCAATTCATTGATATCATTTTTATCAATTATTTTATGATCAGCTACAGGAATTGGGTCTTGCCAAATGAAGTCTTCTTTGGGTGCTTCTGGTCCGATATAGGTAGAACGAGGTCCCATATCTCTGTGGGTGAGTTTAAACCAAGCTTTCGCAAAGGCGGCTTCAAATTCTTCTGGATTTTCAAGAAATCGGCGAGAGATTTTTTCGTAGGCAGGGTCTTCACGCAATGCTAAATCTGTGGTAAGCATTGTCGGAATGTGTTTTTTGTCTGCATCAAAAGGATCTGGAAATTTAGCTTCCGAATCTTTCGCTACCCATTGGTGTGCTCCTGCCGGACTTTTTGATAATTCCCACTCATTATTAAATAAAGATTTGAAAAAACCGTGACTCCATTCCGTTGGTGTTTTGGTCCAAATCACTTCAACTCCCGAAGTAATGGCATCTCCAGCCATTCCTGATTTGTATTTACTCTTCCATCCGAAACCTTGTTCTTCGATACTCGCTGCTTCGGGTTCTGGTCCAACATTAGAAACAGGACCCGCACCATGTGTTTTTCCTAATGTGTGTCCGCCAGCAATAAGAGCGACTGTTTCTTCGTCATTCATTCCCATTCGTCCGAATGTTTCACGAATGTCTCTTGCCGCAGCCACAGGATCAGGATTTCCGTTAGGACCTTCGGGGTTTACATAAATCAAACCCATCTGAACTGCAGCCAAAGGTTTTTCTAACTCTCGATCACCTGTATAGCGTTTATCTTCGAGCCATTTACTTTCAGGTCCCCAATAAACATTGCTAGCAGGTTCCCAAACGTCTTCACGTCCTCCTGAAAATCCAATAGTTTCAAAACCCATAGCCTCTAGTGCTACATTTCCTGTCAGAATCATCAGATCAGCCCATGAAATTTTACTACCATATTTCTGTTTTACAGGCCAAAGTAATCGGCGTGCTTTATCTAAGTTTGCATTATCTGGCCAACTATTGATGGGTGCAAAGCGTTGTTGTCCTTCTCTTGATCCTCCTCTACCGTCGCCTGTACGATAAGTACCAGCAGAGTGCCAAGCCATACGAATAAATAGCGGACCGTAGTTTCCGTAATCGGCAGGCCACCAATCTTGAGATTCGGTTAATACTTTCTTGATATCTTCTTTCAATGCTTCATAATCTAAACTATTGAAAGCCTCTCTATAATTGAAATCTTCTCCCATTGGGTTTGACATGCCAGAATTCTGACGAAGTACACTTAGATCTAGTTGATTAGGCCACCAATCTCTATTTGTTTTAGGGTCTGAGCTAACTTCAGATTTACTTGATGTAGTGGTTTGTGAAGAAACTCCTTCTGTATGAATCACGGGGCACTGTCCTTGATCCATACTCGATTGCTGCCCATAGACCGTTATGGAAAAGGTCAAGCAGATGAATAAGTAGATGTGTTTCATAGTTCTACAGTTTTTGGAAAGTCAGAGTGGTACTCTGATTAAAGAATGTGTTGTTTACTTGAAAACACTGATTTTCTGTAGAACATTTAGAAAGGGTTAATACCGAAAGTATTGAAATGAAAAAATCCACTTAATTATATCTTAAGTGGATTTCGTCGTTTCATTTTTAGGGTGAAAATCTTTTTAGTGACAATGAAAATACTTATTGTTCTCCGTTTTTTCTATCTGATGAATTATAAAAATAAGAACAGTCAGAAAGTGATTAACTGCTTTTACTTTTTTCCAAATCAAGTTCTTCGGCAAGGTCAATTTTCTGTTTTTCTTTTACTTCAGCCCATGATTTTCCAGATTCAATGCCCAAAATTCTTTCTTCGTATTTCTTACAAGCACGCTCTAAAACAGCCGTAAGCTTGATACCGCGTTCTTTTTCCATCGCTAAAAGAATATTCATATAGTCCCAAAGAATATCGCCTAGTTCATCTTCAAGATAGCAATCTCTATTTTTAGGGATTTCTTCCAAGACTTCTTCTACCTCTTTTTTGATTTCTTCAAGATAGGTAGATGAACCATTCGACCAATCGCTATTTTGATCTATGATAGATTTGCGTTGTGCAATGTGAAGTAGTTTTTCAAATTGTTCCATAGTAGTTGAAGTATAAAACTATGACAATCTAATTAATCAACATGACTTCTTCTTCTTTAGTACAAGGAAACATAGTTTTAATGTAAATTACACTATCAAAAATATTGAACCAGTTTCTTTTTTCAGACCAATGTTTAAGTCCCTTCATAGTAAACTTTGTTCTTTTTCCATTAAAGCTTTTTAAATCGAGAAAGGCTTGTTCATACCCTAAGTCCTCAATTCTTCTTTCAAGGGCAATTTTATGAGGAGGCATTACTTTATAGTTTTCAGAGGTCTTGAATGCCCAACCTGTAGAACCTTCAAGAGATGTGAATGCAATTGAATACATTTTGTCTCCTAGTGATTTGTAGGCTTCATTACCTAGACTAACTTTTTTGGGGCCAAGTCCTCTGGCAATATGGAAATTGTGAGCCCAAACAATGATTTTCTTATTAGGAAAGCGTTTCTCGGCTAACCAAATCAAATTATCAGCCATATACGTATCTCTAATATTCAATGTGTTATCGAATTTAGTACTCTTGCGCATTTCAGCAAAACCCTTTAGGTTATGTAATTCTTGTTTCCAAAAATTATCTTTAGTGTATGTATTTTGTAATTTTTCAATTGTAGTAAAGAAGGTATTCCATTCTTCTTCATTAAAGGTGGTTGGATTATTATTTTTGGTTAGGGTATCTAGTACTTCAAAGAATTTTTCTTCTTCTTGAATTTTCAAATTGTTTTCACTTATGAATTGCTTAAAATTCGGTGAATACTCTTCATTAAAGTAATTCTGCATATCAAATCCGGTGATGAAAAGCGGATTTTCAGATTGTTGAGTTTCTTTGATATATGAAAATATAGGTTCACACTCTCCACACTTTGTCCATATTGGAAAGATGTCTTCATATGCATCTTGAAAGTTGAGTGAGTCTTTTTCAAAGGCGCCTTGTAAGTCATAGAAATTACTTTCGAAGGCGATGATGTCAAAGCCACATTCTTCATGTAAATACTTCACAAGTCGGGCTTTCATTAGAAATGTAGCTGCATCTCCATGATCTTGTTCTCCGAGCATTACGACTTGAGCTTCTCCAATCGCATTTTTTATGGGTGTAAGATCATCATCATTTTCATAGTTGAGATCAATAGATTTGAGTTCAGTAGTATTGGTATTGATATAAGATTTGAATTCTTTTTGAGCCATTAATTGCAGAGGGCAAAGAAGCAATAAAAGAAAAGGTAAGTGTTTCATAATGATTAAGATGTTTATAAAATTATTGTATAAGAGTTTATGATACTGAATCTAGTATTTGTTTGATGTCAATTTATATTCTTTGACTTTTTATAACTTGAGCAAGGCATTTATAACGTATCTTAATAAAAGCGAACAAAGAATTATTCTAAAAGAATAAATTTCCAATTTCGCGCAACTTTTAAGTCTTAGGATATGCTATTTCATTAAGCGATTGAAAATGAGAGGTGTATTTTGAGTTTGAGTGTTCGCTGGATTTTAAAGCGCACGAAATATGGAAGATAATAATAGGGTATTGGAAGGGAAGGTCGTAAGGGTGTTTTTCACTTATACCGTTCCCGTGATTCTCGGTTTGGTGGCAGTGTCATCGGCAGGGATCATTGATGGAATCTTTTTGGGGCATTATGTGGGTACAGATGGACTAACAGTGGTTAGTATTTGTGCACCAATTTTACCTTTCATTGTTGCGTTTGATATATTGCTGTCTACAGGGGGAGAAGTCTTTTGTGGAAAATATATTGGGGAGGGGAAGTTTAAGAAAGCTTCTCAGATTTTTAGTATGGTTTCATATCTGATTTGGTCAATCAATTTGATCATGATGATCTTGGGACTTACGTTTGTAGATGAATTAGCTACTTTTCTTGGTGCAGATCAGAGAATTCACGCAAAGGTTGTCGATTACCTCAGTGTGATTATTATGTGTATTCCGTTCTTATCTAGTTTCGGGCTTAGTTACTTTGCTAGAGTAGATGGTTTGCCTAAACGCTCTTCACTTTCTCTGATTATGACAGGAGTGCTAAATGTGATTTTAGATTACATTTTCATTGGTGTGCTAGACTGGGGTGTGGAAGGAGCTGCATGGGGTACTTCCCTATCGTATTTATCTATTCCAATTTTACTAATGCCTCATTTCTTTAGTAAAAAAGGGCATTTGAAGTACGTTCTACCAAATAAGCATACTTGGTCTGTTTTAAAAGATATTGTATACAATGGTTCTTCGGAGTTATTGAGTGAGGTTTCGGGAGGTCTTCTTTTTTACCTTACCAATATTACAATGATGAAGTATTACGGGACTAATGGAGTGGCAGCTTATTCCGTTATAGGTTATTTGTTATACTTCAATATTATGGTTTGCTACGGGCTTTCAGATGGGGTGAAATCCATTATTAGTATCAACTATGGAGCAGAGCTTTTCCGTAGAGTAGCTAAAATGGGACGCTTGGCTATTGCCAATGTATTGGTATTAGGCTTAGTTCTGGTTTCTTTGGTAGTTTGGCATTCAGATTCACTGGTGTTGGTTTTCTTGAAAAAATCGAATACTGAAGTGATTGCCTTGGCGCAAGAGCTAGTCATGATGGTTTGGCCAGCACTGCTATTTATTGGGGTAAACTTGATCTTGTCGTCTTACTTTACGGCAGTCCATAGCCCAAGACCATCCTTAATTATTTCATTGAGTAGATCATTAGTACTTCCTATAATATTTATCATAATTCTAACCAAATTCTTCAAAGGTGAAGGTGTAATTTATGCGCTGATTCTCTCAGAGGCAATTACGCTACTTATAGGTTTATTTTTACTGCAAAAACAAGGTCGACTCAAGGCTTTGGCGACCTAAGTCTTATTCGGGATGATAAGGTTTTAGCTGTTCGTATTGAGTGTTAAGTTCTATTCCAAAATGTTCTTTTAAAGCACTGATGTAAGATTGATTTTCTTCTAAAAAGATGATTTCTTCCTTACCATTCAGTGCTTTTCTAATTCTACGATTTAGCAACGTGATTATTCCATTCTCTTTTCGGATAACTGCTACTCTAGACTTTGTGAATAATGAGTCAGGACTTGTAGAGGTATAATGATTTCCGTAAGCGATATCTCCTTCACAAACATGATTTAGCTCAAAGCTGTATAAATCTTTCCAACCATTCTCATATTTTGTTTGTAACATGTAACCAAATAGAGCTGTATTTACGAGTTTGAAAGACTGATCTTGAAAGGAAAATTCTGAATTACAAACAAGTGGAATAGGCATAGGTGGTGTATTTGAACCAAAGCCAGCATCTACAATATATTTTTCTTCTCCAAAACTGACTAAGGTAATTTGATGTCCTCGTCCTGTGGGCTTTCCCGAAAGGTGTACTCTACCTAATAAGGCTCTAGCACTGAAATCAAATGACTGAAGAGCTAAAAGTAAAATCCCGTTTAACTCAAAGCAATATCCTCCTCTTTTCTGTTTGATCAGTTTATTGAACAAGTGATCAGAAGATAGATTGATGCCTTTGCCAAGACAAATATCAAAGTTTTCAAAAGGAATACTTAAGTGTTGTGCTCTATGAATAGCTGAGAGCGATGGTAATGTTGGTGTGATTTCATCAAAATAGCCAATACGCAATCTATATTGTTGTTGGTCAAAGTAAAAGTCAGTCATACAGTATGAACTTGATAGTATCAAATGTTTAAGGTGTATTAGGTCTAAGATATGGAATTTTTTAAAGAGAAGTAAAATGGTGTTTGGGAAGGTTTTAAGAGAGTTCAAGGAACCTTATCTCTGTTTTTTAATAAGGCTCCTTGTAGAAAAATATTAGTTGATAGGCTCAATTGAGCTAGAGCCACTCGTTGAAACATTTACGGAAGGCTGCCCTCCGTAGCGTATTTGACTAGACCCAGAGATTTGACCATCAATGGAAAGTTCTACTGTGATTGTCAGATTAGATGAACCGCTCATATCAACTTCCAATGATTCGGTATTGAAATCAACTCCTTCAATATTCGAGTCTCCGCTCATGTCTATTTCCGTAGATTGGCTTGTTCCCTCTATATCAATTGATGTATTTCCACTCATATCAATTTCCGTTTGAGTAGTGCTATGAATGATATTAAGTTTAGATTCTCCACTCATATCTATTTCAAGCTCTTCTGAAAAAATAGAGTCTAGGTTAATGGAAGACAAACCACTTTGTTTAATGTCTAAATCATTTAGGTCTCTGAAGGGAGTAAGTCCAGTGATTTCAGCCTTTCCTGAAGCTCTCATTTCTTTGAGGGTGCTTAAGCTGATTTCTAAAATCAATTCTTCAAAAGAAGAAACATTTCGATCAAATTTAATTGTAAGTATTCCATCATTGTTTATGCGATATTCAAGGTTATTCAAGATATTTTCTTGTCCTGTTGCTGTAATAGATGTTGAATCATCTTGCGTAATCATGACTTGAGCTGGAACTCGTATATCCAAGCCTTGAAAATCGTTAGAAATATCAACCTCCCGTGTAATACTTTCTCCTGAACCATTGATGTCATCATCGTCATCACAAGACCAAAAGCAGAAAAGTGATAAAAGGATAGAGATTTTTAGTAGAGTTTTCATTTGTTAGTTTGTTTAGTTTTTGACATAAAAAACAAACAAGATCTAGGCTTTAATCATTGATTAAGACTTTAAAAAATGGCTTTCGTAAAGGAATTGAAAAACTGAATCGTATTTTTTTATAAAATGGATCTCGATTTTTCTTTTAAAGGTTGAAAAATAACATGATTACAGCTAAGAATATTCTTATCTGAAAGAAGGATGGGAGTATAACAATTTAGAGTATAAATTGCCCTACTCAATTTTTTATATTTAGATGTAACATAGGTTATTTTAATCTATTTTAATTAAGCTTAACTATCGGTGTTTCTTATTGAAATATAATACTTATTAGTTTCATTCTTAATATCTTAATAACACTAACCATTTATGCGATATAGTCGCGTATGAGCTCGAAAAATCTACCTTTACATTTAAAACCTTATTAACTTTACAACCATTTTATAGCATGTTACAAAGAAAATTTGATCAAGTAGTTAAAAAAGAATTTCCTAATGCTAAAGATGCGAAAGACACCTCAATTCATTACTTAGGGAAAATGCAAATTGAACATCAACTTGATGTTTCAAAAGTACTCATGGCTACTTCTGTATGTTCTGATGATATTAACGTCCCATCCACTACTTTTTTTAATGTCTTGTTTGGTCCTTTCTCAATGGGCGGATTAGGAGGTCTTCCATTTGTTGGTCAGACAGGAATGACCGCATTTGCTCACCACGTCCCTGATGAAGGGAGTGCTTTCATTTTTTACGGTCCACATATAGGAATTACTTTAGATGGTGAATTGGGGAAAATGTATCGACCAAGAATGGAGGAAACAGGAAATTCTTGCGGTGCTTTAATGCTTGCCCTAGACCGTTTTCAAGATGAAGATTACGTTCCTGTAGTCAATGAACCTGACTATCAGCAAATGAAGTTGGAAGAAAGTTTATTACCGTATCGAGCAGAAATATTAGGAAGTGATAATCCGTCAAAAGCAATCACAGAAGCAACTTATAGAGTTATTGATGAAAAAATCCATGAACATCTGAAAACGTGTAAAGAGGAGTTTAATGTAGATAAGGTAACTCTACTGGGGGGGATAATTATTAATACAGATTATGGTTTGGATGATTATTTTGATACTCGAAACTTTGAAGTGATCGATTTGAATACGCTATAATGGAAAAAGAATAAAGGGCATTTTCTATGCTCTTTATTCTTTTGATTAAGTACTAGGACATATTAATTTGGGTAATTTCGATTTTCATTCAAATTGATCGTCTATAGTGGGAATTATTGTTCATTGATTTAATCGTAGTCTTCATTTTTCCTTGATGAAAAACGAAGCAAAAAATCAAGTCCCATTCAATCTTCTTCCCCACAAATCAGCGCAAGCTCCGCACGATGGGACAAACAGCCCCCTTATGCGTGTTTGCGGGTTGTTCGCCACAAAAGCGGAGAAGTATGGCTAGTGGGGTGCCCGTTTTTTATGTGGCTTGATTTTCTTTGGTTCGTTTCTTTTATCAAGAAAAGAAATGAACACTACAACTAGAATAAGCAATACAATCGCCACTGTGCATGAATTACTATGAATGGAAAATAAAACCATTTTCTTTTGTCCACCTACTTAACCTATTTGTTTTAATGCTTCTTTAATAGAATTAGCTATAGGTGTAGTTGGTCTGCCTAAAAGTTGTGAAAGTTGTTTTCCATCTTCAAACAAATCTCCTTTTGATGCACTGATATCACTGTTGGCTAGCATCTGAGCAAAACCCTCAGGTAGTCCTGCTTCTTTTAGAATATCTGCAAATACGGACTCGGGTAAGTCTTTATAAGGAATATCATTACCTAATTGATTAGAAATTTCAGCTGCAAATTCACTAAGGGTGTAGGCAGAATCTCCTCCTAGTTCAAAGGTTTTCCCTTTGTTACTTTCATCAGCTAAGACATTTGCAGCAGCTTCGCCATAATCAGCTCTTGCCGCTGAAGATATTTTTCCATCTCCAGCACTGCCTATAAATGCACCATTTTGAAGTGCACCTCCAATTGATACGGTATAGTTTTCACTGTACCAACCATTTCTAAGTAGTGAAAAAGGGATATCAGATTCTTGAAGCATTTTTTCAGTCTCAACATGTTCGGCAGCTAGCGAAAGAGTTGAACTGTCTGCTCGTAATACACTCGTGTAAACAATCCATTCTACACCAGCTACTTTTGCTGCATTTATCACATTTCTATGTTGTTCTGTACGCTTACCAACTTCACTACCCGAAATAAGTAATAATCTGTTGATACCTTTGAGAGCATCGACTTGTGTTTCTGGTTTACTATAATCAAATGTTCTAGCTTCTACACCCAAAGCTTCTGCTTTTTGAGGGTTTCGCACTAAAGCAATGATATTTTCGGTAGGAATTTTTGTTTTAAGGTGATTTACAACAATACTTCCAAGTTGTCCTGTAGCTCCTGTTATAGCTTTTTCATGTTAGTAATTTTGAGTTAGAAGGTTTTAATCAAAGCGAGTAACAAGTCAAAAGAGACGCTTAGTTCTTGGAAGTGATATAGAAAGTAAATTGCTCTATTTTAATTCTTTGATGAATGCTAGCTTTTTTTCTTCTAAGTCAAGCTCTCTGTAGAAGCAGGTTTTACGATGTTTGCCTTCTTGGTCATAGGTATGACACGAACCCGAACCTTGTAATGTCACTTGAAATATTAGGGCATCTTGATCACAGTCTACCAAGATTTTTTCCATTTTCAGAAAGTCTCCAGAAGTTTCTCCTTTTGTCCAAAGTGAATTCCGAGATGTAGACCAAAAAGTAGCTTTACCAGTTTTTACTGTGATATCAAAAGCTTCTTGATTTACAGAGGCAAGCATTAAAATTTGTCCAGTTGAGTACTCTTGTACGGCTACAGGAAGTAAACCGTTTCTTTTCTCAAATTGAAGATCGCAGTTAAGTCCTTCTTCGAGTTCTATGATTTGTTTGTCCATAGTTTGCAATAAAAAAAACTGTACATAACTATACAAGAAATTATATCTCAAATAGTTTTAGTACAGTTTTAAGTTTTATTGATTACTCAATATTTAATACAAAAGTTAAATCAATATCTGTGTCTCCATCATTAGCTCCTGTATCACCAGATTTGATGTCAGGTTGATGTTGAAGTCTTACTCTGAATTCACCCTCTTCTAGGATGTCAGTAGAAGTAGTCCAAGAAGTGGATAAGCCAACAGGATTTCCATTGTCATCAGTGTCATCGTAATTGATGTCACCATCAGGATCGTCGATGTTACCACTTCCAGTAGGGTCGCTAAAAGCATCCTCAGTGAAACTAAAGAAGAATTGGTGCTCATCATCTTCATCTGCAATTTCTTCACCAATGTCTTCTGGATCGTTAGGATCGAGATTATTCAGAATCTCAAAGGTAAGCGTGTAATCGGTATCCGTACTTAGATTAATACTGTCAAGTACTTCTAAGTCCGCGACTCCTTCTCCATCTGGGTCTTGAGCTCTTGCTGTTACTTCAGTACCATCAGTAGCCGTGAAAATCAGTTTCACATCTGTGATGACCTCCAATTCATTTTCTTCTGGTGGAGCATCATCATCGTCATCACAACTAGTAATTGCGAGTCCGAGGAACAAAAGTAGGTAGAGTCCGAATTTGTTTAATTTTTCCATGGGTTTGATTTTTAGGTAAATAATAAGTGAATATTTTTTGGGTTGTTTTGTTCATTTCCTTCGTTACCTATTTTCTAGTCTGAATTTTTAAAGAAGGTAGCGAACAGTGAATAGAAAATTTATACCCGGTTCGTCAGCGAAATACCTCATTTCATTGAGATAGTTTCGATAACTATTATTCAACAGATTTTGAATTGAAAAGCTATTATCAAATCGTCCGACTTTAAATCGATACGAAAGGTCTAACAGAAAGTATCCGCTAGGAGCATCTTTGAAATCAAATATTTCAGAGTCGGGAGTGAGTTCTACATCACCATTTATAATATCTTCTGGAGGAATTGTTCTTGGTGCTTGAAATTGCTCAAAGGTATAACTAGCACTGAGGTTCAATTGAGATTCGTTGAATGTCCAAAATCTTGGAGTATCCCACGTCAATCGGTAAGAGTTCGTTAGAGGTGGTTGATTGATAAGAACCTCGTTATCTTCAATATTTCTAGACCATAAATAACTGATTGAATATTGTCCATTCAGATTTTGAAGCCATTGTTTTCTCCAAGTAAAGTCGCCACCAATAAAGAGTGCATCTACTTGATCATAGATAAAAACAGGTAAAGGCCCTCTGACTGTACCTGTAATACCTGCAGGACGTTCGAAAATAAAATTTTGAATGTAATGTGAATAAGCTGTGATGACAAAAGTGTTACTTTCTTTTTCCATACGCCACTCATTTATCCATTTAAGCCCATTTTCAGGAGAAACATCACTGTCATCAAGTTCGAGAACCTTATCTGTTTTGAGCACTCCATCTTCAACGCGGTAACGGAGTAATCCAAAGGTGGCTTTGAAGCCATGCTGACCAAAACTATAGAGTTCTGCCATGTTAGGTGTTCTCCAAGCCGAACCAAAATTTGTTCGGAATGTAGCAAAGTCAGATAGTTCTCGTATGAAACCAAAAGAAAGTGTGAGGTTTGTGAAGGTATATTCATCTCTAAATATATCTTGATTGGTTTCACGCCCTCTTACATTATTAGATTCTGTGTCCACTCTCAAGCCAAATTCAAATGTATTTTTCCCCTTTCTTAAGCTTTCAATGACAAAGGCACTGTATCGGGTTGAGTTGTAGTTTGGAATGAAAGGTGTAGTATCTGTTCCTGGATTGTTGTCATTATTCTGGGTGAAAAGCTGTAAACCTACAAGTCCACTAAGGCTGCCCCAATTTGGGTGCTTCCATTCTAATTGGTAATCGGTAGTCAGTAAGTCAAGGTCAATAATGGGTTTATTTGCATTTCTCCTGACATCAAATTCTTGTCTTTTATTGAGCTGAACACCCGATAAAAAGGTGAATTTATTGCTTTCCTTATAATTCCAATCAATCTTTATTTTTCCTAAATGGTGAATAGTAGTCTGGTTTGGTGCATTGATTTCGTATGAAAATGGCTCAATGAAAAGTGGTTCATCTGCATTTATTGCATTGATAAACGCTGTGCCACTTTCAAAAACCGATGAGCGTAAAAGTGCCAAGTCTTGATCTACAAAACTGTAGTACAGATTGAAATCCCAGTCTTTAAGCTGATATCTACCGCCTGCATGAAAAGCAACTTCTTCTTTTCCCGAGTTGGTTAATGAGTAATCAGGGGCAAATCGGTCACCTATTTTAGTGTAGCTTCCTCCTAAATGATAGCTCCATTTGTCACCGCCTTTACCAAAGTCTAGTGAGCTAAACAGACCTCTACCGTTGGTCTGGTAACTGGCAGTAGCATCCAAATTAAACGGCTCTTGAAAATAGAGTGGAGCAGATTCTATTAAGAGAACTCCACCTAAGGCTTCAGGGCCATATTTTACACCAGCAGCACCTTTTAGTACAGTTATATCTTCAGCTGATGATAATGAAATTTCGGGAGCATGGTCTGTTCCCCAATTCTGAAAACCATGTTTCAAACCGTTATTCAATATGAGAATTCTATTACCGTATAATCCATGAATTACGGGTAGCTGTACATTGGCACCAGTAGAAACTAATGTAACTCCGTCGATATTTGATATTGCAGAGGCTATAGATTGAGTGAAATCACGTTCTAGTAAATCTTTATCTATTGTTTGATAAGAAAGTGTTTGAATACCTTGATCTTCCTTCTTCTGTGCTTTAATGACCACATCATCTAATTGTCGAACTTTCTGTGTTAGATAAATATGTGGTGTTTGTCCTTTATGGTTGTAGTCTTCACACACAGAATCACAATAACCATAGCAAGAAATAATTAGTGTACGTTGATTTTCACAGAGTCCTTTTATTTCGAAATCACCTTGAATGTCGGTGATGGTAATCTTATCTGTTCCCCTTACTTTGATGGTCACATAAGGTATTGGCTCTTTCGTTTCTATATCTAATATTTTTCCTTTGATAGTGGAGGTACATGGATTTTCTTGAGCGAAGGTGGGAGGACATAAACAGATTAGTACGAACACTCCCCAGAAAAGCTCCAATAACTTCATAATTTTATAAAAACTCTTTGCTGAGATAGAGTAATGGGTTTAAGAGCCTTTTTTAACTTTTAGAGATTATGAGTATAACCTAATTCCAATGATATATTAGTTCATCTCAACTTTTGAAATAGTTATAATTATTCCCTGAACTAATCTCAAAATCTTTCACCGTAATTGCTCCAAATTTCAATTTCTATTCAGATAATTGACGATTAAGGTTTACGCACACACTTTTAAATATCAGGTTAACTTCATTTCTATTAATGTAGTAAATATTTACTATTAATGCGACCTTGTTGCAAGTATAAAAGCATAAATTAAAATGCGACATAGTTGCAATAGTTGTTTAATCCTCTTTTTTTTGTAAAAAATAATAGTTGGATAAATGATAAGGCCTGAAGACCTACTTAATCAGTATAACCTCAGAAAAACTGCGTTTAGAATTGAGTTATTGACCTATTTTGATAAAACTAAACATGCATTAACCGTAAGTGAAATTATAGCTAGATCAGACGGTAAAACCGATAAGGCTACGATTTACAGAACGCTCATGACTTTTGAGAAATCGGGTTTGATACATAAAGTACCTGATCCTAATAATAATGCTAGATATGCACTTGAGTATACTGAAAATTCAGAAGTTAAAAACCATGCTCATTTTATATGCCATTCATGTAAAAAGACTTTTTGTATGAATGATTTGTCAGTTCCATCTATTGAGTGTAAAGAAGGTTTTGTGGTGAAGGTTTCTAATTTGACTTTAGAAGGCGTTTGTCCTGAATGCATAAAAAAATAGCATTCTGAAAATTGAATTTCAAAATGCCACTTGATAGAAAGTAATGTGATTATATCATTAAAGGCTACAAGAAACAGGATTTTAGCATTCTGTCAAAACCTTTAGATTGAAGATTTTTACCGATAAAAACAAACTTACTTTTTCTTTCATCTCCTTCATTCCATGTCTCAGCTTCTTCTACATATAAAGATTTCATGACTGATTGAATGACAAGTTTATTTGGTCTTCTTGAGTCATTAAATACACCTTTGAATCGATAAACATCAGCTGATTGTACAATTAGAAATGTGTACAAACGTGAGAATAACTTTTGTTCGTCAAAGGCTTGATCATAGACTAAAGTAATTGCTTCAAAATGATCATGTTTTGGTTTGTGTTCAGATGGAAGGCTAGGACTTGTGCTCAATTCATCTGATTTCAACAATTCAGCTATAGGAATAGCAGACTTACTACCTGTATGTAACTGAGCAAGCGGATTGAAATCTTTTACTAGTTTTTTGATGCTTTGTAATTCATCCTCAAGAACTTCTTCCGTTTTACTGATATAAATTTTATTTCCGAAAGCTAATTGAGTTGCCGCTGTTTCAGATACTTTCAGTTGACTTTCTATATTTTTGGCATCTGCAATAGCGATAACATTCGGAATTTGGAAATACTTCTGTAGCCATTGAAGTTGTTTGAATGGCTCAATGATACCAGCAGGGTTCGCAATACCGGTGGCTTCAATAATCAGTTCATCCCAATCGTCTCTTTGAGAGATTTTACGGAGTGTATCTACAAAGCTGTCATTGATAGAACAGCATATACAACCATTATTTAGCTCAGTGAAAGAATCTGTATTTTTTACAATGAGTTCTCCATCAATGCTGATTTCACCGACCTCATTTTCAATAATTGCAAAACGGCTGTCCTTCTTAGACCTTAGAATGGCATTAAGTACAGTAGTTTTTCCTGCTCCTAAAAAGCCTGTAAGTATCGTGACAGGCTTTGCATTTGTATTCATTTTTTTAAGTTAGTTTTAATGAAAACGAATAGTGTCAACTTATTTTTTAAAAGCTGATATCACTTTTTTATTGCAATTAATACATAAAATGGAAAATCATTTAGAACGATTTCCCATTTTAAGATTATGATTGATAACGGTGTCAAAAATTATGATAATGGATAAGATCTTTCCACTGGCCAATTATCTTCGTAGCCATTTTCCCAATCGCCATCCGCTAATTCGTCATCTGTACTAAGGCAATGATCAAGTTGAGCAATGATGAGTTCTGTATCCATGTCTTGCCCAATAAAAACGAGCTCATTTTTGCGGTCACCAAATTGTTGATCCCATTCAGACTCGATATACTCTTGATTTTCGATAAAAGAAGCATAATGACTTCGTTGTTCGAAAGGCATACTACTCCACCAAACACCAGCACTTTCGGCACGTACAGAACCACCTGCTTGTCCCCAAATAAGTGCTTGCTCTGGTCTTGAAGCTAGCCAAAATAATCCCTTACTTCTGATGATAGAATGTGGAAATTGGGTTTGGATGAATTGCCAGAAACGATTAGGATCAAAAGGTCTTTTGTTACGATACACAAAAGAACTAATACCGTATTCTTCTGTTTCTGGAGTATGATGATCTTTTTTAGCCTCTTCTATCCAAGCAGAACTTTGTTCAGCCTCATCATAGTCAAACATTCCTGTATTCAGAATTTCTTGAGGAGGTACTTTACTAAAGCTAGACTCGATAATTTTAGCTTTAGGATTAAGCTTGTGTATCGCTGCTTTCAAGACTCCTAAAGTATCTTTACTTACCAAATCAGTTTTGTTGAGAATGATGACATTCGCAAATTCAATTTGGTCGGTAAGGAGGTTGACTATGGTACGGACATCGCCTTCAATATCTGATAGGTTTCGGTCTATGAGTAGTTCGGCACTACCAAAATCTTTGAAGAAATTGAAAGCATCAACAACAGTAACCATACAGTCTATGTAACTAAACTGAGAAAGGTCAATTCCGTTTTCTTCATCTATAAAGCTGAACGTTTGAGCCACAGGTACAGGCTCACTAATTCCTGAACTTTCTATCAATAGATAGTCAAACCTATTTTCTTTGGCTAAACGTTCAACCTCTACCATTAAGTCTTCGCGAAGTGTACAGCAAATACAGCCATTACTCATTTCAACTAACTTTTCTTCGGTACGCGAAAGTGTGTTTTCACTTTTAACCAAATCAGCATCCACGTTTACTTCGCTCATGTCGTTTACAATAACAGCTACTTTTAAGCCTTCTTTATTGTGTAGAACATGATTAAGTAAGGTTGTTTTTCCTGAACCTAGAAACCCACTAAGAACAGTGACAGGCAGTTTTCTTGCGATAGACATAATAGGGTTAAATTATTTTTTTAAGCTTGTAAAGAATTCGTTTCTGTAAGTGATATCCTCAAAACGGCCGCCATATTCAATTGAAACAGTAGAGCTGTTTTGATCTTTGATACCTCTTGAAGAGACACATAGGTGTTGTGCATTTACAACGACAATCACATCATCTGTCCCTAAAAGTTGTTGAAGGTCATTCAAGATTTGTGAACACAAACGTTCTTGAACTTGTGGACGGTGTGCATAGTAGTCTACCAATCTGTTGATTTTTGAAAGACCTACTACTTTGTCTTTAGGTATATACCCGATGTGTGCATGTCCGACGATTGGAAGAAAGTGGTGTTCACATGAAGAATTGAGTGTGATATTTTGCTCAATCAACATTTTGTGATAGCCATATTTATTCTCGAAAGTGGACATTCTAGGTTTATTCTTAGGATCAAGTCCATAGAATAATTCTTTGACATACATTTTGGCAAATCGGTATGGAGTCCCTGATAGGCTAGAGTCTGTTAGGTCTAGGCCAAGTTCTTCCATGATTTTAGCAAAATGTCCTTCAATATTTTGAATTTTCTCTTCATCAGACTTTTCAAAAGCATCAGGACGAAGAGGTGTTTCTATATTGCTAGATAGGTGGTTGTCACCTATTAATTCGATTTCTTTATTTTCCATGAGGATGTATTCTTATTGATCAGATGTGCAACATTCGTCTGAGGCACACTGACAGTATTTTTTATTGTATATGTGAAGTAAAATGAGACTTAGGGTTGGGAGATAAATACTTTCTTCAGCCAATGAAAAGAAGTGAAAATGTTCGTTGAGTAGTATTCCACTTAATACAACCCAATTCATCCATAAAGCGTATCTTACCCAAGTTTTACTACTGTTTATACTAGACCAATAAACAGCTACTAATGAAATCCCTAAGAAGATATAGTCTAAGCTAGACCACCACATAGGAGTGTCTGAACAGCAAGACGATGTACAGATTTTGGCAACGTACAATAATGGAGTTGCAAGGCAATGAATCAGACATAAACCACTAGCCCAAGCTCCAAACACATCTGATTTCTGAGAAATTACCATCTATAAATTCGATTTTTTAGGGGAAATTTTCCTCAAAAGTATAAACTCTCATTTTTAAATGCAACAAAGTCGCATCTAAAAATGAGAGTTGTGTTTATTACTATAAATAGAGATTAATGAATACAGTATAAAGTGAGCGTTTTTATCTCTAAAGACTAAGTTAAAATCATCATTGAATTCGTTTGTTTAAGCCTGTAACAATGTGTTTTCGAAGTAGGGACAGGAACACGATACTTAGACCAAGATGTATAAATCCACTGACTTTCCAACTTTCAAGAATAACTTCTTGTGGCAGATCTAATTCATTTTCTATAAAGAATTGGGGAGCATTTATGCACCCGTGTACATAGGCTAAAACAAAGACATTCCCATTTGTCTTAATCCAAAGAAAGGTAAGGATAGAAGTGACAGAAATAGCAACAAAAAACCAAGGAATGACAATTTCAGCACCTGAAAATAGAATTGGTAAGTGCCATAGTACCCAAGTGATGAAAAATATAAGTATTGAATACAGGAATGAATAGGTTTCAGTTAGTTTAGGGAAAAGCCATCCTCTCCACCCTAGTTCTTCCCCAAATCCTATAATTATAATTTGTAAGACATAATGAAGTAGTAGAATTTCCCAAGAGTTGCTTAACATTTCAAGTAATAGATTAAGTGAAATACCACTAAAAATGCAAGCTGAAAAAGAAATGAATAAAGTGGATATTGGGATTGTAATAAACCAAGTGATCTCCTTCTGAGAAGGAATGAGTTTATATAGCAAACTTCTGATTCCAAATCTCTTTTCTAGAAGGTAAGACATGAATATAGCACTTACCGCAGGGCCAATTACAATACCAATTCTTGATAAGTAAAGTGTGATTGTTTTTGGTAAGTTGAGTTCAGTTTGATTGATCCAGATATTTAAACTTCCACCAATCAAATATGTAAATAGAAAAGTGATTAAAATGAAGCTTCCAATTGGGTGTTTTTTGAGTAACAACATAAAAAGTATAGAGTAAGAAAGGGTAAGAACGTATATCCGAATCTCAAATGATTCTTACAAAATTTAATAAAAATAATATTAAAAGTTAAACGAGCATGGATAGCTTAAGATGATAAGTATTCATTAAAGTATGGTCAAGGCTTATTTAATTCGAACTAACTTTTGAGTAAATATTCTAACATATCTCTATTGAAATCTTTATACAACATTATGCACTTGTGATGTAGTAAGATGACAAGAGAGTAGCCTCTTTTATAATAATCTTTCCTTATGCTTTTTTTATTGCTTATCACTACTTTTTGGACCTTTCAATATTTTAAATCCTAAAATTCAAATACTTAAAAAGTGGCTGTAGTAGTTGTGAGTGTTGGTTGATATTCTACTGAGTGGTTTTGTTTAACTAGTTTAATGTTTTTGAGTGGTGTAAATAATCAGTATAAATATAAAATCTTCCGAAAGTTGAGTTTAATAAAATTTTGTTGGGATTAGAGGTGTTTAAGGCTGATGACATATAAAGTCATAATTCATCTAGAATGTTCAACTGCTTCTTAACGATGAAGCTTAGCATATCTAATGCTCGAACCAATTACTAACTGTGCATTTGAACCAATTTAATATATTATTTAAACTATTTATGGAAAGATTATTTTTTGCAACGTTTACCAAAAAGCTTGTATTACTATTTGCAATTTTATTTTCTGTAGTTGCATGTAAAGAGGATGAAGAGATTATTCTTCCTCCTGTGCTGAGTATTGAAAGTATTGCAGTAATTCCTAATGAGGGAGGGCTAATCCAAATTAAGTACATGGTTGAAAATCCTGTTGAAGGTCAAGAGGTTGTTTTAACTACTGCTACAGAATGGGTTGGTGAATTTGATTATTCACTGGAAGGTGTTATTCAGTTTAATGCTGAAAAAAGTAACCAAAGAGAAGAACGTCTAGGAGAAATTACTTTCAGTTACGAAGGTGCAGAGTCGGTGACAATAGCTATTTCACAAGATGGAAACCCTATTATTGTAAGCAATGTAGGAGATGACACAGATCCTACAATGAATAATCTTACAGCTTCAATTATTGCCGTTTTTGGTGAAGATTACGCTACGACAAATGAAAGTATTGTTGTTGTAGGATCAATGAACCAAGCAGATTTTAATTCACTAGCTACTTTTGCTCATGTTGATCTTAGTGATGTTGATATCGTTGGTGAAATCACAATTCACCCGAGTCAACCAAATGTAGAAAATGCAGTGCCTCTATTTGCTTTTCTTCCAAATTTTGATCCGAGTCAAGTGAATGACAAACTTAAGACACTAAAGCTACCAAATGAGGCTACAATTGTAGGTGCTGCTGCGCTTGGAAAATGTATTGAACTAGAAGAAGTATCACTGCCAGACGAAGTAGTTAGAATCGATGTACAAGCATTTGCGAGTTGTTTGAAGTTAAAAAACATAGCCTCTTGGGGAAAACTAGAGGTGATCGGTGTTTCGGCATTTTCAAGCTGTGTAGAGTTGGATAATCTTGAATTACCTAACACATTACATACTATACATCCTCAGGCATTTGTGTCTTGTACCTCTCTAACAGAAGTAGTATTACCAGAGTCAATGGAAACAATTATTGGAAATGTATTTGCTGCCTGTTCTTCGCTAAGGTCATTCTCAGCTCCTGATCATCTTGACTTTTCAGATGCATATTATTGTTTTTTCAGAACTGCTTTAGAGGAATTCGAGATTAATTCAGCGACAAAGCATATTCAAACTCAATTTTTGATGTCTACAAACTTGAAGAGTTTAGATATTCCGGCTACTGTTGAGTCTTTAGCATCTGAAGATGGAATGGTAGGGAGCTTTGCTGATATTCAAGAATTGACTGAAATCACAGTACATTGGACTGAAAATATTCCTACGATCTTACCTTTGGTAGAAAACCCAGATAAATACAATGTACCAGACTCAGATTTTTTAGGAACCTTCCCTGAAGGCTTTGGTTTATCAAAAATTGTAGGAATAGGAAATGATAAATACACGATTACAATTCCTAAAGGTACAAAAGAAAAATACCTTGAAGTTGCAGGTTGGGAGACTTACAATTTAGTGGAGGCTGAATAATACAACATATTCATAATCTAACTAAACGATTATATAAAAAGAGGGTAAAACAGCTTTTGTGTTTACCCTCTTTTTTTGGGATATTTTACAAGAATTTGAAGGTGTATTCAATCTTCAGACTTCTAAGGCAAATTTCTATTGAAGATATCATATTACGAGTCCTTGAGCGTTCACAACAATTACTGTGAAAACAGTGAATACGCAACTCAATAGTGAGATAAAAGTGAATTTTGTCAGTAAGTTACTGTCTTTCATATTTAGCTTTGTTGAATGAGGTCGAATAATATGATTAAAAAGCCCTCCGTAGAGGGCTTATATCTCTGATGGTGGTGTTGAGATATTTAGAAATTGAATTCTTTTAAGACATAGTCAAACTCAAATGAATTCGATGATTCGCCATCAATTCTGATGATAAAGTTGGTCTGAAGTCTACCTGCATCAGCCCATTTTGTAAATGTTAGATTACCTTCAATAGCCTCTAGTGCTGCCTCCCAAGTTAGATTAGTCGCATCTTGAGTATAATCTGTGTAATGAATAGTTACAGTATTTCTAATTTTACTAGGATAAACAGTTATAGCTTTAACATTTTTCTTATTATGAGTACCTCCAGATATATATACATTCATGTAGGCGTAAGGTGCTGAATCTCCATCGTAGCTAACGTTTAATACATCGATATCGAATGATGGCTTAGTGAATTCTCTTACATTCTGAGTGAAATCAAATTTGTCACCGTCTTTATCTGTTCCGTATGATACACCATAGAACCAAATATCACTATTCTCTTTATTAGAACCTGATACATAACCTGTACCCCAATCATGGAAATAATCTTCTCCATTAGTAATATAAGACTCAGGAATTATGGCATCCATTTTTTCGATTGGCTTCAATTCTTCTTCATCTCCTCTTTTGAAACCAAGATCAATTTTAACATTACCATCAGTAGTAAAGTCTACAGAAAGCGTGTATTGATAA
The DNA here is from genome assembly GCF_003149185.1 of Sediminitomix flava. Classification (NCBI taxonomy): domain Bacteria; kingdom Pseudomonadati; phylum Bacteroidota; class Cytophagia; order Cytophagales; family Flammeovirgaceae; genus Sediminitomix; species Sediminitomix flava. The sequence continues at coordinate 715,021 of NZ_QGDO01000002.1, read as the reverse complement.
TCTTCTTTAAGTTCTTCAAGTTCATATCCAATGTCACCTCTAGTAGTACTAAGAACTAGTGAATGATCGATATTTCCATCTACGTAAGCATAGAAGTTCGGAAATTCATCGTTGCTAGTTGGTAAAAATTCGAAGCCTTCAGATGTGACACCTCTTACTTCATCTTGAGCACCATCTACCACGATATAAGAATATCTTTGGTTTGACATTTGGATGTCAACAACCTCATCAGTTGCTGTTCCTTGGGTTCCTCCATTCAAATAGTAATTTTCTCCAATTACATTCGCTTTTTCATGTTCAATTGTAATAGAGAAGTAACCTGTTACTGATTCGAAATGTAAAGAATCTCCTAAAGTCACATCATCAATTACAAATGTGTTATTCGCTTGATCTTTAAGAGTTGCAGTATATCCTTCAAGGATAGCTCCATCTTTGGCAGAATGCTCGTTCGTCATTGGGGTGATTTGCTCTTCCACTACTGGTAATACAGTAATAGGTTTGCTTTCTGATGGAATTGAAGCATCATCACTTTCATTACAAGATGATAATACAAATGCTGCAATTGCAGCGAAAAAAATGTTACTCTTTTTCATTGTCTGAGTTTGTTGAATTAGTATAGAAAAATATTATGTAGTAATACCCTAGATCACTTTAGGGAAGAAGAATCGTAGAACTTTATGATCGACTAAGTAGATTCTTCGTTATTTATTACTTTAAAATCTTAGACAGATCAGTCTTGGGTTGACCTGTGTAAAATTTTATGATGGCACGAAGTAGGGGGATTAATTTTTTTTAAGAGTCCAATTCAGTAAACCGCTTCAGATAGACGTATAGATAGGACTAAATACTGTTCAACTAAGATTATTAATACGGATATAGTAAATGTTATAGAATATAAAGGGTTGATTTGTGCGATGTTATGTCTTGTTAAATAGCACAAAATTGAGTTGTTTTTTTTCGGAAAGAATATAGAGATCAAGAAACGAATCGATTTTTTTAGCCTAATTCCCTTTCTTCTTACATTCACGCACCTTTCTAAAAACCTAAACCCATAGACGATGAGCGAAAAAAGAAAAGTCTTAAGTGCGGATGAGATTAAAGAAGAAATCATTAAAAACCCATCAAATAAAGTTAGAGTTGCAGTCACCGATTTGGACGGTGTTTTACGGGGAAAGGTAATTCATAAGGATAAGTTCTTATCTATAGTAGAAAAAGGATTTGGCTTTTGTGATGTAGTCTTTGGATGGGACATGATGGATGAACTTTATGGGAAAGTCGATTACACAGGTTGGCATACAGGTTTTCCAGATGCCCAAGCACACCTTTGTATGGAGACTTATCGTCAGATTCCGTGGGAAGACAATATGCCGTTCTTTCTTGCCGATTTTTGTGATAGTAAAGGAAACCCTAATCCTGTCTGCCCACGAAACGTGCTGAAAAGAGTAGTAGCTAAAGCAGAAGAAATGGGCTACAGTCCTTTTATGGCAGAAGAGTTTGAATGGTTCAATTTTATAGAAACCCCCGAAAGTCTCATCGATAAGTCTTTTCATGACCTGAATACTCTAACACCAGGAATGTTTGGTTATTCTATTTTGAGAAGTTCATATTATTCTGAATACTTCAATCAGATTTTTGATGATCTAAATGATTTTGGAGTTCCATTAGAAGGATTACATACAGAAACAGGGCCTGGAGTTTATGAAGCAGCAATTCAAGCTTCTTCAGCGCTAGAGGCAGCAGATCGAGCCAATTTATTTAAAACCTCTGTAAAGGAAATTGCTTACGATCATGGTCTGATGGCAAGTTTTATGGCACGTTGGAATGATCAATACCCAGGATGTAGTGGACATATTCATCAGAGTTTGTGGGATAAGAAAATGGAGAAAAACTTATTCTACGATGATGGAGGTAATTATAAAATGAGCGAACTGATGCGTCAGTATATGGCAGGGCAATTAACTTGTCTCTCCGATTTATTGGTAATGATTGCACCAACAACAAACAGCTATAAACGATTGGTAGAAGGGTATTGGGCGCCTACTACTCTTACTTGGGGAGTTGATAATAGAACCACAGCACTTCGGGCTTTACCTACAGGACAAAGATCGTGTCGATTGGAAACAAGAGTTGTCGGTTCGGATGTAAATCCATACTTGGCTTTTGCTGCTTGCTTGGCATCGGGTATTTATGGTATTGAAAATGAATTGTCATTGAATAAAGCCATGACAAAAGGGAATGGTTATGAAGATACGGGAGATAAATTGGCAAGCTCACTAGAGGAAGCAACACAAAAGTTTAAAGACTCTGTATTAGCAAATGAGTTGTTTGGGGAAGAGTTTGTACAACATTTTGCAAAAACAAGAGAGTGGGAGGTTCAGCAGTATGACCAAGTTGACCCTCATTGGGAACGCAAACGTTACTTCGAGATTATCTAATTATAAATGAAATAGCTACCCCATTAAACTGCTTTCAAACCATGAATCAATATAGTTTTCCAACCCAAATCTATTTTGGAGAAGGAAGTAGCGAACTGCTTCCTAAATACTTACTAGAAGAACAAAAGAAAAAGCCTCTTATTGTTACAGATGAATCTGTAAGAACATTGCCTTTTTTCAATAAAATAATAGATAGTCTTTTACCTTTTGAAATCAATATTTCCATTTATTCCGATCTTCATCCCAATCCATTGGTTTCCGATGTGATGAATGGAGTAAAACAGTATAAGACAGAAAGCAGAGATTGTATTGTAGCCATAGGTGGAGGAGTAGCAATGGATACTGCAAGAGCAATTGCATTGATGGTCAATCATCAACGAGATTTATTAGAATATGATGATTTACAAGGAGGTAGTAAGTATATCACAGAAGAAATTCCATTGTTAGCAACGATACCTACAACTTCTGGAACAGGTAGTGAGGTTGGTCGAGCAGCCATTATTTCAGATGATGTGTCTAGACAAAAACATATCCTTTTTCATCCAAACTTGTTAGCCAAAAGAGTTTTTGCAGACCCTGTTCTGACTTATGATTTACCTCCTCATATTACCGCTGCAACAGGAATGGATGCCTTAACGCATAATGTAGAAGCATTTTTATCTAAAGGTTATCACCCCATGGCAGATGGTATAGCCCTTGAAGGGGTTCGAATGATTTTTAACTCTCTTGAAGGAGCTGTTGTTAATCCAAATTCTGAGGCTAGATCGGAGATGATGATGGCATCTTTGATGGGGGCTGTCGCATTTCAGAAGGGGTTAGGTTTAGTACATTCATTAGCACATCCACTCTCAACATTATTGGATGTGCATCATGGTTTGGCAAATGCAATCATGATTCCTTTTGGTTTAGAATTTAATTTGGAAGGACAAGAAGATCGATTTAAGCGTTTAGCTGTAAATATTGGGTGTGATAGTTCTTCACCTTCTGCTTTTATTGATGAGGTAAAGAAACTAAGAGCCAAGCTACAAATACCGACACTTTCTAGTATTGGGGTAAAGCAAGAACATATATCTGAATTGGTAGAGTTGACTTTAAAAGACTTCTGTTTACCATCTAATCCTAAAGAAATTTCAAGAACAGAAGTTGAAGCAATTTATGAAAGAGCATTAACTGAATAGATAAATGTTGAAGTTAGGTGTTAGTTCTTGTTTTGAGTATGCGAATGCCTCTCGAGCAGTTTTTGCTCCAAAGCAATTGTGTTATTTGGAGAAAGATATGGGGAGATTCCTTGCTAGAAAGGATGTTTTACCGCTATTAATTCCTGATTTGGAAGATGAATTATTATATAAATATCTAAGTGAATTAGATGCAATTGTCATTCAAGGAGGTTCAGATATTTCTCCGCAAACGTATGGAGAAGAAGCAATTGAGAATGGACGTTGGCCAGGAGATCGGTATAGGGATATTTATGAGTTAAAAATCATTGATTTTGCAGTGAAGAATAAAATTCCTTTGTGGGGGATTTGTCGCGGCTTTCAATTGATTAATGTGTATTTCGGAGGAACACTTTATCAAGATATTTCAACTCAAAATAAAGCCACAATACAACATAGAGATGCAGAACGTTACGATCAATTGGCTCATGCTATCTATTGGAATTCAGACTCCCCTCTTTATCAGGTTTATAATCAGAATGAAGGTAATGTAAACTCAATTCATCATCAGGGAGTTAAGGCTTTAGCATCTGATTTGATTGCGATCGCTCATTCATCTGAAGATGATATCATTGAAGCATTTGTTCATAAAGAGTACTCTCACATTTGGGGTGTTCAATGGCATCCAGAATTTATTTATAACTATAAAGGAAATGACCAATTATTAGATGCTGAAAAGCTGTATGATTATTTTCTAGAATCTTTTACCTAAAGAACCCAATAAACTATGACTTCGCCATTTGAAAAGATGAAAAAGATTGAAGTTATCAATCCTGCGACTGAGAAAAGTATCGCGAAAGTTCCTGCTAGTGTAGATATTCCTAGTATTTATGAAAAGGCAAGGAATGCACAAAAACAATGGGCGAAGCAAGACCTTCAGTATCGAATAGATTGTATTTCACGTTTTCAGAAAGAACTTGAGAATAAAAAAGATGCCTTAGCACTTACGCTTACTCAAGAGACAGGGAAACCTCTATGGCAATCATTAAATGAGCTAAGGGGAGCTGGACTTCGTATCCAATTTTTTATAGATAATGTGGAAAAGTACATGCAAAATGAGACAATTACTCAAGAAGAAGGGCTACTAGAAAAAATCTATTACGAACCACTTGGTGTTATTGGAAATATCTCTGCATGGAACTACCCATATCTTGTAGGAGTGAATGTTTTCATCCCTGCTTTACTCACAGGAAATGCAGTTCTCTATAAACCTTCTGAATATGCGTTATTGACAGGGCTAAAAATTGAGTCGATGATGCAAGATTCAGGTGTCCCTAAAGAGATATTTGTAACCATAATTGGCGATAAGGAAGAAGGTGAAAAGCTACTGGATTTACCTTTAGATGGCTATTATTTTACAGGCTCACATAAGACAGGGAAATATATTTATGAGAAAGTAGCCTCTAAAATGGTGCCCTGTCAGTTGGAGTTAGGGGGGAAAGATGCAGTATATGTTTCAGAAAATAATGAAAACCTAGCTAAAGTAGTAGAAGGGGTTTGTGAAGGTGTTTTTTATAATAATGGACAAAGCTGTTGTGCGGTAGAACGCATTTATGTTCACACTTCTATTTACAAACAGTTCATTGATCTTTTTTATGAATATACCAAGTCTTGGGTTGCTGGAGATCCTTTGGATAACAATACTATGCTAGGACCTTTAACTAGAAAAGAACAGAAAAAGGTCTTACAGGCGCAATTAGATGACGCTCTTTTTAAGGGAGCACAGGCTATCCAACTAAATATTAAGGATGAACCTTCTAGTTACTATTTCCCTCCAACAATTTTGGCTAATGTCTCTCATGAAATGACGGTCATGCGAGAGGAATCTTTTGGACCAATAATAGGTATTCAAGAAGTAGAGCATTTGGAAGAGGCTATTTCTTTGATGAAAGATACTGACTATGGTTTGACTTCAGCTATTTATACGGATGAATACAATGAAGCAGAACGTTTGATGGAGGAAATGGATACAGGGTCAGTTTATCTAAATTGTTGTGATCGAGTAAGTCCGAATTTACCATGGGCTGGTCGTAAGAATTCTGGATTAGGGCTAACGTTATCATATCATGGTATTCGGTCTTTTCTTCAAACTAAAGCATATCATATTCGATTTTGATAGGAATTAAATCAATAAAGATTGTTTAGGAATATTGATGACTAAACTATTTAGTGAGGAGTATGGCATCTTGCAAACGATTTACAATTTTATACTTTTGCAAAAAATATAGATAAAGTATGAATGAGAACTTCAAGAATCACTTTTCAAAATTATAGTGAATTGAGAAGGTAAAGATGTCATGGAAGTAAAGAGAATTGTAAAATATGCAGCCGAAGCAGGAAAGCTGATCCTAGAAAATGGAGGTGAAACTTACCGTGTAGAAGATACCATCCGAAATATTGGTTATGCCTACGGTTTAAAAGTCGTTGATAGTTTTGTGACCCCAACAGGGATCATGATTTCATGTTCTGAGGATGGAGAAGAAACCTATTCAATGATTAAAAGGGTTTCCCAACGTACAGTTAATTTGGAGGTTATTCGTAGAGTAAATGCGTTATCAAGAAGAATTGGTGAAGAAAAACCTTCTATAGATGAGGTAAAGCAAGAACTGGAAAATATTAAAAATATAGAGTCATACAGTTCTACTACTACATTTCTATTTTCAGCACTAGCTGCAGGTGTTTTTTGTCTATTGTATGGTGGAGTATGGCAAGACTTTTTGGTAGCAACTCTATTAGGTGGAATTATCAACTTACTTTCCAAAGCACTTTCATGGCTGTCTTTAACTAGTTTCCTTACTAATGTAATTGGTGGGGCACTATGTATCGTTTTCGGAAGTGTATCTACGTATTTAGAGATTGGACAAAATGCAGATAAAATAAGTATTGGTGGAATAATGCTTTTGGTTCCTGGTCTAGCGATTACAAATGCAATGAGAGATTTGATAGCAGGTGATCTTGTGAGTGGAATGTCAAGAGCCATGGAAGCCTTTTTTATCGCAATTGCAATTGCTGTTGGAGCTGCAATAGCTTATAAACTTTCATATATATAGTAGCTATGGAGTGGTCTGATATTTTATATAAATCTTGTTATGCAATGATCGGGGCTTTTGGCTTTGGAGTCATTTTTAATATAAAAAAGGAGTACCTTTTATATGCAGGACTTGGAGGTTTTGTGGGCTGGTTAGTGTTTGAGCTTATGTTGGGTTCTGATTATAATATTTCAGTCTCCTTGTTTTTTGCATCATGTATTGTAACAGTTTATTCAGAGTACATGGCAAGAAGACTAAAGGTACCTGCTACAATTATCATCATTTGTGGAATTATTCCTTTAGTACCTGGAGGTGCTATGTATTATACCACACTAGAGGCAATTAATGGAGATGAACTCAGTTTTCTTCGTAAAATGATTGATACCATGTTCCAAGCGGGTGCTATTGCAATAGGAATTGTTTTGGTATCTACTGTCGCAAGAATTATCCTACGAAAAATTTTGCCTAAGCTTCGTAAAGCAAAATTGAAAAAATCAAAGAGTTTGGTGAAGAGTTGATTGAGAGAGGTTGATAATCGCTAAAGTTGAGATTTTAAATTCAACTTAAATGAAACAAAGGTCTTTTCAAATTTATATTGTTACAGCCACCCTTATAGGTATAGGTACAGGTTATGTACTGAAGGTATTTGATCTCCTATTTATAATGAGGCTGATCCATACCTTAAGCGAAATATTAGAGTCCATCTTTCTGTTTATTACTCCTTGGATCATAATCCTTTATATGACCTCAGGGATAATGAATATAGGGAAGAAGTCTGGACGAATCTTATGGAATGCCATTTGGGTATCTTTATTATCATCGGCATTGGCAGGGGCTATCAGTTTTTGTGCAGCATCTTTTATCCTGCCCGGTATTTTGGGACCAGTGCCAGAAAGTGCAATTAATAAAGGAATTCTAAGTACTTTCTTTGAGTTTGAAACATTACCTACAGCCGATATTGTGACATCAATTATTGGAGCCATCTTATTAGGTTTAGGTTTGTCACTTTCCAAAAAGACAAAAATTCATGATTTGATTGAAGATTTTAGGTCAGTGATTGATGCACTGATCAATAAGTATTTTGAGCGTTATATAATAATCTTCGTTTTTGGGAATACAGCCTCAATCACTTACGAAGTTTATGGCTCTCAATTACTAATCAATTTCTCTTTGATCTTTGTATTGATAATCATTCTTCAGCTATTTATGCTTTTCCTACAGTATAATTTTTTATACGGTTACTTAGGAATGTTACCTCATAACATAGTTAAAAGTATGTTGAGGGCATATTTTACAGGATTTGGGACACAGTCATCTTCAGTTACAGTTCCTATAACGACACAATGTGTAAAACAACTTGGTGTAAGAAAATGGGTAGCAGAAGCTTTAATCCCCCTTTGTGCAAATATTCATAAAGTAGGAGATATTGTAGCTATCGTGGTGTCTTGTGTGGGATTGATGTTTGTGTATGGGAATGTGCCTGAATTCAACCAAATACTACTCTTTTTGATTGTCATGACCTTTGTAAATGTGATTTCTCCTGGTATCCCAGGGGGAGGAGGGATGGCCGCTCTATCGGTTACAGATACGATGTTGGGTTTTGTACATTTTCAAAAGATTTTGATGATTTCATTATTCAAAATTCAAGATTCATTTGGGACAGCTACAAACGTAGTCAGTGATATTTTTGTGGTTTCAATAGTAGATAATCTTTCTCAAGAAAATCAGGTGAAGGAACCCAAGGAAAGTTCAGAAGAGGAAGTGATGGAAGGAGAAAGTGAAGAGAAATAAAAAAGCAGTGCTTTTAGGTAAAACACTGCTGATATAAAATTATCTTATAATTATTTACTCTTTATCCTTCAACTTCTGCTTTAAGCGATCTAATTCACTTATGCTATTTGGATCTTCAGAAGTACTAGAAGATGAAGAGCTATTATTTGTTGTATCTTGTGTGGTATTAGAGCTAGTACTTTCTTCTTTTGTAGAAGATGAAGACATCTTAGCTTTTAATTGTTTTAATGCATCAGATTCTATCGCTTTAGTAGTATCTGCAGCTCCGCCTAATGCTTTATCAATTTCATCATCAACAGTATTGTTACCCAATTCGGCAACTTCACCATAAGATTCAGCTAAAGCTTCTTGTTCATCAACTTTTTGCTTCATTCTTTCCAAACGAGCTAAAGTATCTGAAGAATCAACACTTGAAAGCTGCTTATTCAATTTCGCGGTAGCTTTACTAACTGTCGCTCTTGCTTTAAGCGTTTTTAGTTCATTCTCCCACTCCGAAATTTGAGTTTTTAACTTCTGAACATTGCCTTCCATCTTAGTAACCATTTGGTCATAATTAGTCGCATTTTTACGTGCTCCAACCAAACGATTATCAATTTGTTCTTTTTTAGCTAATGCCTGAGAGGCTAAACGATCGGCTTCTTCTTGTGGAATTTCACCTCTTTCAGCTTTTTGAATTAAAAGGATGGCTTTCTCCTCATAGTCTTTAGACGATCTCTCAGCGGCTTCTAATGATTTTTTTTCACGAATAGCCATAGCCTTAACTTCTGCTAAGCCTTGTAAGCTCTTCGTAAGATCACCTTTTAAATCTCTGATTCCCTGCTCAGTCATTTTAACAGGATCTTCTAATTTATCTAAAGCAGAATTAGCCTCAGCTTGAGCTATTCCGAACATTCTTTTCAACCAACCAAACATAAAGATATATAGACTAAATTTTTTGAATATTGAACCTTATAAATATATGGAAAGAAATAATGGTATAAAAATAGGACTATTCAACATTTAGATAAAAAGTGAAATATGAAGTAATGAATGCCTTTTTCAATATTTATGAATCACCAATAGCGCTTTCCGAATATCAAAGTTATTGCAATTAACTTTTACGTCAATATTTTATAAATGTTGTTGGTTTGAGATGGGTAAAGAAAATTATAGAGGTGTATAGATTCATGAAATCAGTGCTGAGATTAACTGAATATTAATTCATTTATCTGATTTATTCATCTAATCAGAAATTTTTTGAAAAAAAATAAAAAATTTATGCCAACAAAAATCCAATAAAATAAGGCTTTATTCAAGGCCTATATTTATTTAATAAGTGTTATCGTTACACGAAAATTGCAGTGTTGCATCGGTTGCGAAACCGATTGCATGAAATTGTGATAGCATATTTTGATGATTGAATTGTTGTCTTTGAAAAGTACAATAAGTGTATTTTAGGGGTGTTTGTGCTATAGTGTGAAAACTTGCAAAAATGTGATTTTAATGCTAAAATTGTATAACAGAAACGTAAGGGAGACACCTAATAGATTGTCGAAATAATACAAAACATTAAATTTCCAGTTTCTGCTCGATATGAAAATGAAAAAACTTTAACTACAATACTTTACTTGAGGAAGTAAACTATGAAAATGTAATTACTAACAGTTGATTTACTTAAAAGTGGCATAAAAATCTGCAATTAGCGAACGAAAAGGTAATCGATTAAAAGCAGTCTCTGTGTGGTAACAGAGGAAAAAAAGAACTAATCATTTGGTTAGTTCTTTTTTGTTTTAAAATAAAATCCCCAGAGTATATGTTTTAATACACTCTGGGGATTTTTATTTGGTGTAAACCAAGTTTGTTCCTTGCTATTGCTTGATACCTACTACAAGGATATCATCAGTTTGAGGGAAGTTTGATTTCCATGTAATGAATTCAGATTCTAAAATTTCTTTCTGTTTTGGCATATCTTTAGACGAAATATCAGAAAGTAGATTTCTAAATCTTTTTCTTAAATACTTAGAGTTATCATCTCCTCCAAATTGATCTTGGAATCCATCACTAAACATGTAGAATGTATCTCCTTCATTATAGTTTGATGGGTAATCAACAAAGCTTTTATTTTTATGTTGCTCACTTCCAATAGGTGATTTATCACCTATAAGATTCTCTAGAGTCCCATCAGCGCTAATACGAATCGCGTTTTGCTTTGCTCCTGCAAACAGGAATGATTGTTCTTTTTCATTGATAGATAAAATACTCATATCCATACCATCATTGATATGGTAGTTCAGTTTATCTCTAAGTCTCAGATCAAGTTCTAACAAAATTTTTGATGGAGTCAAAATATTCTCTTTGTGAATAATTTGATCAAGCATGTTATGACCAAGCATTGTTAAAAGAGCAGCAGGAACTCCGTGTCCTGTACAGTCTGCAATGATCGTAATTTTGTGATCGCCCTTTTGTGCATACCAAAAGAAGTCTCCACCAACAATATGCTTTGGTTTGTTCAATACAAATGATCCTTTGAAATCTTTGGCTAAAAGCTCTTCTTTCGGAAGCATTGTTTTCTGAATTCTTCTAGCATATTTTAGACTACTTTCGATCAGTTCTTGCGTTTTCGTAAGGTGCTCGTTTTGAGCAAGCATTTCTTCTTGTTGCTGATTGAGTTCCTCATTTTGAGTCATGATTTCCTCATTCTGCTTTTTAACCGTTTTAGTTGATTTTTGAAGGGCTCCTTCATACATGAAAATGAATGAGAGGTAGAAGGTTATAAACGTTGTGTATACAAATGATTCATGTAAAGTCTGATTAGTTTCAGGTACGTGATTAGGAAATACGTATAAACCTTGATGGGCAATAAAGCTCATCAAAGAGAAAAGAAATATGACTAATACAGCATTTACTTGAGCATTTTTTTTGTCAAAGTACCATAAGGCACTAGAAATCATTGTTACTAACCAAGTTTTATATGGAGAACTAGGACCTCCTGTGTAAAACAAGAGATAAATATAAACAAGGTAGGTTGCTATAGTAATAAAATACACTGCAAAGGAATAGGTCATTTTTTTGAACCTAAGTACCAAGGGGAACAGAATATTAATTCCACTGTAAATTAAGGCGATTATAGCACCATTATAGAACTCTATATACCACAAAAAAAGAGTGAAAATTAATCCAAAAAATACAGATAAAGGGAAGTTCCTTATGAATGTCTCGCTTCGTTGGTCAAATATGTCTTTTTCAAGATCATTAGAAGTTAGTTGATTTTGTAATTTGTTAATCAAAAAGTCCATTGGCAAAGTTTTTATATACTCAAATTGAACCAAATATTGGTAGTTAGTAGTGGATAAGTACAATAATAAGTTTATATATTTATATAAGCTAATTGTAAGGTGTTAAAATGTACAATGTTATCTATTTATTGTTGTGTTTTTGTGAAATTGAACTACCGTAAATAATTGATGAACAGTGATGTGTTTTTAATAGGACTTTATTGTTAAACTACTTTAGAGTATTCAGTTTTCTTTGAAATAATTTTTTACTTTGCTTAAGTATTGAATTATAAAAGAAAAAAATGGAGCAAAAGTGTGTTCGGGTGATAATTCCTGCATTCAATGAGGAAAATTCAGTAGGTAAAGTAGTTAGAGATATTCCTCAAGAGTTTGTGCAAGAAGTGATTGTTGTGAATAATGCTTCTACAGATCAAACCGAAATTCAGGCAGCAGAAGCTGGAGCTACAGTTTTGAAAGAGGAGCGTAAAGGTTATGGTTATGCTTGTTTGAAGGGGATGGATTATGTAGCTGAGTTAAATGAGCAAACAGATATTATTGTTTTTTTAGATGCGGACTATTCAGATTATCCTGAACAATTGAAAATATTGATAGAACCTATTGTTGAAGGGACCGAAGACTTGGTTATAGGTTCTCGAGCTTTGGGTTCTAAAGAAAGCGGTTCTATGACTCCACAACAAATCTTTGGAAATTGGTTAGCCACTACTTTACTAAAGTGGTTTTATAAAGTTGAGTTTACAGACTTAGGTCCTTTTAGAGCAATCAGTTATCCTGAGCTACTTTCATTAGGTATGGTAGATAAAACTTATGGATGGACGGTAGAAATGCAGTTGAAAGCTGCTAAAAAAGGATTGAGGTGTGCCGAAAGAGCTGTAGATTACAGACGTAGAATTGGAAAATCAAAAGTATCTGGTACAGTGAAAGGAACACTAGGTGCTGGATATAAAATTCTTTGGACTATTTTTCGTTATTTATAAGAATTTCCACGCTCACTCTAATAGTTTAATAACTACGCAATAACTGTCTAAAGCCTTTAAAGAAAGAATTGATGGATATAATGGTTTGGTTTTTAGTCTGTATATATTTTTTAGCACTACTATATATTTTTTTGTATAGCTTAGGTCAATTGCATTTGGCTCATAAATACTTAAAGTCAAAAGATAATCAAGTAGATTTTTCAAAGCAAGCTAATCAAGAATTGCCAAATGTAACTGTACAGCTACCTGTTTACAATGAGAAGTATGTTGTTGAACGTTTGATTGATTGTATTTGTAAGTTAGATTACCCAAAGGAAAAATTAGAAATTCAAGTATTAGATGATTCTACTGATGAAACTGTAGAAATTATAGCAAATAAGGTATCTTTTTGGAAGAATGAAGGAATCGATATACAGCATATCCAACGTGAGATAAGAACAGGTTTCAAAGCGGGAGCTTTAGATTATGGCTTAAAAATATGTAAGGGTCAGTTTATCGCAATTTTTGATGCAGACTTTTTACCTGAATCCGATTTTCTTCAACAAACAATAAATGCATTCCAAGAAGATATTGGTGTCGTACAAACAAGGTGGGGACATGTAAATCAAGACTTTTCATTTTTGACTAAACTTCAAGCTTTTGGTCTTGATGCCCATTTTACGGTTGAACAAGGAGGACGAAACAGTGCTGGAAGTTTTATCAATTTTAATGGTACAGCGGGAGTTTGGAGAAAGCAAGCCATTGAAGATGGTGGTGGATGGCAAGCAGATACGCTAACCGAAGACCTTGACTTAAGTTATAGAACTCAGATGTCAGGTTGGAAATTTAAGTTTGTTGAAAGTGTGGTGTCACCTGCTGAACTGCCGGTGTACATGCCTTCAGTTAAGTCTCAGCAGTTTCGTTGGAATAAAGGAGGGGCAGAGTGTGCTAGAAAGCATTTATCTTCATTATGGAAGCAGTCCTTGCCTTTTCAGACAAAGTTTCATGCAACCTTCCATTTACTGAACAGCTCAATCTTTATTTCTCTTCTAGTCGCTGCCCTTGTGAGTGTTCCATTACTTATTTTAAAGACAGAAAATGAAATTTTGAAGGCGCTATTTCATATTTCATCAGTGTTTTTTATTGGCTTTATGTCTGTTGGGTACTTCTATTATCTTTCAGCAAAAAGACTTAAGGGGAAAGGTGCTAAAAAGTATTTCTTTAAGCGTTTTCCTGTCTTTTTGATCGTGGTAATGGGTTTATCCTTGCATAATGCATTGGCAGTATTGGAAGGTTTGTTAGGTTTTAAATCACCGTTTATTAGGACGCCTAAGTTTGGTGTAGATGCAAAGGAGAAAAACTGGCAATCCAATAAATATATCAGATATGAAATCAGTTGGCTAACGATTGGAGAAGGAATACTGGCATGTTACTTTTTGATAGCGACTTTTCTTGGTATCTATTACAATGATTATTCACTACTTCTTTTGCACTTAATGATGACAGTAGGATTTTTTACAGTCTTTTTTAATTCAATAAAACCTATTCCAAAATCATAGTAATTCATTTCTGATTGAAATAAATTTACTTCATAAGAATTTTAATTTTTTTCGTTATTCCTCAAAGAAACTACCATAACAAAGCATTATAGAGTATTGAATTATTGTAAGATTTATCCTACATTAAAAGAACCACGACTATCAAAAGCATCAACATGAGAGGATTACTATTTATCTTACTGATAATTAGCTGTACGTCTATATCCGCACAGCAACGTTATTGGCTTTCTCTGATCGATAAAGGTCAAGAATCATCAATACAATCTAAAAAAGAGAATATTTCAGCTCCAATATCTCCACTTTATCTCAATGAGATTAAAGGTAAAGGAATAAGTATTATTGTGCAATCTAAATGGTTAAATGCTGTTTCTGTAGAATTGGATGAAATTCAGTTGGAATGGGCGAAAAGGCAAACATTCATAACTGAAGTATCACCTGTAGATACTGATGTGGTTATTCATTCTCTTGAAAGAGATTCATTTGGAGAGTTAGGACTCTATTCAGCGATTAAACAACTTAAACCAGAAGCTTTTTTTGAAGAAAATCTAGATGGTAAAGGAGTAAAAATAGGAGTAATCGATGCAGGATATTTTGAAGCAGATTCAAATAAAGAACTTAAATCGTTATTTGAGAATGATCGAATTTTAGCTCACCGTGATTTCGTAAACCCTACTAAAGAAGAATTCTTTTCAGAGATGGAAACATCTTTAGATTCTCATGGAACAACTGTTTTAACGATGATGGCAGGCAAACCGTCTCGAAGCTCTCGAAAGGGTTTGGCTCCAGAAGCTTACTTTTATTTGGCTAGGACAGATCATGGTGTAAACGAATTTAGGGGTGAAGAAGACTATTGGGTACAAGCTATTGAATGGTTAGATAGCTTAGGAGTAAAACTTGTGAATACTTCTCTTGGCTATGCTTCAGGTTTTGATGACCCGAAGGAAGATTATGCTCCTTCTCAAATGGATGGTAAAACTTCAAAAATAGCACTAGCATCAGAAATAGCTGTAAATGAGAAAGGAATGTTACTTGTCGTATCGGCAGGAAATGAAGGTTTGAAGCCTTCTTGGCGAGTTCTTTCGACACCAGCAGATGCTAAAGGAGTACTCTCTGTGGGTGCTACAGATCTACAAGGTAGAAAGATGGGATACAGTAGTATTGGCCCAGAAGATTTAGCTTATTTAAAACCCAATGTGTCATGTTATTCATTGAATGGAACATCCTTCTCAGCTCCTGTTATCACTGGCTTTGTCGCTTGTTTATGGCAGAAATTTCCAGAAGCTTCAAACAAAGAAATATATGATGCGATTGAGAAGTCTTCAAATTTATATCCGTATGGAAATAATTTTGTTGGTTATGGAGTACCCGATGCAGCTAAAGCATTACAGATTTTGGAAGGGAAAACAGTAATAAATTCTAGACTCGAAAAAGCTATTGGACTGGACGAAGTAGCTTTGAGATTGAAAAAAAGAGGAGGATATGTAACTGTTTTTGATAAAAAAGATGATCGAAATGTACTTCGTCAGAGGGCTGAAAAAGTAAATAAAAGCGGTGATGTAACAGTTAAGCGATATAAAAACTGTAAGCGTAGTACGGTAAGCTTTGAAGGTTCTTCAATTGAGATTATTTGGGAAGAGGAATAAAGATCAATAATATCTAAAAAAACTCATTGTAGTAGATCAATCTATTACAATGAGTTTTTCTTTTTTATTGAGATCTGTTTTTATCGAATAACTTTCTACTGATTAGCACATTTTGGAAGTCTTGTGGTAAAACACCAATAATTTCACTGTCTGAGCTAGATTTTAAGTAGATAAAGTCTGTACCCGGATAAACTTCTAAATCGTTTTTTACTCCATTCATATCTTCATATCTCACTAAACAGAAAGGTTCGTAGTTGTTAAGTGAGTCTTTTAAGCTCTGTCTTTCTATTCTCTGATCAATCTTTACATTTGTGAGCTGACTGATGTAGTTATAAAGCATACCCGAATCTAGTTCTGAGATATTATCTACTTTATAAAATTCATTGTCGAAGTGGATATTTACACTATTGTCTTTATCTCCAGGGTAAATGATTTGGAAGTAATTTAAGGTACGCCAAGTGATCTGGAATATTTGATTATTCATCCAATCTTCAATTCCATTGCCCATTACATCAGAAAGTGAGAGTTCAGAACCCGGTAAATAGATGGAATACCAATTTTGAGCATCTTCAGATATTAAAATCTGATCTTGATTTTCTAAGAATGTAAGTGTTTTGACAGGCACACCTCCTACATAAAATTCGACCTGTTTAGAGTTAAATGCTTCTACGTTAATCTCACTTTTGGATAATTCGTTTAGGACTTCAACTCTATCTACTGTAGAAAGTAGTTTGACAAGTCTTTCAGTATTTGCGGCTTGCCCATTTTCAAGAGTCCAAAGACCATTTTGTAGTTTTAGATTTATGTTGTCTACACGAATAGCGCTTAAACTTTGCCAATTGCCCAATCCAAAACTTATACGATTTTGATTGCTAGTTCTCTGAGGTTTATCAAGCCAAGAAGTAATGGCAATTAAACCAATGATAGCAAGGTTTAGTCCGATCAGTATTTTAAATTTCTTAGTCATTTCAAGAATCCTTATTTTTTGAAACTTTCATATCTTCTTTTTCTCAACCAGAACCAAAGGATTCCGAATAGGCTGATGATCAAAACAGGCACTAAAATATTGATGACCTGCCATTGCAACTTTTCTTCACCAACCTTGAATTTGTCTAGTGGTCTGATGGTAATACTTTTCTTTCTTGCATTGATAATACCACTATCATCAGTCAGATAGCTCAATGAATTCAAGATAAATTCTTTATTGGAAAGAGGACTTTTTCTGTACTTGTCAAAGTCTATGGGTTCCATCTTTCCTGTCTGAGGATTGATCTCATTTTTGATGATATCACCATCGCCTACAACTATGATTTTGGCAGGTAAACTTGTTTTACGCATTCCATTTTTATCAGCCCCTTTCGGAGGGAAACGATTTGCAAACAAAGATTTGAATTCGCCTTCAAGTAGATAAGCTGTCGGTAGGTAAGGTTGATTGAATAGCTCCTTTTTTACAGCTTCTTTTATTTCATCTAGGGAGACTAAACCCGGTATTTTTTTGATGCGACTATACTTTGAAGAAAAAATAAGTGGCGTTTTCTTAACGTTGTCTACAATTGCGGTGTCGAGTGTACTGACAAATTTTCCGTAGACTACGTCCATATTTCGAACGATAGGGTGATCACTAAATTGACTCATGTAATTGTAATAAGGCCAAGGCAGTGTCTGAACATTTGCTTTATCTCCAAAATTTCCTGTAACAATCTCGATTAAGCCAGCTTGTTGATCTTGAATTAGGTCATAGTTTAGGCGAATTCCATATCTGAAAAGGAGCTCATCAATGTTTAAGTCACGACCAAAAGCGTATGTTCCTCCAAGTGGAATACTATCTAAGTTCATCTGAACCATATCCATCAAGAACATCGCATTTCCTCCATTCATAATGTATTTATCCAAAATGAATTTATCCATTTCAGAGAATGCAGTTTTAGGTTGTGCTACAATGATCGCATCAAATCCTTCAATATTTTGCTTACCATCTAGTCTTACATGATCGACAACATAGCTTTGATTGAGTGTCGTAGTGAGGTCGATTGTCTGTTGTGGTGTTAATTCTTGATGCCCTTGAATAAATGCAACTCGCTTTTTGCTTTTAGCACTTAATTCATGGATTGTATTGATGAGTTCAAATTCAACACCTTCTATAGATTGATTCAGTTGTTGTTCGGCACTAGCAGTCTTATTCCCTTTTAATAAAAGAATACCTTTTTCTTTCTTCCCATAATGAATGATTACCCCAGGGAATATTACTTTCTGAATACGCTCACCATCGTCTGCAACATCAAAAAGCGTAGTTGGAGGAAGTCCTTTATCTGTAAGTTTCTGATAAGTCTGATTTCTTACTTTAGGATTAGTGGAAGCATTTGGGTTGATGAATTTAAAATTCAGTTTTCCTTTCGATTCATCTCTGAATGAAATAAGGGTTTCTCTGATGTGTTCTTGTAGTCGCTTAAACTCAGCGTTTAGTTCACCATCTAGAAATACTTCAATGAAAATATCGCCTTGAAGTTCGCGAAGTACATTTTTACTTCCATCAGAAATAGTAAACCTTTTTTCTTCGGTCAAATCCCATTTAAAATAGAACTTATTTGCTATCTGATTCAGCCAAATGACTGAGAGCACAATAGCTAAAAAAGTTAGTATATCTTCCCACTTCTTGAATCTTAGTACTTTATTCATCTTAAAAAAGCTTTCAAACCCTAAAAGAACCTTCTTCTATTTTCACAAAGCAACATAGTATTTTTCACTATACCAAAAACTAACTAGGCAAGAACTAGTTCAAAGTTTACTTTCCTTGTTTTTCAAGTCTATAAAAGTCATTTTTGCGTTAGTTAGTAAAGAACATTTCTTGGAAGGATTATATGCCTTATGGAGAACAATCAAGTCAATATATATGAGTCGACACTGAGAACCCTGTTGTTAGCGTCATTGTGCTCAATTCTAATTTTAACCCTGATTTGGAGTTTTAATGAACTTCAAAAATTTTATGAAGAAACAAACAGACTTCGAGAAGATTTTATTGAGGAAAAAAAGGTAGCTCTAATCAATGAGGTCGATTATGCCTTGCGTTACATTGAGTATGGTCGAAAACAAAATGAAGAAGAGGCTAAAAAGTCCATCAAAGAACGCTGCTACATTGGGTATGATATTGTAGAGAGCATTTATGAGAAATATATAAATGAGGGAAGAGGTGTCGTGATAAAACATATCAAAGATGTCTTTTCTGATCTGAGATATTCACAAGGGGCTGGTTATTATTTCATTGATGATCTAGATGGTGTATCTGTTTTTAATTCAGCTTACCCAGAGTTGGAAGGGAAAAATATGATCAATATCAAAGACAAAGATGGTAAATACATTGTCCAAGATGAAATCAAAATCGCAGAAGAGTTGGGTGAAGGCTTTAATGATTATTATTGGTATAAACCCAATATGAATGATGGCCGAAGCTACAAGAAGTTTTCTTACATCAAACTGTTTAAGCCTTTAGGGATGATTGTGGGGACGGGAGCTTATGCTATTGATCAAGATTATAAAAGTCAGAAGGAAATTCTAAATACCCTTAGTGTAATACGATTTGGCGATGAAGGACAAATTGTTGTTTATGATACCTTAAAGGGAGTTGTGATGAGTGATGGAGAGGTTCATGAAGACCCTGTTGATACTTCCGAGTATGAGGTGATTGGACGAATGGATTGGCTATCTGATTCCCTGAAAAATCAAGAAGGTTTTTTCTTTACCTATTATGATCCTTCTTTCAAACAATCTGAAAAGAAACCTCAGTTATTGGCTTATCTAAGGCAATTTTCTCCTTGGAATTGGCAAGTAGCAGCAGTGGTTTCAATGGATAAACTAGATGAAAAAATAGCGAGAGCAGCAAAAGGGCTTCACCAAGACCTCGTATTTAATCTTTTGGAGGTAATTATCATTGCTCTGTGTTTGATCTCTTTGCTTTGGTGGTACATCCGAAAAACATTTAAAAAGACTATTCGGAACCTTGATGAATTTGGGGATTTCTTTGAGAAAGCAACAAATAAATTGGTGAAAATTGATCTCAATAATCTAGACTACAGTGAGTTTACCCAATTGGCGAAGCAAGCTAATAAAATGATTTCAGATGTTGAAGAAAACCAAAATGCACTGACAGAAGCTTATCAAGAAATTCAGGTTTCAGAAGAAGAATTAAGGCAACAATCAGAAGTACTTCAACAAACAAATGAGCATCTCGAAAAAGTTGTGAAAGAGTTGAAGTCAACACAAATGAGACTTGTCAATACAGAGAAATTGGCTTCACTAGGTCAGTTGACAGCAGGTATTGCACATGAGATTAATAACCCAATAAATTATATTACTAACAACGTACAACCCCTGAGAGAAGACCTTGAAGACGTTCAGATTTTAATAGAGTTATTTCAAGCCATTCCAGAACATGAAAATAAGGAACAAGCAATCCAAGAATTTCAGCAAAAGTGCGAAGAGCTAGAGTTAGATTTCTTGGTAGAGGAAATCGATATGCTTTTGCAAGGGATCAAAGAAGGAGCAGAAAGAACGAAGGAAATCATTGGGGGGATGAGAGATTATTCTCGTATGAATGAAGCTGTATTTAAGCATTCCAATATCCATGATGGATTGTCGACAACTCTAACTCTTTTGAGCAATCGTTTTAAAAAGGCAAACATAGAAATTGAAACACATTTTGGTGATTTACCAGAAATTGAGTGTATGCCAGGAAAGTTAAATCAGGTGTTTGTAAACTTATTGAGTAACTCTGTTCAAGCTATTGAAAATGGTGGAGTGATTAAGATTACTACTGCTTTATTGGATAGTTTCGAGAATAGAATCATGATAGAAATAGAGGATAATGGTAGCGGTATTCCAGAAGATTTAATTTCTAAAATCTATGATCCATTCTTTACCACCAAAGATATTGGAGAAGGTACGGGTTTGGGGTTGTCTATTACTCATGGTATCATAGAGCAGCATAATGGAGAAATCTTCGTGGAAAGTAAACAAGGAGAAGACTCCTTTACGAAGTTTACAATTGTATTGCCGATCAAACAACGATTGAATGGTTAAGAATTAGAGCTAGTATTGTATGAGAAAGTATATAGCACAAAGAAATGAAAAACGGTCTTTACAAGATGCTACTCAAAGGCCTATCGTCTTAATCACTCTGATTACAATCGTGATTTTGTCAACTATTTGGGGTACGCAAGAGTATAAGAAATTCCAAAATGATATCGTTGAACTTAGACTAAATTACCTTGACGAAAATAAAAAGAGAGTTGTCACTGTACTAAACCATTCTTTAAAATTCCTTCAGCATAAAAAGCAACAAAATGAGAAGATTCTGAGAGAGTCTTTGGAAGAGCGGATTCAAGAATCTTATGTACTCATCAAGCATATTTATGAAAGATTTGAAGGGAAAAAGTCAAGAGAGGAAATACTAGAAATTATCAAGGTTGCTTTAGGGAATGTAGAGTTTAATGAAGGTCGAGGGTATTTCTTCATTTATGGAATGGATGGAACTACCGTGATGACCCAAAATGAAGGTTTTGTAGAAGGAAAGTCTGCCCTAGATATTCAAGACAAGAAAGGGAAGTATTACATCAAAGAGATGATTAATACCTGTAAAAAATATGGGCAGGGTTATGTGCAATATTATGTGAAAATTCCTAGAACGCCTTCTGAAAAACAGTATCCAAAGTATTCTTACATCAAAGAATTTAAACCATTAAATATTCTGATTGGTGCAGGTGAATATTTAGATAACATCATCAGTGACATTCAAGAAACTGTATTAAACCGATTTTCATACCAGTCGGGATTGGAAGGAAATATTTTTGTATTGGATAAGGATTTGAGATTCAAGCTTCTTGATAATAATATCTACCTAAAACCAAGAAATGATATAAGGTTTAAAGATATTTTTATAGCCAATCCAGAGCTCTCTTATACAGTTTCTAATTTCAGAAAGATGGTTCACCAAAATCAAGGAGCTACGAAGTATTACAATAGCTTATTGTATCGGAAAGATGAAAATAATGAGCTGGTAAGAACAAACCTATATGGGGTTTATATCCCTGAATGGAAATGGATAATCGGGTGTAAATCTGATATGGCGGATTTTAGTACTATAATGCTTGATGAGAAAGAAAAGTTGAAGCAACAGCTACTATATAGTTTTCTTCAAATCGGTATTATTACGCTGACTCTGATGATTTCATTGTGGTGGATTATCAATAATATGACCAATAAGATTTTCGAAGAAATTGTGGAGTTTGCGACTTTCTTTTCTACTGCATCTGAAAGAAAAGCAAAGATTGATATTGAAAATCTACATTTCCAAGAATTTAAGCAATTGGGTGCTCTTGCAAATAATATGATTGAGGAACGGGAAGAATCAATGAAAGAGCTTCAACAGGCTTATAATGAGATTCAGACCTCAGAAGAAGAACTTCGTCAACAATCTGAAATGTTGCAATTGACCAATGATCATTTGAAAAGTCTTTTAACTCAATTAAAATCGACTCAAAATCAATTGATCAATTCTGAAAAAATGGCCTCAATTGGTCAGCTGACAGCTGGTATTGCACATGAAATCAATAACCCTATAAATTTTGTGACAGCGAATATCGAACCTCTGAAAGAAGATATTCAAGATTTAAAAGAAGTCTTGACAGTTTTAGAGCAATTAGATAAAAGTACTGATAAGGAAAAGGTCATTCAAGAAGCAATTCAACTTGCAGAAAAAGCAGAGTTAGATGTAATCATGCCAGAAATTAGGGCTTTACTTGATGGTATAAGTGAAGGTGCTGAACGAACAAAAGAGATTGTAGCAGGCTTAAGAAACTTTGCTAGACTTGATAGAGAAGGAGATTTTAGAGCCATTGATATCAACGAAGCCTTGGAAGCAACATTAACTATTTTGAATAGTAAATTGATGCGAAAAGGATTGGTGAATGTAGTTAAAGAGTACACTCCAGTGCCATTAGTAGAATGTTTGCCTGGTAAAATCAATCAAGTTTTTATCAACTTACTAAACAACTCGATTGATGCGGTAAGTGAGGATACGGGAGAAATCAAATTGATCACATCTTACGACGAAGAAAATGAGCTTGTAAAAATAGGTTTTAGGGATAATGGAGGAGGAATTCCTGAGCCAATCATCAATAAAATATTTGACCCGTTTTTTACCACAAAAGAAATTGGACAAGGAAAAGGTCTAGGACTATCAATTTCTTACGGTATAATTGAACAGCATGGGGGCGAGATTCAAGTAAAAAGTAAGGAAGGAGAAGACTCATTTACTTGTTTTACTGTAGTTCTCCCAATTGTGCAATCCAAATTAGCTGAAAAGGAATAGAAAGATTTGTGTCTTTCTATTCCTTTTCTTTAAGGATGTAAATCGTTTCACCTTCTGCTTGATACAAGTATTTTTCCCTCGCTAATTTTTCAAGGGCTTCTGGATTTTTCTCAAGAGCTTCAATTTCTTTTTCAAGCTCTTTGATTTCATTCTTGTAAAACTCAGCTTCACTTTCTAGTTGTTTAAACTGATTGTTAAGCTTATGTCTATTAAGTAGGCTATTACTATCAAAAAAAAGAACCCAAATGAAGGCTGTGGTAGTCAATAATACATACCTATTTTTCAGAATGGTTTGACCTAGGTTAAATAAAAGTTCTTTTAGTTTATTATACATAAAAATGTGATTTTCTAAGTTCGCAATTTAATGAAATCTCATTTTCGAGACATGAACTTTGGATAAAAAATGAAGCAAGATTTATTCTTGGTCAAGGCTTAAAATTTCACGGTACCTTCTTAATTCTTCCCAACCTTCTTTAAAACTCATGTATTCGACACCGTTCTTATGATTTTCTGCACTTATTTTTCCTAGAATATTCCAATGCTTAAAAAGTGTTTTATAGGCTTTATTTATCGGGAAATTTGGATGGTAAATATGAGCAGGTTCAGCTTTTGCACCATTCAATTCCATAATCTTGATGTTTTTTCCTGCATATAAATCTTCCCAAGAAGTGCATCTCAAGTCAAAACGCCCATAATAAAAACCATCAATTTGCTGTGCTATGTGGTCAATTGAGTTTTCTAATTCAGTTGTGATAAAATCATTCCCATTTATGAATTTTGTTCCTCGACAATGATTCCCAATACTTTCAAGTACTTTCTGTTCGCCCCTTTCTAATACAAGATTTAGCTCCTCAGCATATTTATATTTTAAAGTTTCCCATTGAAGAAATGCTCTAGGAGAATCTAAAATTAATTCTTGTAGTGTACTTTTTCCATCTCCTTGAACTGAAAGCAGCTCTTTTACTACAATTGAACTTACAGAACCTTTAGTTGCTGAAGGAAATCTGTAATAGAAAATACCAACTTCAAGTGGATAGTCGATGTATTCTTGAATTAGAAATGGAATTTGAATCTGTTGAAGATAATCTGAAAGTTCTTTTTCATTTTCAATCTTTTCAACCCACCTTCCTCTTTCACCAACATCGGGTTTTGCAATAAGAGGATAGAATAAGTTTTCTTTCTCCAAAGATTCGGTAATTGTGTGAAGTTGAATCTCTGAAGGAAATAAGAGCGTTTTTGGAATGAAATCTTGTGGAATCAACTTTAGGATAGCTGATTTTGATTCACCTAATAAACCACCATTTTGAATACCTGGATTAGTTGCAGAAAAGAAGAAAGCCGATCTAGCTTTTATGGCGAGCCAAGTTCCATAAATGAAGATAGGTGCATAAACAACTTGCCAAGGCCAGTATTCCCAAGCTTTTATTTTAATAATAAAACTACGCATACTATAAAGTGATGTTTATACTTCTATCAATTGAACACTTTCATGCAGTTTGGCTTCATATTTAGCATTGCTAAGTAAATCTTCATAAAGCATGAAATGTTGATTCTCAGTTTTGAGAATAGAAGTGATACTGACTGTCTTAAGTTGAATTTCGGTTTTTTCCATTTTTAGAACCTCAGAATGATGCCCTTCACCACCAAAATGATGAAAATCTCTGATTTGATCTAATTCATAAAAACCATTTTGTTCTGTATGCCATTCTTGAAACCAAATTTGTCTCTTAAGCCTTATGTCTTCCTTATAAAGTGTAGATGAAGACCAAATATAATGGCTATTAGACTCCAACTGATTAAAGCTTATTTTTTTACTATCCCACACAAAAGAATACAATTCATTCTTGCGTATAGCAACAATAGTAAAGGGTTCAATATCTTGAAAATTATAAGAACTAATAAATTTTTTGATGTGAGGATTACAAAGTAAGTCTAAGACTACAAGCCCTCTACTTTGGCGGTACGGCGGATTGGGAATGTGCCCTTGATGCCCTCCATTTAGTAAAACGACGGCATCCCAATGATCAGAATAGCCAATCCAAGAACCTAAACCTTTAGGGTCTTTAGGGAAAAGAAGCTGTTCTGATTTATATGATTCAATAGCTGGTGTTAGTGCTTTTGGGCGAATGATAGATTCGTCTCTATTACTTGTTAAGATAAAGCCATCTTTATACGGCAAATACGTAACGGTACACATAAGTGTCAGTGCTAATCAATTTCTTAATATAATTCTTCTAACGTTCTACTGTTCGCTTTGTTGAGAATCTTGATAACGAATTGTAGAACTCGCAATTCCAAAACTATCATCTAACTTAAAATTAGGCTTGAGATACCTTAAAGCAATTCTTACGATAGCCATGTGATGAACGGAATGTTCAATGTTTGCGATCAGTTCTCTCTCTAAGCTACTTTTTACTTTAAAACAATTCAAATCGCTAGTATTGCCATACTGCCCTTCAAGTGTAATAGGATTTGAAAATTCTACTTTTTCTAACTTTTCCTTCAATGTCTCAATAAACATATTTGCAACTACAGGGCTGTTTTCAATTTTTAGTAGCCGCTTACGCTGATCGTAGTTTACAAACCCACTGTGTTTAGCATCGATTAAGCATTCATAGAACGATAAAATATGTCGGCAATGCTGTCCAATAGAACTATTTCCTAATATATCAATTTCTTGGCTGTATGTTTGCTCATCTAAGTTTGAAATTGCACTCTGAAGTTGGTTAAGTAAGTTTGTGGTGATTTTTTTCAGCATGGCGAAATTAATTAGAGGTCAAAAAGTGGTTTGTAATTTAAAGAAGAATTTTTCCCATTTAACTTATAGGTACTTGTGCAACTTAAGGTTTTTTCAAAAAAAAAAGGTGTTCAAGTTTAAATATTCTATGTTTTTCTTGAAATCAAACGTATTCTTAAACGTTCTATAATTTTATATCTTTGTAATATCAATATTTCCATTGTAATTAAATCAAACCAAATACTTTTAGTTACTTTTTACAAACTGTACAGCTTTTAAACTTATTTTCCCATGTGTGGTATAACTGGAATTTTTGCATTTAATGAGTTAGGTCGGCTTCATGCTATTCACCTTCCTGAAGCTACAAATAGTCTTCACCATAGAGGCCCAGATATGGGAAGCACTTTTACTGATTATCATGTAGGACTCGGACACAGACGACTTTCTATATTAGATTTATCTGAAGGAGCTTCTCAACCAATGACTGATGAGAGTGGACGATATACGATTGTATTCAATGGTGAAATCTATAATTTTAATGAATTAAAGCAAGAGCTAGCAGGACAGGGAATACAGTTTAAAACTACCTCTGATACCGAAGTCTTACTATACCTATATATCACTGAAAAAGAAAAGTGTGTAGAACGACTTAATGGCTTCTTTGCTTTTGCTGTTTATGATAAGGAAGAAGAATCGTTATTCATAGCAAGGGATCGATTTGGTATAAAGCCATTGCTTTATTTTCTAGATGAAGATAAACTCATTTTTGCTTCAGAAATGGCTACTTTACTCAAGTACCATATTCCTAAAGAGCTAGATGAGGAATCAATGTACCATTATTTCTGCCTTAGCTATATTCCTGCTCCACACACTATTTTTAAGAATATTTTTAAGCTAGAGCCAGGACATTATTTAGAGGTTAAGAAAGGACAGGTTCAGAAAAAGGCATATTATGCAATAGCTGAAAGAGAGGAAAAGAAACGCGCTGAAATGCGTGGAATGAGTTATGAAGATGCTCAAAAAGAATTATTAGAGCGTTTGGAGAAGTCAGTAGCTGATAGATTGATTTCAGATGTTCCGATTGGGGCATTCTTGAGTGGAGGAATAGACTCTTCAGCTATCGTAGCTTTGGCATCGAGGCAAACTGAACATTTGAATACTTTTTCGATTGGTTTCAAAGATCAACCAATGTTTGATGAAACCAAGTATGCTCAAATGGTTGCAGACAAATACAAAACAAATCATACAGCTTTTAGCCTTACTACGGATGATTTGTTTACGCACCTTTTTGAACTTATGGATTTCTTTGGAGAACCATTCGCTGATGCTTCTTCAATTCCTTTTTATATTCTAAGCCAAGAAACACGAAAACATGTTACAGTAGCACTCTCAGGTGATGGTGCCGATGAAATATTTGCAGGTTATAATAAGTACCAAGCTGAGTATAAAATGCGAGAGAATAGCTTAAAAGCTAGACTTTTGATGAATGCTTTGCCTTTGCTCAAGCCACTTCCAAAGAGTAGGCATACTTATCTGACGAATAAGTTTAGACAACTGCATAAGTTTTCTGAAGCAATGCATATGCTTCCTGCAGAGAGGTATTGGTATTT
The DNA here is from genome assembly GCF_003149185.1 of Sediminitomix flava. Taxonomy (NCBI): domain Bacteria; kingdom Pseudomonadati; phylum Bacteroidota; class Cytophagia; order Cytophagales; family Flammeovirgaceae; genus Sediminitomix; species Sediminitomix flava. Next base: position 687,412 of record NZ_QGDO01000002.1, on the reverse strand, counting down.
ATGTTGTTGGACAAGTGAGAATCAAGTTGATCAGCTATTATCTAAAAGTGTCAGAAGTCGATTAGAACAAAGTATACTAGGACGAAGAAAAAGTGATTTCACATCATTAGTCCAAGGAAATGCTTTTAATGAAGTTCTATTGGCAGATATGAATTTATTATTGCCAAATGATATGCTTCAAAAAGCTGACTCTATGTCTATGGGAAATGCACTTGAGGTTCGTGTGCCATTCTTAGATCATAATGTAGTCGAATTTGCTTTTGGCTTACCTGATCATTACAAGCTTAATGGTAGTCAGAAGAAGAGAGTTTTAAGAGATGCCGTCAAGCCTTTATTACCTCCTGAGTTGTATAATAGACCAAAGCATGGTTTTGAAGTGCCATTAAAAGATGCTTATAAAAAACAACTTAGACACTGGATTGAACACGAAGCCTTAAATGATGGTTTTATAGAAGAACAAGGAATTTTCTCTGTTGAATATATCCGAAATGTAAAAAATCAAATATTCCATCAAAAGTATTTTGACCACAACCAAGTATGGGCTATTCTAGCCTTTCAATATTGGTGGAAAGGTACATTTGGATGATTAAAGGATTTTTGAGCATTCCATGACCAAATTATTTAGTTTAAAGAGTTCTAGTTTAAAAATAAATATTTTTTTTTCTAGAATTAATAACTGAGTTTTTGTTCAAGAGAATGTAAGTTAAATTCGGATTATTTAATGAGTGTTTTGTTGATGAAAATAGAGCTAAGTTGAATAGTTTTAATGACACTTAAGTCATTGAAATAAATGTAAATATACTAGGAGGTTGCTGTATTTACGGTTAAATTAAGTATGGATTAACTTGTATTTTATGAAAACTTACGAGGAAATTCAACAATTTAACTTTTTATAATTGAGATTATGTAGCGATACACAATTTTTAGGTTAAATTTGCAAGACTATTTTCAAGCGCATTTAGCGAGTAAATCAACAAACATACATTAAGAGGAGTACTTCATATAATCAATAAAAACTCTTAATGTAAACGGCGATCTATACAGTGACACGATATAGCTGTGTGGTGGTGCTTAATTATAAATTTCTGAGGTTATTATTATTCACTTACTTAATTTTTTAGGGAGTTGAGGATTAGAGTTATTTTTAGTCTTAAAAACAAGGGAGCTGTTTTGCCATTTCATCACCAAAAACTGATTGGCTCTCTGATCAAGGATGTTCTAGGTAATGAATATCCAGAAGATGAGGTGCTATACAGTTATTCTGGTTTGAAAGGTCAGACAAAAGTGGGTAGAGAAGGATTGCATTACTTCTCTAAACGAGTGACTATTGTATTTACAGCACTAAGCGAAGATTTCCTACAACTATTGATCAAGAAGTTCTTCTCTCAGCCATATTGGACACTAGGTAACTTGATCTTATTGCCAGAGCGTGTTGAGAAGGAAGGAGTTCCTAGTTTTAGTGAAGCCGTTAAATTCCTATGTATTTCTCCATTGGTAATTTTAGATACGCCAAGTAATACTAGAAATAAAGAATTTATTTATCCTACGCTAGATGAATTCTCAGATTATCTATACGAATCAACTATGCATCGTATGGAGAGGTCTGGTAAGTTCACAGCGGAAGAGATTTCATCTTTCTATAGATTCCAAATAGTTCCAGATAAAGGGTATCTTGAGCGTATTGCTCGTCAAGAGAAGAAGTTCGCTCGTATATATACTCTAATTATTGATGGCAGCATCAAGGAAGTAAGAGGATATACATTCCCATTTGAGTTATATGCAGACCCTAGAGTACAAGAATTTATCTTTACTTGTGGATTTGGGGAGTTAACTCACAAAGGTTTTGGAATGCTTGACGTTCCGGAGTCTTTATCTACAGAGCGAGAAGTAATCTATGAAGATAAAAATATTGATAGTTAAGCTTTTACTCTATCAAATAAGAACCGAATTGTAAATCACAATTCGGTTTTTTTATTTCTGAATTTTCTTACCGTTCTTTGAATAGAACTATTGAAACAGGATAAATCACATGAAAGTATATACTAAAACAGGAGATAAAGGACAGACTTCTTTATTTGGAGGGAAAAGAGTTTCTAAGTCACATATAAGAATTGATGCTTATGGGACAGTTGATGAACTTAATTCATACATAGGGTTACTCAGTGACTTTCCGGTTAATACTGACAGAAAGGCTTTTCTTAAAGAAGTTCAGGATAGACTTTTTACTTTGGGAAGTGAATTAGCGGCTGATCCTGATAAACCAAAATTAAAGAAACCAGACTTATTAGTAGAGGATATAGAGCTTTTAGAGACTGAAATAGATAAGATGGATGAAAATCTTGAGCCATTAAAATATTTTGTACTTCCAGGAGGTCATCAACACGTTTCTTTTTGCCATATAGCACGAACGGTTTGTAGAAGAGCAGAAAGACTTTGTATTGGAGTTGAAGAAGTGGAAGGTAATTTAGAGCCTTTAATTTTTCAATATTTAAATAGACTTTCTGATTATCTATTTGTGCTTTCAAGAGCAATGGGGAAAGAATTGAAAGCAGACGAAATTTATTGGGTACCTAGAGGGAATTAATAAAAAAGCTTCAGACTATTTGATAAAGTCTGAAGCTTTTTCTTTTTACTTTTTATTTTTCAATCTGACACTAGGTTCAGATGGAAGCTTAAATAAAGGAATAAAGCGGTCAAATCCTGTAAGTGTGAGTAGAAGTATGCTCATAACAGCTATCATTGCCATGAAGTTATATTTAATGATATCTAAAGCAGTGAATTCGTAGAGTGGATAAACAGCACTTGCAATACCAATATAAAAACCAATGTATACATGCCAAGGTATTAGCTGGGAGCCAAAAACACCCAATGCATCATTGAAAGTGGCATTTCTAAGCCTAAGTTTATAGAGGCTTTGTTCATCTCCTTCTACATTTTTATCCACAATATCTTTAAGAATTGGACCTATAGTTACAATTTGTGCCATTTCATCGGCTAATGCTGCATTACCTAAAATAGAAAGTGTTCCATTGTAAAACATTAGTTGACGTACACTTCTTGATGCTTTAATTACAAGTTTTGCTATTGGCTCAAATGCATTCATTTTTAGCATAATTCCACCAAAAGCACCGATCCACATCATCATTACAATTACCCAAGAACCTGCACTAGAGAAACCATTGTACATCAATTCTAAGAATGAATTTACATCTGAAACAGTGCCTTGTAGTAAGCCAAAACATAAAGAAGATATAATTCCTAAAAATAAGCATAGTAGGGTGGACATTCCTCTGAATGCGGCTACAAGTACAATAATAAGTGGGAGAGACATATAATATGGCATACCTTCTTTTACTTGTTCCAAAAGAGTGACAGCTGATGCTCTTTTTTCTTGTAAACTAACCCAAGCTTCATCAGGTATTGAGCTTATTGCACTGTGAGCATCACCAGGCTGTGATGGTAGATCCATTGTGAAACCTGCGATATAAAATGCAATAACACCAAATAATAATACAAGTGCAGACCATACACCTTGGTGTCTGATTCTATCTATTACTTCTACTTTTTGAATACCAGAGCTAACAACGGTTGTGTCTGAAATTAGTCCAATGTTATCACCAAAGCATGAACCACCTGCAATTGCCGCAATAGTGAGTATCACATCGCCGCCAAGAATATGACTTAGCCACAAGAAGACAGGGGCACAAGCAGCGAATGTTCCCCAACTAGTTCCTGTCGCTATTGAAAGAAGAGAGGTCACGACTAACCCGACTACCGCAACGGATCTTCCTGTGATTCCGAGGTCTAGAGAGATATTTATGATAGAAGCGCCAACGCCAGTTGCCATAAAAGCTTCTGCCATTACATAAGCACACATTAAAATGAAAAACACAATCTGCATTTCTTTGACATTATCAACAGCTGCATTTATAATAGTTTGTGTGTTCAGCTTTTCAGTAAAAGCAGCTACAAATGCTGCATAAATTGTAGCAAGAGGTGCAGCAATTAAAATATCAAATCCAGATAAGATAAATCCCGCTAAAACTAAAATGGGGCTAATCTTTAAAAGAGCTTTCATTAAAGGTGTATTTTCTTTGAAACGTTCAATTTTTTGAATGGAGTGCAAATGAACGCTTTATAAAAGTGGAAGAAAAATAATATGTTGTATCTAACATTAATCTAACCAAATGTTGTTTTTATAACAAAAAACCAATTCAAAAAGACTTAAGTCATGTTTGAATTGGTGAATGTTATATTTTAAAATGTGATGTTATCTAAACTTTAGCTATTGGTTTCCTTTATATTATTCAATTCATTTGAATGGCGTTGAGTGTCTGAATCAGTGTTTCTAGTGAAGGCAATTAACTTTTTAAATACATTCTCAAAAGGAAGAAGCAGGATTGCTAAACTAGCTTCTATTCCGAAATCGAGTAACGGATCAGGTTCTAAGTTAATATAATATTGAGCTACCGTTTCTAAGAAGGCAAAAACCATGATTAGGGTAAGGTAAGTTAGTACTTTACTGATCCATATATTTACCCTTTTTGATTGATTTAATTTAAATGAGAAAACAAGAAGGAAACTAAAGAACAGAAGTTCTAAAGCATAGAACCAAGTTTTTTTCCAGTATGGAAGTGCAATATTGAAATCAAGTGAATATGAAGAATAAATAGAGCCATTTCCATTTCCAGATTCTACTTTTAATGCATATTTACCACTATTCAACAAGTGAAATGGAATATGACTTTCTTTTGTCCATGAAGACCAAGGGTTGTCATTCAGTTTAAATCGATATAAGATTTCTTTATCAATTTCATACTGAGGTTGACTGAAGGAAAAGAGAAAATTATTATTTCGGTAAGAGAAGTCAAGATCATTGATCGGGATTTTTTGACCTTTCATATCTTTCAATGTTGCAAGATTTAGGTCATAGTGCTTGTTGTCTATTTGACTCTCCGTGTATTCGTAACAGAAAAGTTGATTCCCCTTAGTAATCACCCATAGTTTTTCGGGGTCTTCAGAAGGTAAAATAGCTCTGATTTGAGGTATTTGATTTAAGTGATAGAAAGTTGGCTCATCACTCAAATGGCGTCCATTCAAAAGTGGTGTCCAACCTGTTTTAAGGTAGCTCCATACAATCCCATCATGCCCTTGTAAAACTCTGAATTGATCAGAGCTTTTCAGTTTTTGCTTTAGTGATACATTTTCAAGAGTTCCTAAATCTTTGTTGAATGTATAAATTCCGTTGTGTAAAATGAAGTGAGTCTCTGAAGAGTCTTTATCCCAAATACCAATATCATCACCAAATGGATTGTTTACATTGACGCTACTAACCAAGTCACGTTTGTTGTCCGTATGTGTAGAGAAACAATGAATCATTTCGTGATTGACTAACCATAGTAAATCTTGTTGATCAATGTAAATTGTATTTATACTGCTTAGTTGCGCATTATGTACACCATCTATGTTTACCCAGATACCACCTTTTGTTAGCCTTTTTGCCCAGATATCACCATTTTCATCTGCGACAATAAGTTCATTGGTTTTTTCTGAAACATGTAAAGTTTGAACATTGAATTGATTTAGCCATTGCAGATCACCATTAGGGCTGATCAAAGCCGTTCCTTTGTTGGAGCCGACTACTAAAAAAGTATCTATTTTCTGAAGGATTCTACATTTGGCTTCAATCTCTGGTATAACTTTATATTTATATTTAGTAGACTGAAGAATGAGTTCTTTGTCTTTTTTTACTTCGTAATAATATTCATACTTCCTAACAGGCTTTTTGACTACAGCAGTTTTTTTCTTGATGGTAGCAATAGTGGTAGAATTCATTTTCTCTTTTCGAGCTAATGCTTCCTTTTCAAACAACTCCTCTTGTTCTTTTTTCCACTTATCAACATCTAAATCTTTATTCTCTTTTTTAGCTTCTTTTAGCTTTTTTCGTTGCTCCTTACGCCATTTTCTTCTTAGCTTCTTTTCATCTTTTTCAAAGTCTTTAATCGCATCTTCTTCTTCCTCTTCAACTTCTTTGATCTGTTTTTTTAGTTCTTTCTCACTAAGTTTTGCTAATTCTTTCTCTTTTGCCTGATAAGCGATAAAGTCTTTGCTTTTACGTCGCTTTCTTAGTTTTACAACTTTATCTACCTCTTTGAATTTGTCAATTTTCGCAAGTTCATACAGTCCTTCACTAGTTCCTGTGAATAGTCTCCCATCAAATTCAATGGCAGAAAGTATGTTTCCTTCCAATCCCTCGTAAAGTGCATAGTTCCTTAAAGGCGTTAGGTGATTTGTACGACTGAAACCATATTCGTGAGCAAACCAAATTCCCCCATATTTATCTTTTCCAATCCCTTTAATTTCACTGTCGGGAAGACCTGTTGTATAATTTAGGTAGAAATCAATATCACCGCTAAATAAATTATAGATAACCGCTCCACCTTTTTCAGTAGCGATGATATTTAATGAGTCATTAAGAGAAATAATTTGATGAGGAGCACTTTCTTTTAACCATTTTTTATTTTGGTTTTTTAATGTGTCTAGCGCCAAACCATCAAACTGAAACCAAGTACCACTGCTATCTCCAATTACTACTTTATTATTATAATCCGCTACAAATTGTATTGAAGTAGAGTCGGGTAATTTTATATCTGCAACCTCAGCTTCTTGTTCTTTAAGGAGGTAAATATTCTGTTCTTCATCAATGAAATAAGGCTCATTCATTGCTGTGAATAGGTGTTGAGCTATATGTTCATAATATTCACCAATGATTTTCTTTGCATTTAGGTCTATGATGAAAACCTCACCATCAGCTAAAATATAGGCTTTATTTTTTACGATTGATATTTTACTGACTAGTCCTATAATATGATCTTCACTTAACGAAAAGTATTGATCATCCCCATAAATATCTTTTTGAATATAGCCCAAACTATTCCGTCCCCCTACTAATAAATAGTTCTGTTTTTCAGCATATGCAAGGCTAAATACAGAGGAAGGTGTTTCAAGTAAATTCCAGTCTTTACCATTGTATTTTAATACTCCTTTTCGGTTTGAGAAGTACATAACCCCCTCATTATCTTGTACTGTTTGTACACGCTGTTCCTCAAAATCTATGAAAGATGGCGCATAATGAGTAAGGTAATAATGTCCGTTTTGGGCAAACGAAAAATATGACAGAAGATAAAAAAGAATGAGTAAGAAATAAGCTTTCATGCTGGTAGTTGGTATTTAGTCAGATAGTGAGCAATATATCAAAGTACAAAGTGATATTATATAGTGTATTCACTTAAAAGTTATGAAGGTACTAAAGTTTCTTTCAATTATACCAATACAGAGTGCAAGGTATTTAAGTATCAGTCGAATATGATTCCATCAAGTTTTTTTATCAAAAGATGACAGATAAGTAAAGAAACTTTTTGCGATATTCGCTTGTAAACTACTTTAGCGGAATTGTTTTCGGATCAAACAGATTTCTATGAAACTTGAAGAACTCTTTGAAATTGAGAAGTTAGAAAGGGAATATTTAAATGCCACACATGAATCTACAGAGGAATTAATCTTTAGTGATGAAGAATTTTCTTTGTTAGAAGCGGTATATGAAGCCCACTCCAATGAGAATATAAAAATTTCTGGAGTTTATTATGACGATGAGACACTTACAAAGCTCAAAGATACTTTTGAAACGATCGCACTTGGAGAAACTGTAGATGTACCAAGCTTTTTGTCTGAAGAACAAAAAAAGTTGGTTGAACTACTTTTTGAAAAATTGAATGCGGCGGAAGAAGTTTGGGAATATGAAGATGAGAACAATTGGGAGTTTCACCCTGCAATCAATTCTGTAGGTGTACTTTTTATGCTAAATGAGATTGATAGAGATTTTGAAGGTGAAAAAGATCAGGTAGAACATCATGTACTAACTGAGGAAGAATTTAAGTTTTTATCAGCAGTTTTTGATGAAAAGTACTCGGAAGAAGGCTTAGAATTAGGTGACTTTACCTTTAATTTTGAAGAGTTAGATTATATCCGTTCTGTATTTTCTGAAGCAGACCTACTTTCATTTGTAGAATTAGGAGATGAGAAGAAAGCATTTATTATTCAAATTTTGGATAAAGCTTCTGCTCTATCAGACGAGGAACAAGCAGAGTTAAAAACCTTAGAACAATTATTTGAAAGCAGTCTTGATGAAGAAGGCCTATCTAATGTTTTCTCAGAACAAGAGTCTCTTTTATTAAGTGTCGTGTTTAATAAAAAAGAAGGGCAAGATGGTATTCAAATAAATAAAAGCACTTTCACGCCGGCTCAAATAAATTATTTAGAAAGAGTTTTCAAACAGAAAGAAGCTTGGGATCCTGCAGGAACTTCCTTGAACTTTGATGAAGAACAAGAAGAAATGGTGGTTCATATTCTCGATATATTTGATGAATACCTTTATGAACCATTCGATGAATCTCAAATAGAACGAGATCTAGAGATTCTCTTTATCATGGATCAGTTTGAGAGAGATGAAATGCAGGCTAAAGGTGAACAAGATGGAGACCTTCTCTTTAATAATAGTCAATTCGAGTTGCTAAAAGCGATTTATACTGAAAATTCTCCAAGCGAATTAGTTTTAGAACTTGAAAAACTTGTTTTCAATAAAGAAGAGCTTATTTCACTGGAACATATTTTTTCAGAAGAAAACCCTTTGGAGCATCTTTATAACTTGGAAGGAAATAAAAGAATGTTTGTTCAAAGTCTATTAGAAACCGCTATTAGATTTTGGGACGAACAAGAAAGTTAAGCAAGAAATAAAATAAACAAATTTTTTCAAGTGCTAGCTCAAAATAAAGAAGCAGTGTCTTGAAAAAAAATAGTATTTTTGTGGCATGGATAAAATGAAGAACATCAGAAATTTCTGCATCATTGCTCACATTGATCATGGAAAGAGTACTTTGGCTGACCGTCTTCTAGAAAAAACACAAACGGTTACCCAAAGAGAGATGCAGTCGCAGCTGTTGGATAATATGGATTTGGAAAGAGAGCGTGGGATTACGATTAAGTCTCATGCTATCCAAATGAACTATAAATATAATAATGAAGAATTTACGTTGAACCTGATTGACACTCCGGGTCACGTTGACTTTTCTTATGAAGTTTCTCGTTCTATTGCAGCTTGCGAAGGAGCATTATTAGTGGTAGATGCTTCTCAAGGTATTGAGGCACAGACAATCTCAAACTTATACTTGGCTATGGAGCAAGATCTTGAGATCATCCCTGTGATGAACAAGATTGACCTTCCGCATGCAAGACCTGAAGAGGTAGCCGATGAAATCATGGATATGATTGGCTGTGATAGAGAAGATATTATTGAAGCAAGTGCCAAAGCAGGTATTGGTATTGAAAATATTCTTGAGGCAATTGTTGAGCGTATTCCTTCTCCAGAAGGTGATCCTGAAAAACCGCTTCAAGCTTTGATTTTTGACTCTGTATATAATCCATTCCGTGGGGTAGAAGTATACTTCCGTGTAATTAATGGAGAGATCAAAAAAGGCGATCTTGTACAGTTTGTCAATACAGGTAAAACCTATAATGCCGATGAGATTGGGGTGCTGAGATTAACCCAAGAACCTCGAAAATCTATTTCAGCAGGTAATGTGGGCTATCTGATTTCTGGTATTAAAGAAGCAAAAGAAGTTAAGGTTGGTGATACCATTACACATAAAGACAATCCTTGTAAAGATATTATTCAAGGTTTTGAAGATGTGAAACCAATGGTATTCGCGGGTATTTATCCTGTAGACACAACCGAATTTGAAGAGTTGAGAGCTTCAATGGAAAAGCTTCAGTTGAACGATGCTTCATTGGTTTGGGAGCCTGAGACTTCTGCCGCACTTGGTTTTGGTTTCCGTTGTGGATTCTTAGGAATGCTTCACTTGGAAATTGTACAAGAGCGCTTGGAGCGTGAGTTTGATATGACAGTAATTACTACAGCACCTTCGGTAGAGTATCATGCATACTTGAAAAAGGATGAAGAGAAAGTAATTGTAAATGCGCCATCAGACCTTCCAGATCCAAACTTCTTGGATAGAATTGAAGAGCCATATATCAAAGCAAATATCATTACGAAGGCAGATTACGTAGGACCAGTGATTGGACTATGTATGGAGAAGCGCGGTGAGTTGATGAACCAAGTTTATCTGACTACTGATCGTGTAGAATTGATCTTCGAAATTCCTCTTTCTGAAATCGTATTTGACTTCTTTGATAAGCTGAAAACAATCTCTAAAGGATATGCTTCTTTGGATTATGAATTGATTGGTTTCAGAGCATCTAAATTGGTGAAACTTGATATTCTATTGAATAACGAAGCTGTGGATGCATTCTCAGCAGTTGTTCACAGAGATAAAGCTTACGATAGAGGTAAGAAAGTTTGTGAGAAGTTGAGAGCCGTTATTTCAAGACAGCAATTTGAAATTCCAATTCAAGCTGCAATTGGTACAAAAATTATTGCTAGAGAAACAATCAAAGCGCTTCGTAAAAACGTAATCGCGAAATGTTACGGTGGTGATATTTCTCGTAAACGTAAACTTCTTGAAAAACAGAAAAAAGGTAAGAAACGTATGCGTCAAGTAGGTAAAGTGGAAGTAACGCAAGAAGCTTTCATGTCTGTACTGCAAGTTGACTAATACAGCTGATATAACACTATACAACCCCAAGTTCTAAATAGAATTTGGGGTTGTTTTTTATAGTTAAGTATCCATTTTGAAGATTTACAGAACTATTTTATGGATTAACCATCTTCTCCGTGATCTTCAGAAATATTAGATTCAATAGCACTCCAATACTCTTCAAAGTCTTCAGGAATATTGATTGGGGTTTCCTCATTTTTATACTTCCAGAAATTGACATTTGGTAATCGTTTTTTTTGATAATCAGTCAATTTGTTGAATTCTGAAAAGTCTTCCGAACTCCCCTTCATTGCTAATAAGGCTTTATAAATATCTTTACTTTCCATCTTCTGATCAAAGTTATATAAGGGAGGAAACTTAGATTATTTCCTCAATTCTCTGCATTATTTTCAGAAATAAGGCTTGCTTCAAAAGTACAAAATATATATTTTTCTAGAACCGTTGAGAGTGTGCAGAAGTATTTTTTACGCATTTTTTAGGCAAAATCTTTCGTTGAAGAACTCTCACCGAAGAAATGGGTTAATTAAGAGGTGTATAGGTATGGTGTACAGAGGTGAAAAACTAAATAAAAATAAATTGAGACTAGCTTCTATTGATATCGGTTCAAATGCCATTCGTCTTCAAGTCATCAAAGTATTAGGAGAGGGAAAAGATTCAAGTATCAAAAAAGTTGAATTTCTTCGATTTCCGCTACGACTAGGTAATGATGTATTTAGTAGAGGAAGGATAACAAGACCTACTGAAGAGAAATTTGTGAAATTGATGCATACATTTCAAAACTTGATGGACTTGTATGAGGTAACTGATTACAGAGCTTATGCCACATCAGCAATGCGAGAAGCTGAAAATGGAGAAGACATTGTCCAAAGAGTTTATTACCAATTAGGTTTAATGATCAATATCATAGATGGGAAAAAGGAAGCTGAGATCATCAACTTATCTATTGATCCTTACTTAAACGATGAAGACAACTTTATCCATATTGATGTTGGAGGGGGGAGTACTGAGTTGAATCTTTATCGTGGGAAGAAAAAATTGGCTAGTAAATCTTATCGTATGGGTGGTGTTCGTCGTTTGGACAAAGCTGCCGAGACGAAGGTTTATGAAAAAATGGATGAATGGATTAAGGAGTACTTGCCTAAAAATACACCGATTAAAGCTGTAGGTACTGGAGGAAATATCAATAAGCTCTTCAAATTGTCAAAAGACTGTGAAAGAGAAGACAAGGTCACAAGTCTTGATGAACTGATTAGACTCAGAAACTACATTCGTGAGTTCTCGATGGTAGAACGAATTAATACCCTTAGATTGAATAAAGATCGTGCAGATGTCATTATTCCTGCCTCAAGAATCTACACAACGGTTATGGAGTTGAGTGGGGCAGAAGAGATCATTGTTCCAAGTGTAGGTCTGAAAGATGGAATTATTTTAGAAATGTTGGAGGACATGGAAAATGCTCAAAAGTTTGCTGATTCAGAGTAGCAATAAATAACATTTAGAAAGGAGGATATACAGTTTATGTATATCCTTTTTTATTTTCTGAGCTTTATGTGTAATGATCTAATAATATTTTTAGTTAACAGCTTCAGTTCTTTATCAATTTTTATAAATCTAAAGATCATCTTTTCGTAACTTTATGGCACTTTAAAGAGTTTTACCTCTAAAATTTCACGCAATTAGAACTAGCTTTAATATATAGGAACGAGATGATTGATACACTGAGTGGTAATTTAGGTCATTTTTTAATGATCGTAGCTTTTGTCTTTGCCATCGCTTCTGCAGTCTACTACGGATTGGTTGAATTAGGCGTTTTGGATAAAGGGATTGGTAAAAAATATGGACGACTAGCATTTTATGTACATGGTTTATCTGTAATAGGTGTAGTCGCGATTCTTTTTAGCATAATTTATCAACATAAGTACGAGTATTATTATGCTTGGAGTCATTCTTCTAACAATCTGCCTGTACACTTTATGATTTCCTGTTTTTGGGAAGGTCAAGAAGGAAGTTTTCTACTTTGGATATTCTGGCATGTAATCCTCGGATTTTTTGTCATCAGAACAGCTAAAAAGTGGGAAAACAGTGCAATGTTGATTTTTTCACTCGTTCAAGCCTTTTTGGTTTCAATGATTTTGGGTATTGACCTTTGGGGAATGAAATTGGGTAGCTCTCCTTTTATCTTGTTGAGAGATGCGGTAGCAGCACCAATTTTTGAGATGAACCCGAATTATATTCCTACAGATGGAAACGGATTGAACCCACTTCTTCAAAACTATTGGATGGTTATTCACCCTCCAACCCTTTTCTTAGGCTTTGCAGCAACACTTGTTCCATTTGCATTCTTAATGGCTGGTTTGGTTAAAAGAGATTATACAGGCTGGATTAAACCTGCTTTAGGATGGACTGTATTTGGTGTGTTTATCCTTGGTTTAGGGATTATGATGGGGGCTTATTGGGCCTATGAAACATTGAACTTTGGTGGTTATTGGAACTGGGACCCTGTAGAAAATGCAGTGTATATCCCTTGGTTAGTAATGGTAGGAGCATTGCACCTTATGCTAGTGTATCGTAAAAACGGAACAGCATTGGTTTCAGCAATGATCTTAACAATGGCATCTTTCCTACTTGTTCTTTATGCTACATTCCTTACAAGAAGTGGTGTATTGGGAGAAGCTTCGGTACACTCATTTACTGACTTAGGTCTTTCTGGTCAGTTGGTGGTTTACTTATTGTTCTTCGTAGTTATTGCAATTGGTTTGTTAGCTTATCGTTGGAAAGAACTTCCTAAAAAAGACAATGAGGTCACAGCGTATTCAAGAGAATTCTGGATTTTCATGGGAGCAACTATTCTTTGTATTGCTTCATTCCAAGTATTCTTGCCAACGTCAATTCCAGCGTTCAACTCATTCTTAGGCTTCTTTGGGGTAAACTCAAATTGGGCACCACCAGCAGATGCAGTTACGTTCTACACAACATATCAAAAGTGGTTTGCGGTAATTATCGCTATTCTTTCGGGTACAGGGCAGTATTTCTACTGGCAAAAGCTTGACTCGAGAGCGAAGGTTTGGGATAAGATGATGATTCCTGTAATCGTAACAATGGTTGCTACAACAGCGGTATTGTTGGCAGGGAAAGTAGATGATTTATCATATATCATTTTACTTACAGCTTCAATGTACAGTGTGATCTCAAATGCATTTGTATTGATCAAATTGTTTTCTACTAAAAATGCAAACCTTTCGGGAGGAGCTATTTCACACATTGGTATTGCACTGATGCTGATCGGTATTATGTTTTCTTCAGGATATTCAAATACGATTTCTTTGAATATGTCGGGACGTCAGTATAGTTCTCAATTCTCGGAGGAGATGAATAAGGAGAACCTGCTTCTTTTCAGAAATGAATCAAAGCAGATGCGTGACTATATGCTGACTTATAAAGGTCCTCGTATGGAATCTGAAGATATTCCGGGTTACATTGAAAGAGAGAGTTTAATGTTCTTTGAAGACCCTTATAAAGCAATCTTGAAAGAAGATATTGTTCAGAAAGGAGAAACTTACGGACACAAAGGCGATACCATTCAGATTTACAACGAAAATATTTACTACGAAGTAGAATACAGAAGAAAATCTAGTAAGGATGGAAAAGAAGAAGTATTCTCACTTTATCCAAGAGTTCAACATAATGAACAAATGGGAGTAGTTCCTTCTCCTGGTATTGTAAACTATCCAGATAGAGATATTTATACGCACATTACTCAAATGGCTGTAGATGACGAAGAGGTAGAATGGAGTGAGCCAATGCAAAAAGAAGTTGCTGTTGGTGATACAATCATTGTACATGACTTCTTCATGGTATTTGATGGTGTGGTAAGAGAAAGTGTGATGCCAGGTGTAGAACTTGGTGAAGGAGATGTAGCGTTAAGAGCTAATCTTCGTGTATTGGGGAACAGACAAGACCATGATATTCGTCCATTCTTTGTAATCAAAGGAGGACAAGTAGGTTTGGTACCCGATACAAAAAGAGATTTAGGCTTGAAAGTTCAGTTAGATGAAATCAATCCTAAAGACGAGAAGTTCAAGTTTACAATGCAGACAACGCAGCGTGATTGGATTATCTTGAAAGCTGTAGAAAAACCGTTGATTAACCTTCTATGGATTGGTACAATTGTACTTTGTATTGGTACTTGTATTTCTATGTCAAGACGCTTCAAAGACTATGCGAATGACAAGAAAGAAGTAGAAGATAAAGCTGAAGAAAAAGAAGAAATTCTAGCATAAAAGATCTTTCTAATTTCTTATTATAAATAAATAGAAAGAACCTAAATTTTGAAAATCCCCTTTCAGAGAAGAACTTTGTAGTTCAGAATTATCTTTGAAAGGGTTTTTCTTTGAGGTGTTTGAGCCTCCAGAACTTGAGAATATGAGAAAAGAAGACTGTTACGAATTAGGATATATCACAAGACCACACGCCCTAGCTGGCGAAGTGGCAGTAATGCTTGATGTTGATAGCCCAGAAGATTATGCAGAGTTAGATTCTGTATTTTTGGAGGTGAACAGACAACTTGTTCCTTATTTTGTAGAAACACTGACATTTCACCGAAATCGTTTTATCATCAAATTTGAAGATGTAGAAACGATTGAAGATGCAGAAAAATTGAGAGGCTGTAAGCTTTACCTTCCTTTGGATGTATTGCCAGAGTTAGAAGAAGGTCAGTTCTATTATCACGAAATCACAGGTTTCACTTGTATAGATGAAAAAGAAGGCGAAATAGGAACTGTAAAAGCAGTTTACACAGGCGGACCACAAGATATTTTGGCAATAGATCATAATGGAGTAGAGGTTCTTGTACCTATCCATGATGACTTGGTAAAAGGAATTGAGCGTGAAAAGAATGAAATCTATGTCAGTTTACCTGAAGGTTTGATTGATTTGTATAAAGACGCATAGAATTTATAATAGTAGTTTGTTAATAAACACTAAAGCGATGAATCTTTTGAAGAAGATTCATCGCTTTTTTTTTGCTCAATAGTCCTTCTAAGTGTATTCTGGACGGTTTTGCTGATAATCGTGATGTTCGTCACCTTTTTGCTCTATAAAGGTCACTGTTAGAAAGTGTGTCATGAAAGATATTTGCTATACAAACAAACAACGAACAATATCACAAACAAACTTTTATTACAATTATGAATAAGATTATCCACGTAATTTCACTCATGATATTAACAGCGAGCTTAGCAATGGCTCAAGCAACTGTTCAAATTTCCAATGAAAATACAAAAGTAGTAGTAAAAGGAACATCTTCAGTTCATGACTGGGAGTGTGTATCTGAGAAAGCAAACTTCTCTGCAGAAGTAGAAGTTGCAGATAACGCTCTTCAAAACCTTACAGCTCTTTCTTTCAACGTAGAAGCGGAAAGCTTAAAAAGCGGTAAGGGTTCAATGGACAAGAATGTTTACTCTGCTCTTAAAACTAAGAAAAACAAAGAAATCGTATTCCATATGACATCTCTTGAAGGAATTCAAGGAAATGAAGTGACTGTAAATGGTCAGTTGACTATTGCAGGAGCTACTAAGGATGTTGTCTTGAAAGCCACTGCTGACGTATCGGGTGAGGAAGTGACTTTTAAAGGTGAATACACTCTGAATATGACTCAATATGAAGTGGAGCCGCCTACAGCGATGTTCGGTGCAATCACAACAGGAGAGGAAGTAACAATTGTTTACGAATTCACAGCTAAATAATACCAATTAAGCATTTACACTACCACTACAAACAAACAAATAACATGAAAAAATTATTTATCACTGCCTTGGCAGCGGGCTTATCATTATCAGCATTTGCTCAAAATATTTCAGAAGAAGAAAAAGAGCAAATCAAAAAAGAAATTAAAGAGGAAAGAAAAGAAGAAAATAGAAAAGCTTTCTCTGGCTTGAGAGAAAACAATCAAAACGGAATCAACGTTTTTGAAGCACCAAAGTCAGACCTTTCTGAGTTTGATGGAATTAAAGTTCGTGTAGGAGGTAACTTCAACATGATGTTCCAAGGAATGACTCAAGAAAACTACTATAATGGAGTACAAACAGAAACTGGAGCACCAGCTCAGTATTCTTTAACTCCTCTTGGACAAGACTTTAACTTACCTCAAGCTAATTTCAATATTGATGTAGCTTTCGCTCCTGGTGTGACAATGAAATTGGAAACTTACCTTTCTACTCGTCACCATGTTGAGGCAAACGTAAAAGGTGGTTACTTACAATTAGATGCACTTCCATTCTTGAACTCGCCAATGCTTGATAACATTATGAAAAATGTTACAATTAAAGCAGGTTTGATGGAAATCAACTATGGTGATTCTCACTTCAGAAGATCAGATGGTGGTAATGCAATTTACAACCCATTCGTTGGTAACTATTTGATGGATGCCTTCACTACTGAGCTAGGTATGGAGATCCTTTATAGACACGAAACAGGTGCATTAGCAATGATTGGTGTTTCAAATGGTAAATTGAATCAAACAACTATGGAGTTGGAAGGTGCTGCGCCTTCATTGTATGGTAAAGCTGGTTTCGACAAGCAAATCAATGAAGACTTGAGAGTTCGTTTAACAGGATCTGTTTATCACTCATTTGGTGATGCAAGAGCTTACCTTTATTCAGGTGATAGAGCAGGTGGTCGTTACTACAGTGTAATGTCTTATTACAATGAAGATGGTGGAGTTCAAGGCGGTGGAGACTGGTCAGGTCGTATGAACCACTCTTTCTATGAATTGACAGCTGTTACAATTAACCCATTCGTTAAATATAAAGGTCTTGAGTTCTTCGGTACTTACGACAGACAATGGTCTAGAGAAACTGAAGGTAAATTATTAGGTGGACGTCAAGTTGAAAACGGTGGTGCACTAAGCCAATTCGGAGCTGATTTACTTTACCGTTTCGGACAAAATGAGAAGTTCTATGTAGGTGCTCGTTACAACACTGTGACTGGTAACTTGAACGAAGATTCTGCTGACATCAATATCCAAAGAGTGAACGTTGGTGGTGGTTGGTTCATGACTAAAAATATTTTGGTGAAAGCTGAATATGTTAACCAACAGTACAAAGATGAGACTTACAAAGCTTTGGGTGAGCAATTCAATGCTGCGAAGTTCAACGGCGTAAACGTAGAGGCAGTTATCGCATTCTAAGGAATCACAAATCACTTAAATAAAGTGAATAATATATAGAAAAAGGCTAGGGAAGAAACTCTTCTTCTAGCCTTTTCCTTTTATAGCTTGTCAGATCATTAAAAAAGGAATATATGAAAAAGTATCATCTTATTCTTATAACCTTATTATTAAGCTATTCATCATATCTGTTCGCGCAAGCGGATAAAGAAAAAAATGTAAGAGAGTGTACTTTAATTTTAGAAAGTAATTTTGAAGTCACAGGATATTCTACCGTAGCTGGAGGAGATAAGAAAATTCCATTCTTATTTGAATACAAGGGCGACCACGCTGAAAAAATCGAGACGAAAGGGCGCTTACAACATGAAATACTAGATCTAACAAACTCATCGCTTCAATTAAAAGTAAATCACTTCAAGAGTGGAAACTTTATCATGGATAAAGACTTCTACAAAATGTTGAAGTATAAAGATTACCCTCAGATTTCTGTAGACTTTAAGCAAATTGGTTGGCATAGAAATGAGGATCAAAAAGCGGAGATCATTAAACTGAAAATTAGCTTAGACATAGCTGGAGTTAAAAAAGAATATACTTTTGATATAGAACCGGCAGAAGTTCAGAATAGAAGTTTTCATTTTACTTCTACACAACAAATCAATATCCGAGATTTTGGATTAATCCCTCCTAAAAAAATGATGGGAATGGTTGTCGTGCAAGATGAGGTTGATATTATGATAGATTTGAAAGGGAAATTAGAGCTAAATGACTAGCTGAAAAGGGATAATAGAATCGTCTTCAAAAGAGTTAAGGAAAAGTTAAGTACTTTAAAATAGAACAAGGTTTTACCTTGTTTTTTCTATTTTATCGTATCTTATTTATATTTTACAAGTGTCAACATACCCGTTAAATATTACTGTGCTATTATTCAGTGACCCTATAAAATACTGTTGATACTCGTTTTTGAACTATAACCAATTCAATTTTGAAAAGACGAAACTTTATTCAATTAGCGGGTCTTGGATTAGGTGGAACAGCGCTATCGGTGCCGATTATTGGTAATGCTGTCCCAACTGATGTGATCAAAGACCCCGTTGCAGATTCAGTGAAAAAACATTTATCAGATGTTGCCCTTGACACTGCAACTAGTAATGGCGCTTCCTATGCCGATGTACGTATAGGACGTTACCTAAACCAATTTCTATTTACTCGCGAAAAGAAAGTTCAGAACATCGTTAACACAGAATCTTTTGGTATTGGTGTTCGTGTAATTGCCAATGGTACTTGGGGATTTGCTTCTACTAATGATGTAACTGAAAGAGGTATCAGAGAGGCTACAAGACAAGCCGTAGCAATAGCAAAAGCAAACTCTCGTATCCAAAAAGAACCTGTAAATCTTGTTCCACAAGAAGGCTACGGACAAGTAGCTTGGAAAGCACCAATCGAAAAGAATGCTTTCGAAACTCCAATCAAAGACAAAGTAGATTTATTACTGAATGCAAACTCTGCAGCCATGGACAATGGGGCTAAGTTTGTTTCTTCTGCTTTATTTTTTGTAAATGAGCAAAAGTACTTTGCTTCTACAGAAGGTTCTTACATCGATCAAGATGTACACCGTGTTTGGCCAACATTCACAGCAACAGGTGTAGATCAAAATACAGGTAAATTCAAATCTCGTCAAGCACTTTCTGCACCGATGGGAATGGGATTTGAGTATTTGGATGGACTAGATTCTGAAAAGGTAGATGGTCCAGCAGGTCTTCGTCTTTACAGAAATTCGTATGATATGGTGGAAGATGCTGCCATTGCAGGAAAGCAAGTAAAAGAAATGCTATCTGCAAAATCAGTAGAACCAGGAAAGTACGATTTGGTGCTAGAGCCAAATCACTTAGGACTGACTATTCACGAATCAGTTGGTCACCCACTAGAGCTTGACCGTGTATTAGGCTATGAAGCCAACTATGCGGGGACAAGTTTCGCGACACTTGATAAGTGGGAATCAAAGAACTTCAAATACGGATCAGACATCGTAAATCTTGTAGCTGATAAAACTCAAAAAGGATCTTTGGGAGCAGTCGGTTATGATGACGAAGGTGTAAAAACAAAAGAGTGGCACTTGGTGAAAGACGGAACATTGGTGAATTACCAAGCTATCCGTGACCAAGCACATATGCTAGGAGAAGAAGCTTCTCATGGCTGTTGTTATGCCGATGGTTGGGACACAGTTCAGTTCCAACGTATGCCAAACGTTTCTTTACAGCCAGGTAAAGAAAAGTACTCTGTTCAAGACATGATCAAAGATGTAGAAAAAGGAATCTACATTGCAGGTAGAGGATCATTCTCAATTGACCAACAACGCTACAACTTCCAGTTTGGAGGAACAGTGTTTATGGAAATTAAGAATGGTGAAATCACAGGAATGTTGAAGGATGTAGCTTACCAATCAAATACGCAAGAGTTCTGGAACTCATGTGCGAAGATTTGTGACGCTGATGATTACCGTTTATTTGGCTCATTCTTTGACGGAAAAGGACAGCCTTCGCAAGTTTCTGCGGTTTCTCACGGTAGTTCTACTACACGTTTCAACGGTATCAATGTGATTAACACTGGCCGTAAAATCTAATTGATCGATCACTCTTAAAGAACAAAGTAACATGGCATTATTAACCAAAGAGGAAGCAAAAATCATCTTAGACAAGGTATTGAGCTTCTCTACTGCCGATGAGTGTGAAGTGACACTAGGTGGTAGCAACAGTGGAAATATCCGTTATGCTAGAAATACGGTTTCTACTGCAGGTATGAAATCAGATTTAGAACTTGCTGTAAGATCTACTTATGGAAAGAAATCAGGAGTAGCTACAACAAATGAATTGGATAAAGAATCCTTGAAAAGAGTTGTAGAGCGTTCCGAGGAGTTGGCAAAACTTGCTCCAGAGAATCCTGAGTACATGCCTCTAGAAGGACCTCATGAATATAAACCAACGCCAATGTATACAAAGGCTACAGCGGAAATCAACCCAGAATTCCGAGCAAAAGTAGCTGAAACAAGTATCACAATGGCGGAGAAAAATGATTTAGTAGCAGCAGGTTTCTTAGAAGATGAAGCTTCTTTTGAAGCATCAGCAAATTCTAAAGGACTTTTCGCTTACGAAGAATCTACAAGTATGGACTTTACACTAACTGTCCGTTCGAAAGACGGTACAGGTTCGGGTTGGGTTCGTCGTGATTTCAATGATGTATCTAAGTTTGACATTGAAAAAGCTACATCAATTGCGGTACAAAAAGCAACAGATTCTCGTAATGCAAAAGCGATTGAGCCAGGGAAATACACTGTAATTCTTGAACCAGCAGCTTCAGCTGATTTGATCAGAAATATGGGCTTCAATATGAGTGCTCGTTCTGCCGATGAAGGACGTAGTTTTATGTCTAAAAGAGGTGGAGGTACTAAAATCGGAGAGAAGATGTTCGACGAAAGAGTAACGATTTACTCTGACCCTTGGCATCCAGAAGTTCCTGCTTCAGCAATCAGTGGCGATGGTCTTCCTCGTGAAAAAACAATGTGGGTTGAGAATGGAGTAGTGAAAAACTTATTCAGAAGCCGTTATTGGGCTGATAAAAATGGAGAAGTCGCTATGCCAAGACCTTCAAACATGATTATGGTAGGTGGCGATAAGTCTACACAAGAACTGATCGAAAGTACTGAGAAAGGTATCTTAGTCACTCGCTTGTGGTATATCCGTTCGGTAGACCCTCAGACGTTACTTTATACAGGGCTAACTCGTGACGGAACTTTCTACATTGAGAATGGAAAGATCAAATTCCCTATTAAGAATATGCGTTTCAATGAAAGTCCAGTAATCATGTTGAATAACATTGAAGACTTGGGTAAACCTGTTCGTTTTGATGGGAAAATGATTCCTCCAATGAAGATCAGAGACTTTACATTTACAAGTCTTTCAGATGCTATCTAATTAGTGTATGATAAAACCCACTCGTTAATCTCTTTTTCGAAAGGGGATTAAGAGTGGGTTTCAAAATAGCTAAACCATTGAGCAAATTCTTTTTTACACGATTACAATACAATTCTGGAGATTGGAACACAGACCAGCGTATGCCTTCCAATCTTTTAAACTCTTTGGTAGAATACACCAATATTCCAATTGAGGAACAAGAACGTGTAGTCCCTTTATCAAGTCCCAAAATCTTTAGTTCTCCTTTTTGCTATATCAGCGGACATAAACTGGTGCAGTTTGATGCACAAGAGAAACAGAACTTCAAGCAATATGTAGAAAATGGAGGCTTTGTATTCGCAGACGATTGCAATCATGATATAGATGGCTTATTTGCTAAATCTTTTGAAAATCAGATGGCGGATATTTTTGGTGCTGATGCACTCGTAAAAATCCCGAATACACATCCTATTTATACATCCTTTTTTGAATTTGAAGATGGTCCTCCAACTACTTCTCAAGAATTAAATGGATGGGGAGATGATTTAGTCCACGAATACCTAAAAGCGATTATCATTAATGGGCGAATTGGCGTGCTTTACAGCAATAAAGATTATGGCTGCGAATGGGATTATGATTTCAGAAATAAGAGGTGGCTAGCAGTAGATAATACTCGATTTGGTGTGAATATCATTATGTATGCGCTTAATAGTTAAGCCATGATACATTATTGAATACTTGGACAAATATTATCGGTATAAAAACTACTGTTCTTAGAGTTACTCTAAGAACTTAAAAATGAATGAGAGAGGCGGACACAGTTCTTCAGACTCGACATATTTGTAGAATTTTCGAGTCTGAAGACTCTTACCCTCATCTAAAAATCCTTAGATAGCTTCGCAAACTCTAAGGATAGATTTACGTGATCTCAATTAATCTTCTATTACTCTAACTGACAATGGATACAAAACATATACAACAACTAACATCAAAATTACAAGAGCTCAAAGCTGAAGTGGCTAAGGTTATCATCGGTCAGGAAGAAGCTGTTGAGCAAATGCTGATTGCTTTATTAGCAAATGGGCATGCACTTCTGGAAGGTGTTCCGGGAGTAGCAAAAACGCTTATGGTAAATACCCTAGCCAAAGGTGTTGACTTAGGCTTCAATAGAATTCAGTTTACACCAGATTTGATGCCTACGGATATTCTTGGAACTGAAATACTCAGACAAGGTGAAGGTGGTAAACAAAGCCATTTTGAATTTGTACAAGGTCCAATCTTTACGAACGTTTTGCTTGCCGATGAGATAAACCGTACTCCACCCAAAACACAAGCAGCACTTTTGGAAGCAATGCAAGAGAAAAAGGTGACTTATGCAGGAAAAGACTACAAACTAGATGAGCCATTCTTCATTGTCGCTACGCAAAACCCGATTGAACAAGCGGGAACATTCCAATTGCCAGAAGCACAACTCGACCGTTTTTTACTGTATGTAAAGGTGGGTTACCTTTCTGAAGCAGACGAATTGCAAGTATTACTTTCGACAACGACCAATAAAAAAGCAGAAGTCAATGCTGTACTTTCAAAAGAGGAAATCAAAGAGCTGCAATACTTGGTTCGAGAAGTCAGTATAAATGAAGATTTAGTAAGATTCGTAAATCAATTGATCCGCTCTACTCGTCCACAAGATTCTAGTGTAGAAGAGGCAAAACAATCTTTGCGATGGGGTGCTGGACCAAGAGCAGGGCAAGCATTGATTCTTACCGCAAAAGCTAGAGCCTTGATGAATGGAAGATTTGCTGTTATTCCAGAAGATTTGGAGGCTGTAGCCAAACCCGTATTGCGACATAGAATACTCCTCAATTTCCAAGCTATAGCTGATGGTACAACCGCAGATCAAGTGATTGATGTCCTTTTCTCCAAAATTGAACTTAAAGCTGCAGTGCTCTAATGAAGCTTTCCGAAAAAATACTCGCCCGTCATTTGGCTTCGGTAGAACAATTGGAACTCTTAGTCAATCAATTGTTAGATGGAATGCAGTTTGGCTTGCAGTGGAATAATCAGAAGGGAACGGGAATGGAATTTAGCCAATACAGAACGTATATGGCAGGAGATGACCCCCGAAATCTGGATTGGAAAGTACTTGCTCGAACAGGGAATTACCTCATCAAAGAGTCGGAGTTGGAAGCGCGGATTCCTGTACAAGTCATTTTGGATAATAGCCGTTCAATGCTTTATGCAGAAGAAGGAATTTCTAAGTTTGATAAAGCACGATTACTGGCCGCATTGGCAGGGAATATTGTAGCAAAACAAGGTGATGGATTTAAACTTTCTGCTTTTTCTCCAACTTCACAAGTGATATCTCAAACTGTAGAAAAACGAGGAGATATTCCTTTTCTCTATGATTTTCTGACCAAGCTAGCCCCAATTCAATCGTGGTTAAGCTACAAGGAAAGTCTTCATGCCTTTGAGTTTTTACAGAAAAGAAGTCTGATTCTATTTTTTACGGATTTCTACCAAGAAGACGAAAATATGTATGAACTTCTTCGCTATTGGAGAAGTATGGGACATCAAGTGATTTGCTTGCATTTGTTAGGGGAGAAAGAGAAAACGCTCGACTTCAAAACGGGAAATACCTTGGTTGATCTAGAGTCTGGGAAAAAAATATTAATTGGGGGAAAAGAAAATAAAACGCAATACCAAAAAGCCTTTCGTACTTGGCAAGCTCAGTTACAAGAACAATTTCTGCAATCGGGTATTTCATATATGGAAGTATTACTAGATGCAGATGAAGGGAGTGTTCTTCGAAAGTTATTAATGTAAGTACTAGGACAAATGATTACCTGTATTCTATTCGAAGAGTTAGCGAAGCGATCTTCGAATTAAGAAATGGGAATTAGAGTCTTCAGACTCGACATTTTAGCAGATTTTGGAGTCTAAATACTCTTGCTTTCATAGAGAAATCCTTAGATCACTTCGTTAACTCTAAGGATAGATTACTTATTACCTGTATTCCATTTATTTAATTCATGTCTGTACAAGGATTTTCGGGATGGGAAAAGCATGAAACAGTTTTGTGTCAAGGCATAGAATAAAAAGATAAATACTTCAATTTGAAGTTTAATTAAAAACACTAAATCACAAACATCATTTTGTTCCAACATAACACATATCTCTGGGGACTTAGTCTCATTCTTATTCCTTTGTTGATCCATTTATGGTACCGTAAACAAGGGAAGGAGATCCCATTTGGGAGTGTACGACTTCTGATGGAGGATAAGTTTGCGAAGATTAGTCGACTCAAATTCAATGAAAGAAGACTTTTTTTACTTCGTTCTGCGATTGTCATGAGTCTTATTTTTCTGATAGCCATACCCAAATTCCCACCTTTTCAGTGGCAACAAACGAGCAATCGAATAAACCTTTTGGAAGCTCAAGTTTCAGCTGATTTAGCTAAAGAATTTGATGAAAATCAGACTATCATTCTTTGGCAAAAGGACGAAATATTCCAACGCTCGGAAGCGGAAGTAAAGACGCATACGATTTGGCAAGCATTAAAAATGCTAGACCGCGAGTATCCACAGCTTGATACTGTAGCGGTTTATGTGAGGGCTCGTAAGCAATTTTTTGAAGGGAATACACCTAAGCTTAGCTTTCATACCCAATGGCATTGGATAGGCGAAAAGGAGTCTGTGAGATCATTAGTTGGTGTATTTCAAGAAAAAGAACAAGTCAGAGTTTGGTGGTCGGAAGGTGATGAAAATGTACAAAATCTTAGTTCAGAGGGTTTCACTTTTGAAAAACCTTATCTATGGTCTGTAGGAGGTGACACCTTAAAGGCAGTATTGGATGCTCAAGGAAATTGGCAATTGATGTTCAAAGATGATAAAGTCGCTTTAGAGCAGAAGCCTAAACTTAAGCTTAAAGTCCATGCTGCAAAATCTTATTCTTTTGAAAAAAGGCGAGTTGAAGCGGCGCTCAAGGCGATTGAAGCACAAAAACTAATAACGATTCAACAGACAGATAGCGTAGCCGATTGGCATATCTATTTAGGGCGAAAAGCAACTAACTCTCATCAAAACTCCTTTTCCATTTTGCATCATAAAAGCGGATTGAAACATATACAATTCGAAGGAGAAGGAGGTGAATGGACATTGTCTTATGATGCACGAGAAGCAAAAGCCGTTATCGATTTTGAGGAACAGCTTCCGAGTATTTTACTAAAACTCTTGATGGCTGATTACCTAAATGAAGAAGCCATTTCAAAAGCAGATGTAAGGCATTTATCTGAGAAGGAAAAAGAAAAGATTGAGCAGTTGATTCCAATTGAAAAGCAGCGATCGGTGAATAAGAATATGCAGATTTGGTTATGGTGGCTTGTATTTATCCTAATTGGTGTAGAACGTTATTTGGCAATTCGAAAAGGCTAGAACGATGGAGGAAATAGTATTACAACATTTACATAAGCTAAAGCGAAATTGGCGATTAGGAATAGCATTCCGTTCAGTCCTATTGAGTATAACGCTGTATTTTTTCGTTCAAACATTGAATGAATTGTTTTGGGTTGATCAATTATGGATTCAACTGGCAGGAGGAATAAGTGCTTTGGCTTTATTGATTGGAAGATTCATTCAGAAAGACTTTTTTGGAAAGGGCTATGCAGAAATTTTCCGCTATTTAAATCAGCAATATCCTTCATTTGAACATAGTGCCGAGCTACTTATTTCTGATACTGATTCGGTATTGGAAAGACTGCAAAAAGACAAAGTTGAAGCTTATTTTATGGAGAATAAGGCTTTCATTCGTCTGCCGTTCCGATTCAGAATTTCAATGCTGAGTTTAGGACTTTTTGTAATGGTTATGGGGGCTTCTTTTACCCTAAAGCCTTTAGCTGAAGTGCCATCTTTTGAAAAAGAGACATGGATTAATTCGAGTGTGACAGCTAAAGATTTTCCACAGTTAGAAGGGATAGAAATCAATGTTCTTCCGCCTAGTTATACAAAGCTTTCTACAACGAAAGACACAAATGGGAATCTGAATATCTTGGAAGGAAGTCAAGTGACTTGGAATGCGAAGTTTTCAAGTTTACCTCAGAAGGTTCAGCTTGTTTTTGACCAGAAAGAACAATTGCCTTTTAGGCAGAATGGTGATTTTTTTCAAGGAGAAAAGAGAATGTATGCTCCTTCAGTTTATCAGTTGAAATATGAAAATGATTCCATAGTTCAGACTTCTCGTAACTTTTTGATTCAAGTGAAAGCGGATGAAAAGCCTAAAGTCACTTTGCTGGGTTTAGAAGCCTTTACACAAGTCGATTATCAATCAAACTTTGAACTAGAACTACAAGCAAAAGCCTCAGATGACTTCGGTATTGTAGAAGCAAAATTAATGCTTACACTTTCGAGAGGAGAAGGGGAGTCTGTTAAGTTTAGAGAAGTGCCTTTACCTTTGGAGGGATTCCGAAAAGGGGATAAGGATCAAAAGCTATCTTCCATCTTGAATTTTGATGCTCTAAAGGCTGAAACAGGGGATGAATTGTATCTGCAATTTTGGGCAAAAGACAATAAGCCCAAAGGACAGTGGGCAAAAACGGATGTCTATATCATTTCTATCAAAGACCCGAACAAAGAACAGCTGACTTTTCAAGGTGGATTGGCAGTAGATGTGATGCCCGAATATTTCAGATCTCAACGTCAGATTATTATTGATACAAAGAAGCTAATTGCTGAAAAAGCCTCATTATCTGATCAAGAATTTAAAGAGCGTAGCAATAGTATTGCGGCAGATCAGAAGATTTTACGACTGCGTTATGGAAAGTTTTTGGGGGAAGAAGCCGTAACGGTAATCGGACCTATGGATGAGGGAGATGGTCATGATAAACATGAGGGAAAGGTAACAGAAAAAGGTCACGAACATGAAACACCTGAAGAGCATGCCGCACATTTTGGGCGTAAATACCATGATCATTCGGCTCATGCAACTGATGATAAAGAAAAAGTGACAGAAAAGGGACATGAGCATGAAACACCTGAGGAACATGCTGCACATGCTGGTCATGATCATCCTGGTCATCCTGGTCATGAAGAAGAAATAGGTGCAGATGAGAAGGAATTCGGGGAAGTTGGGGCAGAAATAGAACCTTATTTTCATAATCATGATCATTCAGATGTCTCTACATTCTTTGACAATGCACTGAAGTCTTTGTTGAAAGCCGCGCTCGCTCAGATGTGGGATGCTGAGCTTCAACTTCGATTAGCGACTCCAAAGAAAGCCATTCCATTTGAAGAAAAAGCACTCGAATACATCAAGGAAATTCAGAAACGCTCCCGTATTTATGTGGAACGAGTTGGTTTTTCTCCGCCTCCACTTAAGGTTGCAGAAAAGCGATTAAGTGGCGAATTATATGAATTGAAATCAAGGTCTAGCACTCAGAAAGCTGTCTCCAAGCAAGCGAAGTCTGTTTTAGCAGACGGGGTTTTGCTTTTGCAAAGTGAGCATTGGAAGAATGTCGGTTTTTCAGCTGATGAAATCATTCTATTAAGACAAGTCGGGAATGAATTATCTGAAAAGCTATTGACAGAAAGTCCTTCAAAATTGACAAGCCTTGATCCGCTCCTAAGTCTGATTGAGGAAAACGGACTTTCAAAGCATCAGAAGTTGGACACTGAAAAAGTCTTAGAGACTATTATACAAACGATGGAATCAGCTACAAAAGCTCCAACAAAGCTAAGAGGGAAGGAATCTAAACTTTTGGAAGCTTATTACAAACAGCTTTAGTCCTTAGTCATCAATGTTAAATCTATTTTTTGAAGATCGTGAACAAACTACATATTGATATACATTGGGTGAATCATCTGCCACTTATTTTAGGCGTGTTTTTACTGCTAGCATTGGGGATTATTTTTCATATTCGTCAACGAAAACCTTTTGTTGCAACGAGTATTTTAGCGTATCTGTTAATCGGAACGGGATTGTTAGGTTTAGGCTTGAAGCCTTCAATTTTAAAGGAAGTATCAGCAGATTCTTTTTTGGTGATAGGACAAGATACTCCGAAAGATAGTGTTGCAGTTTTCCAAAAACGATATGATGAAACTTCTGTAGTCACACTCAGAGCAGAAGAGAAGTCAATAGAAGGTTTAGATTATCTGTTCGCTGAAAATCCAAATGTGTCAAGTTTGAGAATCGCAACGTTAGAACTAAATGATGCAGATGTTGAAGTCCTTTCTAAAATTCCTTTTGAATTATCTCTTCCTTATGCGATTTCTGGAATTATTGATTTTGAACAAGATAATCAGATCGAACTAGGTGAAAAGGCTACGATTTCGGGAAATATAATTGGTGATCGTGAAGATAAAAAGATGCTTTACCTTAAAGGTGCTGAAGGAATACTAGATTCTACACAAATCGCATTGAAAGAAGGGAAAGTGTCTACGTTTAAATTTGAAATCTATCCTAAACAAGCTGGGCTATGGAAGTATGAGCTAGATTTAGAAGGAACAGCAAATATTTTAGATTTTGGGATTGAGGTTTTCGCTCCTCAAGCGTTAAAGATTTTGTTGGTCAATAATTCACCCGATTTTGAATTTAAGTTTTTGAAAAATTGGCTGACAGAAAAAGAACATGATTGGGCATATCATACCGCGGTCTCAAAAGAGATTTATAACCAAGAAAAGACGAAAGGAATTAATGGGAGTTTTTCGGCTAAAAATCAAAAGTACTTAGAACAGTTCGACCTGATTATTACCACTCAAGAATATTTTGAAAAGCTTACATCTAGTTCTCAAAAGAAATGGGATAAATTAGTGAAGAATGGTATCGGATTGATCGTAAGAGGAAGTAGTGAGAAGGCTTCCGTGAGTCCTATTTTAAAGAATATTAAACTTCAAAAAGATTCAAAAGAATATGAAACGGATTACGATCTAGCAATTAGTCCTTGGACGTTGAAAACAAGTGAGATGAAGTTTGAAGTATCAACAAGTGATGATCTAATAGGAAGTGAAGTTGTCTTTCGTCAGAAAGGAAAAGTAGCAATCAATCGTGTGTTGAATACGTATGTTTGGAAACTGTATAGTCAGAAGGAGCAATATGAAACGTATTGGTCAGAATTGATTCAGCTGACCGCAAGAAAGAATAAGGTGAAGTCTTTTCAATTTCCAAATCTAGTCTTTAACAATCAGAAGACAGAAGTAAACGCAGATGGTCTGAAGTCTTTTAAGATTGTTTCGCCTTCTTCTAAAGAGGAGACTTACTACTTGAATGTAAGAGAAGATTTGGCAAAGCATACTAACAACAGTCCTGTCTTCGAGGAACAAGGTTGGCATGCTGTGGATGATGGTCATGGTATACAAAATATCTATGTTTCTTCTTCTGAGAATTGGAAAACTTATCAGAAGTATGCCCTTTATCAACAGTTGTTGGATCTAAGTCAGCTAGAGAAGCAAAGTCCGAAAATTAAGGAGATTCAAGAGGAGGTTTCTCAATGGTGGTTTGTCGCTATTTTGATGGTGGGTTTAAGTATTTTGTGGGTGATTCAGAAGTTGTAAATTGATATATTCGCAGTCGAATTTAATAACGGAATTATGAAGGTTTTTGATGAGGAAACATTTAAGGGGAAAAAGTTTAGTTCTGAAGAATTAAGAGGAGCTGAATTTGAGTATTGTACATTTATCAATTGTGATTTTTCAGATCAGTTTGCTACTTCTGCTAAGTTTGTAGAATGTACTTTTGAACAGTGCAATTTGTCGAACTTAAATGTCTCTGAAGCTACATTAAATGATGTTTCTTTCTTGGAAAGTAAATTGGTAGGCGTGAAATTTTCGGAATGTAATTCGCTATTCTTATCACTTTCTTTTACTAGTTCAAACCTTGATTACTGTGTATTCAGTCACTTGAAATTACAAAAGACCTATTTCCAAAATTGCCATATTCATCAAGCCTCTTTTATGGATTGCGAGTTGATGGAGTCTGATTTTTCAAAAACAGAACTTGATGGGACGTTATTTGAAAACTGCAATTTGAGTAAAGCGAATTTTAGAACGGCTTCTAATTTTACCATTGATCCAGATATCAATAACCTGAAAAAAACGAAATTTAGCTCGGCAGGGCTTGTTGGCTTATTGAGTAAGTATGATTTGGATATCCGATAATTGACTAATGTCGTGAAGATTTCTAAAGTTAATCTATCAGTACGCTAAGCTATTGTATCTTTGCATTTCAAGAATAACCAAGAAGAGGAGAGCGTTATGGAACATGTTAAGTTCAATAAAACAATCTGTGGAGTAGATTTCTTATTGAATATTCTAGATGTAAATGCAGAGCTGAAATTACCTGACTCCGTACAAACTGCTGATTTTTTCCAAATCATTATTGTTAAGAAAGGGAATGGCGAACTGATTTTGAATGGGAAGAAAATATCTTTAGAGGATAATCTTATTGTTTTTATTTCTGCAAATCAGCGTTATCAATGGAATGTAGATTTATCAACATTTGAAGCTTCTTTCATTGTCTTTCAAGAAGATTTTTTGAATGATTTCTTTTCCGATAATTACTTTACTTATCGCTTACTCTACTTTTATCAAACTGAGCTTCCACTGGTTTTAAAGGTAGCAAATTCCTCAATGGAAGAGTATCTGATGAAGCTTGACGAGATAAAAGCTGAATTGCCTAAACCTAAAAGCGATAGCGCTCACCTAATCCGTTCGATTCTGTATTACTTACTGATTATTCTTAATCGAAGATATGCAGAAACCTATACTGTAACCACAACAATTTCTAATGATAATGCAGCATATCAGTTCAGAAAGTTAGTAGAAAAACATATTCGAGTAAGTCAGCGAGTAGAAGAATATGCCCGACAGATGGAGGTTAGTCGGATTACGCTGAATAAACTGATCAAAGAACAATTTAATGTAACACCTACAGCTTTTATTAAGTCAAGACTCTTGTTCGAACTGAAGCAAGATTTACTGTATTCAAGTAAAACAGTAGATGAATTAGCAGAGGATTTTTCATTTTCAGAAGCCAATCATCTTTCCCGATTTTTTAAGAATATGACAGGGCAAAGCCCTACTGCTTTTCGTTTAGCTTATCAAAATGGTAGAAATTGAGGTGCGTATGGTAGTGTGAGGAATTGATGCTTTTTTGACCTTTGTACTCAAGAATATTAGCTAGCTTTTGAGTGAATAAGCTGCTATTCAGTTGTGTTACATAATTCATGAAAGTCATGTCAAAAACAGATATTCAATTAATTAGAAATGCTTCACTAAAAATCTCATACGCTGGAAAAACCTTTTTGGTAGACCCTATGCTTGGAGCGAAAAATAGCATGATGTCTTTTGTCGATCCCTCACAAAATTTGAACCCGACAGTTGATCTAACACTGGATGTTAAAGACATTTTGGAAGGAGTAGATGCAATTTTATTAACGCATGCTCATCCAGATCATCTAGACCCAACAGCAATAGAACTTCTTGATAAAAATCTTCCGATTTACATTCAGAGCTTTGATACAGAAGGGGTAACAAATGCAGGTTTCCAAAATATTGTAACTGTTACTGACTCGGCAGAATTTGAAGGTGTGGATATCGCACGAACAGTAGGGAAGCATGGACCTAGCCATGTTTTAGAGATGTTGGGAGAGGTTTCTGGTTTTGTACTAACTGCAACAGGTGCACCGTCTATTTATATAGTTGGAGATTGTTTGTGGGATAGTGGTATCGAAGCGCAGTTAGAAAAGCATAATCCAGATATTGTGATTACAAATTCTGGTGGAGCTATTTTCATGGGGAAAGACAGAATCTTGATGGATGAAGAAGAGACTGTAAAAGTGGCTAGAAAGTTACCGAATGCAAAAGTAATTGCAACGCACATTGAATCTTTAGATCATTGCCAAGTGACAAGAGAAAGCCTAGCTAAAAAAGCGAAGGAAGAGGGAGTAGAGGTTTTAATTCCAAAAGATGGGGAAGTAATCACCCTTTAAGAAAGATACTCCCCAATAGACTTTATAAAAAGCTATTGGGGAGTAGTATTTTAGTCGATAGGATTATTCTCAATTAACTTTAATAACTCGGCTATTTTATTCACTCCCAGCTTTCGATAAATGTTTTTAATGTGAGTTCCAACTGTGTGAGAGGATACAAACTGAAGTTCTGCGATTTCCTTTCTAGACCGTCCTTCTTTTAAAAGTTTAATAATCTCTTTCTCAGTTTTTGTGAGGGGTAGAGTATTATATCCAATTTTTTTGTCAAAGATAACTTCTTGTTTTTTCTCTAGTTTAATTCTTACAATTCCGCTAACTCCTTCAAATTCTGTATTAGATTCTAAACAAACACCCGAAGAAAGTATAGGACGACCTTGTTCGTCTAGTTTAGCATATGAACTATATTCTGTGATAGGGACAAGTTCTCCTGTTTTTTTATTCTTAAAGTGATAGCCTAGTTCAAAAATTGCTTCTTTCATCAATTCTGGAGGCAATTCTGTCACCACTTTATTCATTTTGGGAAAAAGCTCTTCGGTTAGTAGTTTAAAGGATTTTTCATAAAGTAACTCCTGTAATATTGCTGTTCCTTTTTCTAAAAAATCCTCTGCTGTAAACCCAGATACAGACTCTGCATATTCACTTACGAATTCATATTGTTGAGTTTGTAAATTGAGAATATAAAAAAGCATATTTGAAACAATTCCCATTTGTGCAGCTGGGTGGAATTGTTGTAAAATATCCTTAAGCTCTTCTTCACTGATCCCCGATTCGCTTTTTAGCTCCTTAAGGTACTTTTCGTAGACTTCTTGCATGATTAACTAAAAAAATATGAGTCGATGCTAATTTTGAATTGGAATCCAAATTAGTAAAAAAGTCTATTGATGCATAGTTATCATCTAATGTTGATTGATAATGGATGAATAAAATCTACTAACAATGCATAAACTATCAATAGTATTATTTAGTTAATAGGTTTGAGGTTAAATTTTATTCGATTGTTTGTTTAACTTCTACTTCTGAAGACCAAATTGAAAATGTTGCAAAGATTCCTTGTCCATTCTCAATATTTGAAGCTGCTGGTGTGAGATTCATTTCATTCTCTCTTTGACTTTGAATAAAATCAATGTACTCATCAGTGACTGTAAGTAAACTAATTTGATATGTTGAAAAATAAGGGAAATCCTCAGGACGGATATTTATTGAGGTGCCGTCTGTGAGTATGGTAGGGAAGTCTTCTTGGATAAAGGAAGAACTTTCATCTACGAGTGGAGTGAGTTTCGTTGTATCTGGCTCCAAGTTTAAAATTTGATATGAATGCGTAATAACATCTTCATTTTCCCATGTCAATTCTATAGCGTCGAGTGCATTCCAATAACTTGTCTCATCGGTTCCATAAATCTTCGGACCTTGAATATATTGCGTTGAAATATTCGGAGTGCTAGGTGTGTTAGGTACAATTGAAGTTGCACTAACAATTTTGCCTTCATATTCGAAGTAGAGTTTTAATTTATCTCCTGCATTAACTTCAATAGCAGAATTGGAATAAGAATACTTGTCTCCTTTCGGTTTTTCTAGTAAGAATACATTTTCGTTTTGTTCGATATAGATATCTAAATCATTGAGATATTGAGTACCGATAGTTGAGTCAGTATACGAATAAGGTAAACTGACTTTGACATCTTCTACAGGTAAGCCTGTATAAACAAAAGCTTCAACGACAGGAATCTGAGGTAATGGTTCTACTCCTTCGTCAATATTACAGGCGAAAAGTAAGAGTAAAAGGATATGGTTTAAGTATCTCATTGCTTGTTCAGTTTAGAAATAGAGTGTTAGGAAAACGTTTGGAGTGAAGCCTAGCATGTTTACATCAGTTTCTACAATCTCTTCATCAACGATTTGGAATTCTTTATACCAAATATTGTCATTATCATAGACATTGAAGATTGACATTCCAATGTCCCCTTTGGTCTTATTCCCTAGTTTGAAATGATAGGTTGCTGAAAGATCCATTCTATGATAATTTGGTAGGCGGTTTATGTTTTTCTGCCCAGCTACAAAATAAGTATTGGTATTTCCATCGGGAAGAGTTATATCGTATGCTCCTTCTGGGGCTGTATAAGGTTTTCCGGTCGCAAAAATCCAAGTAGCTCCAAAGTCCCATTTTCTCCATTTATAACTTGTGACGAGTTTTACTTCATGTGTTTGATCATGTGAAGCGTAGAACGCTCTGTCTGCTAATTCGTCAAAATCATAGATTACTTGTCCAAGGGTATAGGTTAACCAACCTGTGAAATTTCCTTCTTTTTTTTGAATCAAAAAGTCAAGACCTCTAGCCACGCCATTTCCTTGATAGAAGAATTCATCGTAATCTTCTGAGCTAGTTTCAGGACCTCTTTGTACGTAAAGGTTATATTCTGTAAGCCCATTTAGTTTTTTGTAATAGCCTTCTATATCAAAAAGGTATTTTGGAGTTTCATAGCTGATACCACCAATGAAATGTTGAGCTTTTGTCACAGATACATTTTCATCATCAGCTAAAAGCCAGAATTCAGAGTCACCGGTAAATACATCACTACGTACAACTTGATTCATGTATTGATTGTAAATACCCCAAGAACCTTTAATTTTCCAACGGTCTGTGATTTTGTAAGTACTCGATAAACGTGGTTCTATATACCATTGATCCGTACCATTATAGTAAGTCGTTCTGATTCCTGGCTTTAAATTCCATTTATCATTGATTTTCATATCATCTTCAAGATAAATAGCAGTTGTCATTCCTTGTTTATCTTCATTGACCACATCTAATGAATCATTAAGCTGATATAAATAATTGACATCATTTAGGGTTACTTGTGCTCCAAATTTCAAGGTGTTGGATGCATTTAACTGGTATTCGTTGTCCTGCCTGAGTGTCAGATCTTGGAGTACATTATACTCTACAAAACCTCTAGTGGTTTCTTCATCATCATCAGGACGACGCATTGTGCGTAGGTTATTAATGTCTTTGAAGTATTGTGAGTAAGAAAGTGAGGAATTACTAAACCATTTTTCATTCCATTGACGCCCCCATTTCATACTTGCACCATAATTACCCCATTCTTGGCTGTTTTCATTTTGAGAACTAAATGAAAATCCTCCTCCATCAAAATTATTTTGTAATTCATCTTTACCATGGTAAAAAGACATGGTGATCACATCTTTTTCTGTAGGGTGTAAATATAGTTTTGTATTTAGGTCGTAGAATGAAAATGTAGGCTCTACGGATTGCCTAGATCTATTGAAACCACCGCCATCTGGTCCTCCGCTTGGAGCCCCAGGAGGTGGTGTTATTTCATCGGGTGTAGATGTGTTCAGATCAAAGATATCTTGGTATAAGCCAGATTGTAGAATCTCAGCGTATGACTTTCTTCCTGCAACAATTAAAGAAGCTTTATTACCTAAAGGAATTTCCATAGTTGCATTGGCTGATAGTAAGCTTAACCCGGTAGTGAGTGAAAAGTCTTCAGTATTACCATTTTTTCCTGTTATGTCTACCACGCTTGAAACTCTACCTCCATACTCTGCTCCAAAACCACCTTTATAGAGCTGAACATCTTTAATGGTATTGGGATTAAAGGCACTAAAAAAACCGTAAAAATGACCGACATGATAGATGTTCATCCCATCATAAAGAATTAAGTTTTGATCGGGAGTTCCTCCTCTAACATATAATCCTGCTGAGGTTTCGTTACTGCCACTTACTCCAGGTAAGAGTTGCATTGAACGGAAAATATCCCTTTCTCCTAAGCTTGGTAGGCTCGCCATTTTTTGTGGAGAGACTGAGATTTGACCAACATTTTGTGCGAGCTTCATCGCTTGCTGAATACCTTCATCTTCTACCACTACTTCTTGGAGAACTGTTTCATCAGGTTCTAAGTAGATTTCAATCTGATTTTTCTTGTTAAATAAAAATGGACGGAGTTGAATCCTTTTTGGCAGATAACCAAGGTAATAGACAATGATTTGAGATGTGTCTGAAGGGACATTCATGACTGAAAAGTGTCCATCAATATTCGTGACAGCTCCTTTTTGAGTACTCTCAATCATTACAGTAGCATTTGGGAGCAATTCGTTGGTTCCTTCTTCTTTTATGGTTCCTCGAAGTGTAAAATTGAATCGTGATGGTTGTATTTTTTTATTGATATCTTCTCCTTTTGGATAAATCAAGATTTTATTCCCATCAGAGACTTGATAGTTTAGTGTAGTATTTTCTAGTAGTTTCTGTATCACCTGCTCAAGATTCATGTTTTTAAAAAACTTGGGCGATAGCATCTCTTTACTTAAATTCTCTTTTTCATAGATAAAATCTAAGTTGTACTTTTCTTCAAGATCATTGAAAATCCGTTGAAGTGAGTACCCCATATACGTTTCTGTAATACTTAAATTATTTCGTTTCTGAGTAAAACCAGTTTGTGAAAGGAATATTAATCCTAAAGTAAAGATGGTAATGAGGTAGGTGTTTGTCTGTTCTTTTCGCTCGATCATCCTCTGTCAGTTTACTTTCAATTTTATTTGAAAACAAACCTAGTTATTAGAGAAAGTTTGTAAAAAACTAATCAACGAACGTATCGATTTTATCAATTAAAAATCTTCGATATTACAAAAGAGGCAATCTAAGTAGATTGCCTCTTTTGTGGTAATTAGGATAAGATAGGGTTGCCTATTGGCAAGTGTGCTTCATTGAGCAAGTCTGAAATACATTTTACTGGAGAAAAAGTCTGTTTTGGAACCTCTACAAAGATGGTGTTCCATCCTTCCATGCTTCCATTCCAAAGTCCGGGATGTTCTAATGCTTTTAGTGTTTTTCCTTTTTGTGATTTGATACTAATAAAACCCGTTTCAGGATTTCTGAATTCTTCCAAGTTAAATTTTTGACCTTTATGGTCTTTAATGGAGCAGACAATATCGACGGGATTGAAGTGCGTAGCTTCTGCGATTAAAGATTTATTAGTTGGGTTGCTTTCATCAATTTGAGCCATTTCGACAATTTGTAGTGAGCTAGAACCGTCTTTATGTTTAACCCAAAATGGACCACCTCCGGGTTGACCTTCGTTTTTAACCATACCACAAACTCTAATAGGTCTGTTTAGAATCTTATAAAGATACTTTTTCTTTTCTTCAAATGAGGTTGAATGATAAGAAGTCGGGAGGTTATAGAACTGATTTATTTTTTGCTCTACGTCCTTTAATTTTTCTTCAGTCAACTGATGTTGTTCAATCTTTTGAAGGGTCTCAAAAATTAAATTCTGATAGTGTACTAGAACTCCTGCTAATGTTTTCTTAGAGTTCGATACCGATTTACGCCATTCTTGATGCTGAACATTGTCAATATTCTTAATGAAAATAAGGTCGGCATTCAGTTTGTTGAGGTTGGACAGTAATGCACCATGACCTCCAGGCCTAAAGGTAATTTGCCCTATATGATTTCTGAATGGTTTATTATCTTCATCTACGGCTATTGTATCAGTGCCTGGTTGTTGAACAGAATAAGATAAGACTAATTTTTTTCCAAGCTCTTCAGCATATTTCGCTCTTAACTTCTTAATGGCATCCTTAAAGGTTAAGATGTGTTGAGAGGCTATTGTAAAATGGATTCTGATGTAGTCATCTTTATCTAGCATATAGCTAACACTCTCAAGCAATTGTTCTTCAATAGCTAAACGAGTTTCTTCTTCTTCATAATTATGGAAGCTCAACAAACCCTTAGGTAAGTTTCCATAATTCATGTCTTCAAGAAGTGTAGTGAAAATTGGGGCGTAATCTTGAGTCTCTAATAGCTCATCAAGTTGTAATCCTTTGTTGTCGAGTACTTTCTTTAATTGAGGGTAAAAGGCGAATTTTTTTAAGTTAGTGATGATTCTGTCTATTGTGTCTTGGTGATCTCTACAATCTAGCCAAGCAAATACTTGTTTAAACATCCGGCTTGCAGCACCTGAAGCTGGTACAAATTTCTCAACTTTGCCAAAGAAGTCATTTTCATAGGTTGAAATAAAATCTTCGGCTTCTTCTTCAGTGAGCGAAAGAATACCATTTTTAATGGTTGCTGCTTTTTGGAGTTGTAAGTGAGGAAAGCCTTTTTCAAACAGCAGTAGTTGCTGCCTTATTTGGTTTTGGCTTAATCCTTTTGATGTTAATTGTTGTAAATCTTTGTTTAGTAGCATACATCTACAAGTAAGGGTTTTAAAATTGAAGCAGGCGTATTCGCAATGTTAGCTTTAAGCAAATGTGAAAATTCTTTGACGAAGAAAAAAATGAATATTTGCTACTTTCTAACAATGCTAACGAAGTGGTAATTTTTTGTGAGGAGTAAATTAGATAATACAGATTATAAATATTCCTTAGGTGTTTTCTATTTAAAAAACATCTAAGGAATATTATATCAGTAAATAAAAAAGTACTAAGGGCTAATTTTCGCTTAGCTTAATAAAAAATAGGTTAAGATCGATTTGATTAATATCTACCTGGTATTCTAGGCTTTTTCAAATCATCTTCTGAAATATCATCAAGAAGAGCTTGGGCATATGGTTTTAAATCACTTTCAGGAAACTCGGTAATGAAACCGTTTAATGCTTCCATATATGGTTCGAAGTAGATAGATGTTTTACCAACAATAACTACTTGAAGAAGTCTAATTTTATCAATGATAGAAGATTCTTGACCAATTGTGACTAATTCTTCAATCTTTTCATTGGCAAGTTTATAATCTTTCGCTTTATAAGTCTTGAAAGCATCTTCATAACGCTGAATGATCTCTCTTTCAGCTATGTTTTTATTCTTCACATAGTCAGGATCTTCAACTATCTTGGCATAGAAAGACGAAGGGTAAAGGTCCGCTAAAATACTTTCATAGTAACTAGGGTCACAGCTAAGCTCTTTTTGACAACTTAGGTAAAGAATGTAAGCTGCTTCAGCTCCAAATTCACTTTCAGGATATCTGTCAAAAATATTTTGAGCCGTACTCTGTGCTTCTGTAATTGACTTAAAACGATAGAGGTAAACTTTCTCTAAATTGAAGAAAGCCTCTTGTAATTTCACTTCAATTTCAGTTAAAGATTCTTCTGTCTGAGGAATTTCAGCTAATCTATCTTCAAGTGATTTTACGTTAGCAAAAAGATCAGCTTCTGCTTTTTGTTCTTTTTTTGATTTCTTTTCCTCAGTTTTTACGATTGTATTTTGTGAACTTGATCTTTGAATCACACTAGATCTTCTCCAGTTATCTCCTAAAGCTCTATTTCCCCAAGTACGTAAGAATTGTGTTTTACCTGATACAACAGATTTTGAATTATAGAAGTACCAAGCAGTAGATTCGTCCTTAGATACTATAAGTTCATTTGTCGTTTCAGGCTTTTTATTTTTGGTCTCACGGATGATATCATACTCTATTTTTTTCAGAATATCATCTTTTTCGAGTTTGATTTCTTTCTTTAGATAAACTTCACGTTGAGCATCAGACATCGCATACAAATTTAGCAATCGTTCTTGTTGCTCAATTTCAGATGTATATTTTGCTAATTCCGTAAGATTTGATGAAAGAACAGAATCTTCTTGATACTGATAGTATGTTTTTGGCAAAACATTAATCGCACTATCATAATATAAAGCTGCCTTTGGGTAGTCGCTCAAGGTATAATAATAGGATTTACCCATCTCCAAATACGCATATCCTTTTAAATTAGGATTGCTTGTATTTGTCTGAACAGACTCATTGTAAAGATTTAAAGCTTTCTCAAGTTCTCCTTGATTTAGCTCGAAGGCAGCCATCTCAAAATAAATTCGATCCCTCAATTCAAAGTTCTTTTCTTCTTTCAACTGGCGATCAAAATACTTGTCTGCTTTTTCTACAAGTGCAGGGTCAGCAGAAGTTGTTAATTTCATTCGGCTAATTCTAGCCGAGAACTCCTGTAGATAATTTGCTTTCCCTTTTATGACTTTAAAGTAAGTTTTATAAGCTAATTCGTTATTTCCAGACTCTTCATAGAGTTGAGCTAGAATGTAATTATATCGGGTTCTTTTTAATTTATTTTTTTCAAGTGGAGTTGCAATAGCCATATGCTCCACTGCAAAATTGTATTTTCTCTTTTTGATGTAATGGTTAGCCATTACCAAGTGATACATTTTAGTGTTTTCACTATTGAATGGTTCAGGGACTTGGTTGATATGTTGTTTGATGAGGTCAAAGTTCCTCTTTTCATCTTTCTCATCATACATCCAAAGAAGCATGATTAAAGCTCCGTGTCTAGAGTTGGGGTCTTCGGTTTTTGCATTGATGAATTTGAATGTATTTAATGCATTTCCATAATCTTCTTCATAAAGTCGAGCTTTCCCGATCAGCAAGTAGCATTCGTCTACCCATTGACTTGTTTCATGAAATTTGATAGGACGTGAAGCTTTTTCAATGATATAATCAAATCCAGAAGCATAAGATTTGTTGATCGTACTATCAATAGAAGGTAGGACTTGAAGTACCTCGATGTAATCATCATTGATGTTCATCATCATGGAGTCTTCAATAGCTGTCATCCGTTGCTCAGCCAAAAAATGTGCATTGTAATGTGCAGCTGTATCATGATAGAATTTACAGCCTGTCATTAGAATGGCGATGAAAGAAATTATAATTAGATGAAATGGGACTCTATTCATAGTACACTTCATTAGATTTAACATCATGAAGATAAGGATTTTGTTTGATAGTCGAATTGAGTTAAAATACAAAAAGACTGTCAAACGGTGACAGTCTTTTTGCAAAGCCCAAGAGACTTAGTTTGTGCGCATCACTTCTTCTAGTTGAAGACCTGTACATTCTTTGATACTTTTGATCAAGTACCAAAGTGCAATCCCCATTACTATTGTAGAGGGAACCGCAATTACAGGGAAACTAAGCGCTGTCATTTGCCCTAGTTCCTCGTTGAATGCAACCGTTCCTGCAGGGCTTTTTACTAAATATCTTGCTAAGCCATAGTTTAAGGCTGCTGAAAGAAAGAATGAGCCAGCCAACATAACTGTAGCTGAGTCCAATTTTTTCTGAAAGTTTTCTATTTGGTTATTTTCACGAAGGTGAGTATCCACTTTATCAATATCCATGATTTGATCGTTGTAGATAAACTTTTTAACCAATGGATAAGATGTTTTCATCGAGATTAAAATTGCAATACCGAAAACAAGAGGAACAGCTGCTTCTTTGATTGCAATCCAGAATGGATCAAGTTCTAAAAGTCCGACAACTCCCGTTAGGAGAATACTGACAAAACCTAAAATAGAAAAGCCATTTACTTTTTTCTCCTTTGCAAAATCCCAAATACCATAACCAACAGGGAAAATTAGGGCTGCAATTAGTCCCATTTGAGGTCCTAAATATTGCTCATCACTTAGTTTTGACAATACCACTGTAGGTATAATGATATTGACTGCAATATTTATTAATGGGTTCTCTTTCTTTTGTTGTTCTTTGCTCATTGTATCTTTTTAAAAAAGTAGAAGCTGTTAAACAGCCTCTACTTCGTCTTTTTCAACTCTTAGGTTTTCTATAATAAACTTCTGTCTGTCTTGAGTATTTTTACCCATGTAGTAAGACAATAAGTTTTTGATAGAAACATCTTTATTTAAGATGATTGGCTCAAGACGGATGTTTTCACCGATAAAGTCTCCAAATTCGTCTGGAGAAATCTCACCCAATCCCTTAAATCGTGTAATTTCTGGCTTTGCTCCAAGTTTACCGACCGCAGCCATTTTTTCTTCTTCCGAATAACAATAAATTGTTTGTTTCTTGTTTCTGACACGGAATAATGGTGTTTCCAAAATGTAAACGTGTCCGTTTCGAACAAGGTCAGGGAAGAATTGAAGGAAGAACGTTAGCATCAACAAGCGGATGTGCATACCGTCGACATCGGCATCGGTAGCGATTACCACTTTGTTGTAACGTAAGCCTTCTAAACCGTCTTCAATATTCAAAGCGTGCTGAAGGAGGTTAAATTCCTCATTTTCATATACGACTTTTTTAGTCAGACTAAATGTGTTCAAAGGTTTACCTCTGAGTGAGAATACCGCTTGTGTTTTTGTATTTCTAGATTTAGTAATACTACCACTAGCAGAGTCTCCCTCGGTAATGAAGATCATCGTATTGTTTTTTTCTTCATCAGTCCCTTTTTTATCATTGTAGTGCGAACGGCAATCTCTCAATTTTTTATTGTGAAGATTAGCCTTTTTCGCTCTTTCATTGGCAATTTTCTTTACACCTGCAATTTCTTTACGCTCTCTTTCAGACTGAAGGATACGTTTAAGCATTGCTTGAGCAGTGTCAGGATTTTTGTGTAAGAAATCATCTAATTCTTTTTTGATGAAATCAACCACAAAAGAACGTACTGTCGGTGCATCAGGACCAATGTGCGTAGAACCTAACTTTGTTTTTGTTTGCGACTCAAAAACAGGTTCTTGAACTCTAATTGCAATGGCACCAGCTATTGATGCTCTGATATCTGTAGCATCAAAGTTTTTATTGAAGAATTCTCTTACGGCACGAACTACACCTTCACGAAGTGCTGCTTGGTGCGTACCACCTTGAGTAGTGTACTGTCCGTTTACGAAAGAATAATAGTCTTCACCGTATTGGTTGGTGTGCGTTAAAGCAACCTCAATATCATCTCCTTTAAGGTGAAT
This sequence comes from Sediminitomix flava, assembly GCF_003149185.1. Taxonomy (NCBI): domain Bacteria; kingdom Pseudomonadati; phylum Bacteroidota; class Cytophagia; order Cytophagales; family Flammeovirgaceae; genus Sediminitomix; species Sediminitomix flava. Next base: position 643,960 of record NZ_QGDO01000002.1, on the reverse strand, counting down.
AATTGGATAGCGAAGTGCATCTTCATCCAATTTTCTCATTAGAAGATCATAAAGACCATTTTTTGAATGGTATTTAACTCCGTTGAAATTAATTGTCAATCCAGCATTTAGGAAAGCATAATTCCAAACTTGGTCATCCAAAAACTCAGGGATGTAGCGGTAGTTCTTGAAAATAGTCTCATCGGGTTTGAATAAAACTCGTGTTCCATTTTTCTCAGAACTATCTACAATCTTATGATCTTTTGTCAGTTTACCTTGCTCGAATTCGGCTTCTTTCTTTTGCCCTTCACGAACAGAAATAACTTTAAAGTGATTGGAAAGTGCATTTACTGCTTTTGTACCGACACCATTCAGACCTACTGATTTCTGGAATGCAGAAGAATCATATTTTGCTCCAGTGTTGATTTTCGATACACAGTCGATGACCTTTCCTAATGGAATTCCTCTACCGTAATCGCGTATTTCAACCATCTCTTCTGTGATACGCATATCGATTTGCTTACCAAAGCCCATCATATGCTCATCAATAGAGTTGTCGATTACTTCTTTTACTAAGACATAAATTCCATCATCTGGTGATGTACCATCACCCAATTTTCCAATATACATCCCCGGACGCAAGCGAATATGTTCCCTTGGTTCCAGTGACTTAATACTATCTTCGGTATAATTATGATTTTCTGCCATACCCTAGTCTATCCTTCATCAATAGGTTGCCAATCATTTAAAGAGTGCTGATGTAAAAAAAGTTGATTTCATTAAAGGAATTTAGAAACTTTCTTTCCTTTTAGCTTAAAAGCGAATCATTGTCATCAGGCAAGTATCAAAACTAAGAAAAGAATCCAATTTCAGCAACCTTCAAAAAGTTGTTATAGTACTCTTCTTGCTTTGACAAATACTTTTTTGAAATAGCTGCTGTATAAATTATCTCTTGTAACTCCTCTGCTTGAAGACGCATGTATAAAAATTACCTCATTAGGCCCTTTTACTTCTTCAACTACGCCTACATGGGTTATTTTAGACCCACCAGGATAGGTAAAGAAAAGTAAATCACCTTCTTTGAGATCATTCATAGCCACAGCTGTCCCTTGTCTTGCTTGATCAGAGGAAACTCTTGGAAGTGCAATGCCGCCTTGTTTAAATGATACACACATCAAACCAGAGCAGTCAATTCCTGAGCGTGTATTCCCTCCATATTTATATTTAGTACCTAAAAAAGATTCAGCTTTTTTAAGAACAGGAGCAGCTTTTCCTGTCTTAGTTTTAGTCACTGTATTCTCTTTCAGAGTGCTATTGTCAAGTTTTGGTGCAGATACAGTTGTTAGATTTGTACCTTGTTTTTTGGCTTCCCTACGAGCTTGTTGAGCTTGGTAGGTGTAATGAGGAGAAGCGCAACTCGCAAAAATTGCAATGATAGTAATCACAGCCAATGAGTTGCTCCATTTTAAATGAATCTGGGGTAAATAAAATGTTTTCTTCATATCGCTGATTATCGTTTTTGTATTCTCCTTAAATCAAATTTTTAGCCAAGAAAAATTTGAGCAGCTTGAAGTTAATTAAATTATGACAATTCTTTCATGAGATTTCAATAAACAAAGATACATTAACGTGAAAAGGTTAATCATTTAATTGGAATGATTAACCTTTTTTAGAATTCTAGTATGCTTTCGATCGTTTTTTATTCAAAGAGAAAAGAAAAGGATAAAGAAAAAACAACTAAAAATGATGAAGTATCTATTTGTTTGAATATTCCGATTGTGTTTAGTTATAATGAAAATTATGGCTATAAATACATGAATAATGATGAAGAAGATTGATTGATATCCGAGGAAGGATAATAATGGTATAAGTGGAAAGTATGCTATTAAAATCAATTGTAGCATTCTTTCTGAGTTAAAGATCTTGTTCAGTTGTGTTTTCATCAAAGAGGAGAGAATTATCTGTTAGTATCTAATTGAGTCCTTAAATAAGGATTCTCGGCTAGTATTTTTTCAGCATTTCTAACTCTAAAATAGGCATAGAACAGAACCATTAGTATTAGTGCTTTCCATAATATTCCATTGAATAAGGCTATTGGTGAAATGAATAATACTAAGAGATATGATATGATCAGAATACTCAAAGGGATAATCAATGCTATTTTAGGCTTTTTTGTAGCAAGGAAAGAAGACGCAATAAAAATGAGACCTAGTACTACACTAATGCCGATCTCTGCATTGGACTGAATTCCAAAAGATGGAATGAAGGCTGCAAGAATGTAGAAAACTCCCCAAATAATAAGAATAATACGAGCTGCGATCAGGTTTTTGAGCGACTGTTTCACTTTGGACTTCTGGATGATTTGTTTAGCTCGGAATGCAGCTTGTTCTTGTTTACTCCCTCCTAAAGGGAATCCACAAGTATTACATATTTGAAGGTCTTCAGCTATCTGTGCTGTACAATTCTGACAATTATTCATGCTTAAGTGTGCTTTGGTTTAGTTTTCTCATGACAATTTAAATACTTGAAATGAAAAAGATCATATTTTAACGAAGGTTTGAATGTCCGAGAAGCCAAAAGCTAATGTTTCAAAAAGTTATCTTGGATTCAAACTAATTATTTGAATTTAATGGGATTTGAAGAAGGGTAATAGTTTTGGCGTATACTTTTTTATCTTTACAGATTTGTAAATTTAACTGATAACTAATTATCATTTTTTTATGTCAATTATAATGAAATCAAGGTCAGCTTTTTTCATCTTATTTTTTTCACTTTAACTAGATTCTCTTTCGCTCAAGAAGTCATGCAGAATGATGAACCCTCAAAATTTGGTATCGGGTTAGGGGCAGGGTGGAATGCTCCTTATGGAACAGGAGTACAACTAAATTTATCTGTCAGTCCTAATCTTGATCTGAACGCTGGAATAGGATTGAGTATGGCCGGAGCAAAAAGAGGTATTGGTACAAGATACTATTTTACGCCAAATGCGAATTCTGTTTTCTTAGGTGCTTCTATGTCTTGGAGTACAGGACTTGATAATTTAGAGGTAAATGTCAATGAAGAATATGGCTATTATATCCTTGAGGAAGGAAGTACTTTTCAATTTAGTGGTGGTTACAAATTTGATTTTGGGAAGCGTTTCATGATACTCAGTATGGGGTATGGTGTTCTGACGAGTGGGGGAGAAGCCGTATTCCAAGAGGGAGTCCAAGACATTACTCAAGATTTTGCAAATCTGATGTCTCCACGAGGGCTCGAAGTTTCTTGTACAATCGTTTTCAGAATTAATTGATTTGAGCCTTATTCTTTTCCTTAATTTCGAACTTGACCTTATTCGCTAGTGCTTAATACAAACTTTATTTTAGTTTTGCAGTAAAATTAATTAAACCATAGTTAATAAAGGTATGCAAGTAGGAATCATCATGGGGAGTCAATCAGACTTGAAAGTAATGTCTGATGCAGCTGCAGTTTTAGAAGAATTAGGCGTTGAGTTTGAATTGACAATTGTTTCAGCTCACCGTACACCAGAACGTTTGGTAGAATATGCTACGCAAGCAAGAGATAGAGGAATTAAAGCAATAATTGCAGGAGCAGGCGGAGCAGCTCACTTGCCAGGTATGGTCGCTTCTATGACTACACTTCCAGTTATTGGAGTTCCAGTGAAATCTAGTAATTCTATTGATGGTTGGGATTCTGTATTATCTATTCTACAAATGCCAGGTGGTGTTCCTGTAGCTACAGTAGCCTTAGATGGCGCCAAAAATGCCGGTATTCTGGCTGCCCAGATTGTTGGGGCTTTCGATGAAACTATTGCGGTGAATTTATTTAATTATAAAGAGCAGATGCGAGAAAAAGTCTTAGAGTCTGCTAAGGATATTGAAGAAAATGGCTGGAAACCAAAAACAATTGGTTTCAAGAAATAAAGTCTTTAGATAAATATAAAGCCTGACTTACAGATTGTAAGTCAGGCTTTTTTATGTTTTAGAATTATGATTTCTTCTTTTTCTTCTTCTTATGCTTTCCTAGTTTTTCAGGATATACCTTTTTGTAATCTACTAGGTTTATTTCTACATCACCTATAATTAGTGCTGCATTCACTTTGATTGGTACTTTATATTGATCGTCAGTCATCCAAAACTTGATAGGATGAACTCCTCTAAATAATGCATTCTCTGGCATGATAGGAGAGAAAATGTGAGATTCTATTCGACCAAAGTTTGAGAAAACTTTCTCCTTTCCTAAATATAAAATCTTGAATTCGTAAGCTTCATCTTCAAAAAAAGCATCCATCACAATAGTATCGCCTTTTGAGAAGTTTTCATATTCAAGAGTCCTGAGGTAGTAATAACCACTAATAAGGTCTTGAGAGCTTTTAGCAATATCGTACTCACCACTGTATGGTTTTCCTTTTTTATTCCCTTCAACTGTAGCTTTCTTCCTCTCGTGGTCAAAGATTGTAGTCTCTTTAAGGGTATAACTATTTTCCTTAATATCTCTATAAAACTTAAGCGGATGTATTTCGGCTGTATCTATAAATGTCTGCCATTTATCTTTGACTATTGTAGTCATACCAAAAATCCCAGTCGTTATTCCATCAACAGTAACATTATAACAAGGTCTGTCATTGACCATTGCTAGTTCTTTATCGAGTTGTATTGTGGCTTCTCCAGCATCCCAAAAAGCATAACTGATCACATATTTATATTTCTCACCATTTTTGAATTCTATGGTTTCATCTACTGGATATCTCCCCGCCTCTGATCCTATAAAATTGAAGCCTAATGAAATAAAGACTATAAAAGTAAAAAGACTGTATTTTTTCATGATTCATCGTTTGATGGTGTGCCTTCCTCTCGTTGAAAAAAGCATGCCCACATCCTTCCATTTAAGATTACTTTACAATTTAAGACAAATTTTATCTTTTCTCGAAAATGGATTAAGTGTTCATATGGATATTAAATTTTTGTAACGTTTCTACAAATTTCTTATACAAATTTCAATATAATGGATAATCTCATTTCATTAAAAAAAAGGATTTTTTTCATAATTATTCATTCCTTTTATTTGTCGAAATAGTTTAGGTCAAAAATACAATGATAGATACGCACGCACATATTTATTCAAGCAAGTTTGAAGACGACAGAGAACAAATGCTTGAGTTAGCTTTTTCGGAAGGAGTAAAAAAAATCTTCATGCCAAACATTGATCATGAGTCGATTGATGGGATGATGGAGTTGGAAGAAAAATATAAAGGAATCTGTTACTCAATGATGGGGCTTCACCCTTGTTCGGTGGGTAAGGATTTTGAAAAAGAACTTTATATCGTTGAAGATTGGCTTTCAAAACGAGAGTTTATTGCTGTTGGTGAAATGGGCTTAGACTTTTATTGGGATAAGACTTATATAGAACAGCAAAAAGAAGCTTTCCGAATTCAGGCTGAATGGGCCAAAAAATATGGGATTCCTTTAGTGATTCACAGTCGTGATGCAATGGCAGAAACTATAGAGTTGTTGGAAGAACTGAAAGATGATAAGCTTTTTGGTGTTCTTCATTGCTTTGCAGGAACAGCGGAAGAAGCCCAAAGACTTAAAGAATTAGACTTTAAAATAGGCTTGGGCGGTGTGATCACTTATAAAAATGGGGGTATGAATACAGTCGTTCCAGAAATAGATTTGAATGAAATCGTTTTGGAAACAGATTGTCCTTACTTGCCACCTGTACCTAAAAGAGGAAAACGTAATGAACCATCTTTTATCAAATATATAGCAGACAAGGTGAGTGATTACAAAGAAGTGTCAGTAGAAGAAGTAGAACGAATTACTACTGAAAACGCTTTAGCCTTATTTAGTAAGGCACAATAAAGGTAATACGATTAGATATCTTGATTCTTACTATCGAAAAATGACAAAGAGCATGTCTGTAGAATACTACAAAACCGTAAACATCAACACAACCAAACCAAACAGTTCTGGAACTTCAATTCTGATCATTTATACCGGAGGAACAATCGGGATGGATCACGATGCCGAAACAGGTAGTCTTGTCCCCTTTGATTTTGAGAAAATTATTGACAAAGTACCTGAGTTGAAAAGATTTGATTTGGGACTTACCGTAATTTCTTTTGACCCACTCCTAGATTCATCAGACGTAGGGGTGAATCATTGGGCTATTCTCTCTAGGCTGATTGAAGATTTTTATGATGATTATAGTGGTTTTGTAATATTACATGGAACAGACACCATGGCCTATACGGCTTCAGCTCTTTCTTTTATGCTAGAAAACTTGTCTAAACCTGTTATTCTTACAGGAGGGCAGTTACCAATCGGTTCTCCCCGTACCGATGCACGTGAGAATTTGATCTCTGCTTTAGAGATTGCTTCAACAACAGATGAGAAAGGAGATGCACTAGTTCAAGAGGTCTGTATTTGCTTTGACAACAAGCTTTTGAGAGGTAATAGAGCAAAAAAAGTACAGAATTTTAATTTTACTGCGTTCAAATCTTACAACTACCCAGCCCTAGCTGAAGCGGGTATTCATATAGAATATCAGCGAAATTTGCTGTTTAAACAAAAAGGAATCTTTAAAATATGCACTCAGATGGACGAAAACGTCATTATCCTGAAGTTATTTCCAGGAATGACCAAGTCTTATTTTGATGCATTGTTGAACACGCCGAATCTAAAAGGGGTTATTTTGGAAACGTTTGGTGCTGGAAATGCGCCTACCTTGCCTTGGGTAACTGAAGCCCTGAAAGCTGCAGTAGATAATGACATCGTAGTTGTCAATATCTCGCAATGTACAGGTGGAATGGTACAGCAAGGTTTGTATGCGGCAGGTTCACACTTGGAAGCTATCGGTGTAGTAGGAGGAGGCGATATGACTACAGAGGCTGCAATAACTAAACTGATGTATTTATTTGCGGTGTCAAAAAGTACAGAAGAAGTAAAAAAATGGATGCAGCTTTCTTTGAGAGGGGAACTGTCAGATAGTGAGAGATTTGTTGGATAATTAAGTGCTAAAATAGTTCCATTTAGTAATCTTATAAAGTATTAAAAATACCCTTGTAAATATTTTAATGCTTGCATGGATAAATTTTTATTGATTTATTTGTATGTTCATTTAAGTTAAAAAATATCAATGAATAGTACAAGGCTATCAAAATGTCTATAAATTGCACGAGGTAATCGTGATTTTAACGTTTCTAGATCGCCTTTACTAATTATATCAGAGAGAGGTGGCCGAGTGGTTTATGGCACACGTCTTGAACGCGTGTTGGCGCTTACGTCTCAAGGGTTCGAATCCCTTCCTCTTTGCTATAATTGTTGAGATTCTTTTTTAGTTAAAAATTTGTACTAAAACACAAAATTGTTCTCTTAATCACATTTTGTTATGAAAAGAGTATTTGCATTATTGATGCTGGTTTGTGCCTTGTCTTTCGGACTTGTTCCAAATACTTACGCACAAGAAGGAGCAGACGTGGAAGAAGTAGCGTCTGAGCAAGTAGATAGCACTGCAGTAGCAGGTGATAGCACTGAAGTTGCAGCTGTAGAAGAGGTAGTTGAAGAGGAAGCTCCAGCTCCTGTAGTAGAAAAAACTTTCCACCAAGAGGTTAAACAAAAGTTTATTGAAGGTGGATGGGACTTTATGTCAGCTGTATTGGCATGTTTGATCTTCGGTTTGGCTGTAGCTATCGAGCGTATCATTACTTTGAACCTTGCTACTACAAACACTAAGAAACTTTTGGAAAATGTAGAAACTGCATTGAACGAAGGTGGTGTTGACCAAGCAATCGAAGTAACTAAAGCAACAAGAGGTCCAGTTGCATCAATCTTCACACAAGGTTTGATGAGAGCTTCTGAAGGCGTAGAAATGGTTGAAAAATCAGTAGTTGCTTACGGTTCAGTAGAAATGGGTCGTTTGGAAAAAGGTCTAGTTTGGATCTCTCTATGTATCGCTCTTGCTCCAATGTTAGGTTTCATGGGTACAGTAATCGGTATGATTGGTGCATTCGATGCTATTGAAGCAGCAGGTGATATCTCTCCAGCCCTAGTAGCCGGTGGTATTAAAGTAGCACTTTTGACTACAGTAGGTGGTTTGATCGTAGGTGCGATCCTTCAAGTATTCTACAACTACTGTGTATCTAAGATTGATTCTATCGTTAACCAAATGGAAGATGCTTCAATCTCTTTGATCGACGTACTTATCAAGTACGAACTTTCTAAGAAGTAATAGCATTAGTTTTCACCAAAAAAACTTATCATTATGGAAGAAGTTTCAAGTATCGGTGGAGATGTAGCAGAATACGGTTTACAAATCACTTATATCCTATTTGGTTTAGCCGTACTGGGTGCCTTCATTATCGGACCGATTTTAAATGCCATTAATAATCCTAAAGCCTTGGTTAAAGGGCTAGCTTCAGCTGTCTTCATTGGCGTTCTTTTTGCGATCGCTTATTCATTGGCAGATGGTAGCATGATTTTACCTAAATACAAAGTGTATACTGAGTCTACTTCAAGACTTATCGGTGCTGGTTTGATTACTACGTACTTGATGTTCGGTATTGCATTCTTGGGTATTATTATTACGCTTCTAAGAAGCACCTTTAGAAAGCTGGGAATCGGTTAATATTTCTCACCTTTAAAATCTGATCAAAATGATTAAAAAGAAAAAGTCAAGACCTGCAGCAGATGTCGATTCGTCGTCGATGGCAGATATTGCTTTCCTTTTGTTGATCTTCTTTCTTGTAACATCTACTATCGCTTCAGATAAAGGTTTGGCAGTAATGCTACCTCCTAAAGTGGAAACAACAGATGTTAAAATTAAAGAAAGAAACATCTTCAACATTCTCGTGAACTCTGAGGATATGATCCTTGCCGAGAATAATCCAGCAGAAGTAGGTGAGATCAGAGAGCAAGTAAAAGCTTTTATTACTAACAATGGTAAGGATCCAAAGTCTTCTGAGGAGCCAAATAAAGCTATTATTTCTCTAAAAACTGACCGTGGTACTAGCTACGAGATTTATATTGCGTTAAGAAATGAGTTGTCTCGTGCTTATACTGAGCTTAGAGCAGCACATTTGAAAATGTCTGTAGAGTCATACAAAGCTCTTGATCCGAATAATCCGGCTCATAAAGCGATGATTAAAGACGCTAAAGACGCTTATAAAAACCTCGTTTCTGATGCCGAGCCTTCAGAAGCTGGAAAATAAAAAAAATTCTAACAGGTCCTTCTTCTACGGGGGAAGGACTTTTATGAAGATAGATAGCTATGTCTAAATTCTCGAAGAAATCAAAAGATGAGCCTAAAATTTCGACGGCTGCTCTTCCTGATATCGTATTTATGCTTCTTTTCTTCTTCATGGTATCTACAGTATTCAAAAGTGGTGACCTTCTAGTTAAGAACTCACTACCTGCGGCTTCTGAGATTACAAAACTTGAGAAGAAATCATTGGTTACTGAAATTTATGTAGGTGCACCAATTGACCAAGCTAAGTATGGTAAAGAGCCAGTTATTCAGTTGAATGGGGCGGTATCAAGTCCTGATAACATTCCTTTGTTTGTTGCTCAGGAAAAAGATAAGCTTGACGAGGCAGTTAGAGACAAGATTACGATGTCTCTTAAGGTGGACAGAGAAGTAAAAATGGGTATTATTTCAGATATCCGTAGTAAACTAAGAGATGCGAATGCGCTTAAAGTTAACTACTCTGCAAACCCTGGTAGACCTCTTTAAGGTTTATTTTAAAAATACACATCACATCCGTTATAGGATTTAAAAACCTTCAGATTGGATTTCCACATTTGAAGGTTTTTTCTATTTATACGCTTTCCTACATCAATTAATCCTGTCTCAATTTGTAATTTCTATACTTTAGAATCAGTTGACTTCGATTAATTGACCATGAATTATTCAAGCCTGCGCAAAATAGTATGGATTTATCAATGGAGGTATTCCATCTATCTTTTTAGTTTCTTGTGGATGCTCTTTGGCGATTTACTGACGCCGAATGATTATGACAGTTTTGCCGATGCACTTTACCTATTCCAAAACATTACAATTAGTGCAATTCTATTTATAAAACGCTCAAAATTTGAGCGTACATTGGTTGTCGTGCTTATTCTCTTAGCTTTTGTAAGTCGGTTTGAAGAACTATTTATAGCTCACCGAATGTCATTTGTATTTCCTTTAACTTACCTATTTTATTTTTTCTTGGTGAGTAATAGAATCTATATGGACATTCTTCGCCTACGAATGGTTGATATAGATTTAATTTCAGCAGTCTTTTGTGGGTTTATATTGATGGGAGTTTTGGGAGCTATTATTTTTATGAGCATTGACAATGCTGCTACAGCTTTTGACGGAATTGACAACCAATTTTTCCCCGACTTTCTGTATTTCAGTTTTATCACCTTGCTCACTATCGGTTACGGAGATATAAGTCCTGCAACAGATGTTTCTAGAAGGCTAGTAGTATTATTTGGTTTAATAGGAAATTTTTACACAGTCTTTGTTACCGCAATTGTTATTGGTAAGTATCAGTCTCAGAGTAGCTTGAGGAGGAGAAGAAAAAGGAGACGAAAACGAAAATAAAAATGCCAATACTCAATGTAGAGAGTATTGGCAATGTTTATTTATAGTATGTTCTAGCTCCTAGAAATCGAAGTTATCAGGATCAGGGCCTATTCTTTTATTTTTATCTAATCCTTTGATGATGAGCATATCTTCATCTGAAAGCTCAAAATCGAAAATATTAGCATTTTCAATAATTCTATGCTCTTTCACCGATTTAGGAATAGTGACAACTCCCATCTGAACATCCCATCTTAAAACAATATGTGCAGGTGATTTTCCATATTTTTCAGCTAAAGCTTTAATTTCTGGAACTTCAAATATTTTGCCTTGCATCATAGGAGCCCATGCTTCAACCTGAATTTTATTTGCTTTGCAGAATTCTAAAAGAGCAGGTTGTTGAAGTTCTGGGTGAAATTCAATTTGATTGACCATTGGAGTGATGTCAGCCACCTTCAAAATATCTTCTAGTTGGTGCTGAAGGAAGTTACTTACCCCAATTGCTCTTGCTTTCCCATCATGATAAATTTTCTCTAAAGCTTTCCAAGTATCTACATATTTACCTTTAACAGGCCAATGGATAAGCAAAAGGTCTACATAATCTGTATTTAACTTTTTAAGGCTTTTGTTAAATGCATCTATCGTACTCTGATAGCCTTGATCTGCATTCCAGATTTTAGTCGTTAAGAAGATTTCTTCACGAGGAACTTCAGACTCTTGGATTGCTTTCCCAACGCCTTCTTCATTTTTATATATTGCAGCAGTGTCTATACTTCTATATCCTGCTTTCAATGCCCATTTTACTGCATTGATGACTTCCTCACCTTCTTCACTCAGGTATACGCCCAATCCCATATAAGGCATACGTACACCATTGTTCAGTTTACAGTTTGCTCGTAGATTTTCAATTACCATTTTATGCTATATATAAGATTGTTAGATTCTTCTAAGTGAAAATATACCTAAAACACCTTGTTCATCTTCTGCTTCTCCTACAATCAAGTCATTGCTCATGATTTGCCCCTCCCAGTTATCAAGAAAGTAGTCAAATTCTTCTTCACTAGGATTGTCAGTGATTGTATAAGAGATACCATTCAAGTAAAGTTTATTATCCTCTATTTTACCTCTTACCTCTTCTTCTAACTTAAATGGCGTTTCTCCTTCAGTGTTTTCCTCCAAATAAAAGGTGCCATTAATTACATCACCTTGATGCGTGAGTTTTAATGTTCCTTTGGAAACACCTGAACCATAATCTTCTTGATAAGCCCATTCACCACTAAGGTTCAATTGTTCTTTCATGATGTAAAATTATAATTTTCTATGCCAAGACCGAAAAGTGAGAAGTCATATTTTACAGGATCATTGCTGTCGTAGATTTTTAATCGAGTCGTTAACTCTTGTGCTGCCTTCCAATCGGATTGCTTTCTTTCCAATAATCCCAATTTTCGAGCAACTCGTTCCACATGAACATCTAAAGGACAAATTAATTGAGATGTATGAATGCTGTTCCATATCCCGAAATCAACTCCCTGATTATCTTTTCTGACCATCCATCTCAAAAACATATTGAGTCTTTTACAAGCTGATTTTCTAGCAGGACTAGCAATATGCTTTCTCGTGCGCTGTGGAGCATCTTCTAAAGAAAAGAAGTATTCATGAAAGTGAATAAGAGCATTTTCAACATCGTCATAACCTTCTTTCATCCCTTTTGTAAATGCTTCTTCTAAGCTATCGTGATACTGATAATGGTGTTTGAAGAATGAAAGGAAATAAAGTGTATCAAGATCATTAAAGGTTCTGTGCTTGAAATTGAGAAAGGGCTTTAGGTCATTTTCTTGATGATTGATGATGAAGTCATAAGGTGCATCATCCATCATTTCGGTCAGTTGAAGACACTTATTTATAATTGTTTTTCGTTGTCCCCAAGCTAGCATAGAAGCCCAAAAACCCATAATTTCAATATCCTGTTTTTTACTATAACGATGTGGGATACTAATAGGATCATCTGCAATAAAGTCTGCTTGATTGAATTGTAGATGTTTTTTTTCAAGTAAAGAATAGATTTCCTTTGAGTTCATTTGAATTTTAGTCAGTTGCAGTGTAAAAGTAAGAAATTCAGATTTTGTGAGACAAACGAATGACTTTTTTCCTTTTCAGTGAAAAACTTTTTTAATGAATTGTAAAGGTGATGTGTATACTGTTACTGTAAGATTTCAATATTACATTTAGAAGTATTTATAGAGTATAGTCGAAGTAGGTGCGCTTATGGAGATCATGGAGCGTTTATCGATGAAAGTTTTTCTAAGGTAAATTCAATATTTACATTCTGTGAATAGTACGCTGGTGAATAAATATAACACAGTGCATCGTTTAAGATATTATCATTTACTGTTAAAATAGATTTTTATCAAGAAGTAATTGTATATCACATATTTGCGGCAAACAAAACAAATATCTTTTTTCAATTATGAAATCGCTGCAAATAATACTAACAATTTTTGCATCACTTTTTGCACTCAATGCATTTGGTCAAGGATCACTTCGTGGCCGTGTAATTGATGAAAACAACTTGCCTTTGCCAGGTGCTTTGGTATATGTTGATAGCCAAGGAAAAGGAACTGCAACTGATGTAAACGGTGAATTCCGTTTGGTAAACATCGATGCGGGTGACCAAGAACTAATTATCTCGTACTTAGGGTATGAAAAACTGACAAAAACTGTCACTGTCAAAAGCGGTGAGACTACGGTAATCGATTTCCAATTTGAAGCAGCTAAAGCTTTGGATGAGGTAATTGTTTACGGACAAAGTGGTAGCCAAGCTAGAGCACTTAACCAGCAGAAAAATGCAATGAACATTGTAAATGTAATATCTGCTGACCAAGTAGGTCGTTTCCCAGATTCTAACATTGGAGATGCTTTGAAGCGTGTGAGCGGTATTTATGTTCAGTACGACCAGGGTGAAGCACGTTTTGCAAACATTCGTGGTACAGCTCCTCAATTGAACTCCGT